>JAPLPK010000129.1 GCA_026400275.1 Burkholderiales bacterium
CCCAGGTAGCGCTTCTTGTCGCCATCGCGCAGCTCAATGGCTTCGCGCGAACCGGTGGATGCGCCGGATGGCACAGCCGCGCGGCCCATGGTGCCGGATTCCAGCAACACATCACATTCCACAGTGGGGTTGCCGCGCGAATCCAGGATTTCACGGGCGACGATGTCAACAATTGCACTCATTTTTTGTCTTCCTAGTTAAATAAAAATTGGGCGTGGCTTGGGGCGCACTAGTCTGTACAGCGGATTTTTGCACGGCTTTTGTGTTGCAGATGCGACGAGGTGTTGAATGTTTAGGGCTTGTAACTATTCATACGTCTCGCGTAGGCCCAACGCGCGCCTTCCAAAACACCGCAGAACTGGCTTTGCCAGGCTGCTGGTGTTGCCCCCTGCAAGGGGGTTGGCGAAAAGTGCACAGCACTGGAGCCTGGGGGTGAGTCATTACACGGAAAAGCTGTTTTCCAGGTAGCCGTTTTTCTTGGTCACGCGGTCCAATGCCACCAGGGTTTCCAGCAGGGCGCGCATATGCTTTAGCGGCACGGCGTTCGGGCCGTCGCTCATGGCCTTGCTCGGGTCCGGGTGGGTTTCCATGAACACGCCGGCTACGCCCACGGCGACGGCGGCGCGTGCCAGCACGGGCACCATTTCGCGCTGCCCGCCACTGCTGGTGCCCTGTCCGCCAGGCAACTGCACCGAGTGGGTGGCGTCGAACACCACGGGGGCGTGGGTTTCGCGCATGATGGCCAGGCTGCGCATATCGCTGACCAGGTTGTTGTAGCCAAAGCTGGCACCGCGTTCGCAGGCCATGAAGTTGTCTTCATTCAGGCCAACTTCCTTGGCTGCCGCGCGGGCCTTGTCGATCACGTTCTTCATGTCGCCCGGCGCCAGGAACTGGCCCTTCTTGATGTTCACCGGCTTGCCGCTTTGGGCCACTGCGCGGATGAAGTCGGTCTGGCGGCACAGGAAGGCCGGGGTTTGAAGCACGTCAACCACGCTGGCAACCTGGGCGATCTGCGATTCGTCATGGATGTCGGTCAGCACCGGCAGTCCCAGTTCGCGCTTTACCTTGGCCAGTATTTCCAGGCCTTTGTCGATGCCCGGGCCTCGGAAGGTGTTGCCGCTGCTGCGGTTGGCCTTGTCGAAGCTGCTCTTGAAGATGAAGGGAATGCCCAGCTCGGTGGTGATTTCCTTCAGCGTGCCGGCGGTGTCCATCTGCAGCTGCTCAGACTCGATCACGCAGGGGCCTGCGATCAGGAAGAAGGGCTTGTCCAGGCCAATGTCAAATCCGCAGAGTTTCATTTGCTGGTTCCTTGGTGGTCCAGGGATGCCTTCACGAAGGCGTTGAACAGCGGGTGGCCGTTCCAGGGGGTGGACTTGAACTCGGGATGGAACTGCACGCCCACAAACCAGGGGTGGGTGCTTTGCGGCAGCTCGACCATTTCCGTCAGTTGTTCGCGTTGCGTCAGGGCCGAGATTACCAGGCCGGATTCGCGCAGGCGGTCCAGGTAGTTGACATTGGCTTCGTAACGGTGGCGGTGGCGTTCTGTCACGACATCGCCGTAGATGCTGTGGGCGACCGTGCCAGGAGCCACGTCAGAGCTTTGCGCTCCCAGGCGCATGGTGCCACCCAGATCGGAGTTCTCGTCACGGATCTTGATCGTGCCGTCGGCGTCTTTCCACTCGTTGATCAGAGCGATCACGGGGTGGGGCGTTTCGGGTTCAAACTCGGTGCTGTTGGCGTCAAGCAGGCCAGCCACATGGCGGGCGAATTCGATGGTGGCGACCTGCATGCCCAGGCAGATGCCCAGGTAAGGCACCTTGTGCTCACGGGCGTAACGGGCCGCGCAGATCTTGCCTTCGATGCCGCGCTTGCCGAAGCCGCCGGGCACCAGCACCGCATCGAAGCCATCCAGGCGGGACACGGTGGCCGGGGTGATGGTTTCGGAGTCGATGTAGTTGATCTTCACGCGCACATGGTTCTTCATGCCGGCGTGGCGCAGGGCTTCGTTCAGCGACTTGTAGCTGTCGCTCAGGTCCACGTATTTGCCGACCATGGCGATGTTGACTTCGCCCTTGGGGTGCTCGGTTTCATACACCAGGTCGTCCCAGCGCTTGAGGTTGGCGGGGGGCGTGTTCAGGCGCAGCTTGTCGCAGATCAGGCCGTCCAGGCCCTGCTCGTGCAGCATGCGCGGCACTTTGTAGATGGTGTCCACGTCCCACATGGAGATCACACCCCATTCGGCGACGTTGGAGAACAGCGATATCTTGGAGCGCTCTTCCTGCGGAATCGGGCGGTCGGCGCGGCACAGCAGCACGTCGGCCTGGATGCCGATTTCGCGCAGTTGTTTGGCGGTGTGCTGGGTGGGCTTGGTCTTCAACTCGCCGGCGGCGGCGATCCAGGGCAGGTAGCTCAGGTGCACAAAGGCGGTGTTGTTCGGGCCGAGCTTCAGGCTCATCTGGCGCACGGCTTCCAGGAAGGGCAGCGACTCGATGTCACCCACGGTGCCGCCGACTTCCACGATGGCCACGTCTACTGCGTCGTCTTCGCCGAAGCGGGCGCCGCGCTTGATGAATTCCTGGATTTCATTGGTGACGTGCGGGATGACCTGCACCGTCTTGCCCAGGTAGTCGCCACGGCGCTCTTTGTCGAGCACGCTTTGGTAGATTTGGCCGGTGGTGAAGTTGTTGGACTTGCGCATGCGCGTTTCAACGAAACGCTCGTAATGGCCCAAGTCGAGATCGGTTTCTGCGCCGTCGTCTGTCACAAACACTTCGCCATGTTGCAGGGGCGACATGGTGCCGGGGTCTACGTTGAGGTAGGGGTCCAGCTTGATGAGGGTGACTTTGAGGCCACGGGATTCGAGGAGGGCTGCAAGAGAGGCTGAAGCGATTCCCTTGCCGAGGGAAGACACGACACCGCCGGTGACGAAGACAAATTTGGTCATCTCAAAGTCGGGACGTAATCCCGAGGAGGTGGAAATGGTGATTATATAAGGCTCACCCCCAGGCTTCGCGCACTGCGTGTCGCTACGCCAACCCCCTTGCAGGGGGCGACACCAGTGGCCTGGCAAAGCCAGTTCCACGGTGTCTCTGGAATTTGCCCTTGTGCCCTGTCGAGTGCGTTGGTATTTGCTCTGCTACATTGCCCGCCATGAATCCCAACACACTTCATTCGGCGGATGGCGACCTGGCAGGCAAGCACATCGTGCTGGGCCTCACCGGCGGCATCGCCTGCTACAAATCGGCCGAGCTGTGCCGGCTGCTGATCAAGCAGGGCGCAACGGTGCAGGTGGTGATGACCGAGGCGGCTGAGCAATTCATGACCCCCACCACCATGCAGGCGCTGAGCGGACGGCCGGTGTACACATCCCAGTGGGATGCGCGTGAGCCCAACACCATGCCGCACATCAACCTGAGCCGCGAGGCCGATGCCATCCTGATCGCGCCCTGCAGCGCCGACTTCATGGCGCGCCTGGTGCAGGGCCGGTCGGACGAATTGCTGAGCCTGCTGTGCCTGGCCCGGCCGATCGCCAAGGTGCCCTTGTTGATTGCCCCGGCGATGAACCGCGAAATGTGGGTGCACCCCGCCACCCAGCGCAATATGGCCCAACTGGCCGAAGACGGCGCGCATATGCTGGGCGTGGGCAACGGGCCGCAGGCCTGCGGCGAAACCGGCGATGGCCGCATGCTGGAGCCAGCCGAAATGCTGGAGGAGGTAGTTGCTTTCTTCGCGCCCAAACCGCTGGCCGGCCAGCGCCTGCTGGTCACGGCCGGGCCGACCTACGAGGCCATCGACCCAGTGCGTGGCATTACCAATCTGAGCAGCGGCAAGATGGGTTTTGCCATCGCCCGGGCGGCGCGCGAAGCCGGTGCCGAGGTGACCTTGGTCGCCGGACCGGTGGCTTTGGCTGCGCCGCGCGGCGTGAAACGCATCGATGTGAAATCTGCACAAAACATGCTTGCGGCGGTGGTGGAATCTGCGCAGGCAGCTACTATTTTCGTAGCAACTGCAGCGGTGGCCGACTGGCGACCGGCCCAGGCCGCCGAGCAGAAAATCAAGAAAGACGGCTCGGGCGCCACGCCCCAGCTGCAGTTTGTAGAGAACACCGACATCCTCGCCACCGTGGCCCAATCCGCCCGCGCTTTGAGCGGCGCCTTGTTTTGCGTGGGGTTCGCGGCCGAGAGCCAGGACCTGCTGGCCAACGCCCAGGCCAAGCGCAAGCGCAAGGGCGTGCCGCTGCTGGTGGGCAATATCGGCCCGGCTACGTTTGGTAAGGACGACAATGCCCTGCTGTTGGTGGATGCGCACGGCGCCACCGAACTCCCCCATGCATCCAAATTGAGCTTGGCGCGCCGCCTGGTCGCCGAGATCGCTACCCGCATTTCTCCTGTACAGCCCTCATGAAAATCGACGTTCGTATTCTTGACCCCCGTATGGCAGACCAGCTGCCTGCCTACGCCACCCCCGGCAGTGCCGGCCTGGACCTGCGCGCCTGCCTGGACGAGCCGCTGACCCTGGCTGCCAACGCCTGGAAGCTGGTGCCCACCGGCATCGCCATTCACCTGGCCGACCCTGGCTATGCGGCGCTGATACTGCCGCGCTCCGGCCTGGGCCACAAGCACGGCATCGTGCTGGGCAACCTGGTGGGCTTGATAGACAGCGACTACCAGGGTCAGCTGATGGTCAGCGCCTGGAACCGCAGCACGGTGCCCTTCACCATCGACCCCATGGAGCGCCTGGCGCAGCTGGTCATCGTGCCGGTGGTGCAGGCGCAGTTCAATATCGTGGATGAATTCCCCACTGCGTCGGAGCGGGGCGAGGGCGGTTACGGTTCTACCGGCAAGGCCTGATCGGGGCTGGCCGAGAAACTTGCAATAAAGGCCAGCTCGGTAGTGAAGCCCAGCCAGCGCTGGGCGGCGGCCTGCAGCACCGCCGGGTCGCCCGTGGTGG
Source organism: Burkholderiales bacterium (assembly GCA_026400275.1). Classification (GTDB taxonomy): domain Bacteria; phylum Pseudomonadota; class Gammaproteobacteria; order Burkholderiales; family Burkholderiaceae_C; genus Rhodoferax_B. The sequence goes on from JAPLPK010000129.1 coordinate 4,951, forward strand.
TGAGCTGGACCCGGCCCGGGCCGGCTGTGGCCAGGGTCTGCGCGGCCTCAAGCAGGCGGCGTGTCTGCCGTGCCACCGGTTCGCCGGTGGACAAGATTTGCACCTGCGGGCCCACCAAAGCCGCCAGCTGGTCTTGCACGAACACATAGTGGGTGCAGCCCAGCACCAGGGTATCGATCTGACCAGCTTGTGTGCCAAATTGGCCCATGGCGCTGATGTAATCTGCGCAGAGTGCTATTGTTTTTGAATTATCGGATGACGCCACGCTGCGGCTGATGGAGTCCGCCAGGCCGTCGCAGGGCTGCACGATGTACTCGGCCTGGTCCTGCAGGCTGCGCCGCAGGGCGTCGAACTTGGCGCTGGTGACGGTGCCGCGGGTGCCGATCACGCCCACGCGCTTGGTTCTGCTGGCAGCGGCAGCGGGCTTCAGGCCGGGCTCCACGCCGATGATGGGCAGGTCCGGGTGCTCGGCACGCAGCAGGGCCACTGCCGCCATAGTGGCAGTGTTGCAAGCAATCACCAGGGCCTTGATGCCGTAGCGGCTGCGCAGATGCTGCGTCACCGCCCGGCTGCGGGCGATCACATAGGCGTCGCCGCGCTCGCCGTACGGCGCGTGCCCTCCGTCGTCCAGGTAGACGAAGTGCTCCAGCGGCAGCTCGGCGTGCAGCGCCTGCAAGACGCTGAGGCCGCCGACGCTGCTGTCGAAGACGCCTATGGGGGCGGTGCTCAGGTTCAAGCGGCCGCTACCCCAATACCCTTAAATTCGCCGGTGGCGATCTTCTTTTGCCATTCGGCTGGGCCGGTGATGTGGGCGCTGGTGCCGCCCGCGTCCACTGCCACGGTGACGGGCATGTCCACCACGTCGAATTCGTAGATGGCTTCCATGCCCATGTCGGCAAAGCCCACCACCTTGGCGGTCTTGATGGCCTTGCTCACCAGGTAGGCGGCGCCGCCCACGGCCATCAGGTAGGCGCTTTGGTGCTTCTTGATGGCTTCGATGGCGACCGGGCCGCGCTCGGCTTTGCCGATCATGGCGATCAGGCCGGTTTCGGCCAGCATCATTTCGGTGAAGCCGTCCATGCGGGTGGCGGTGGTGGGGCCGGCGGGACCCACGGCCTCGTCACGCACGGGGTCGACCGGGCCGACGTAGTAGATGACGCGGTTGGTGAAGTCCACCGGCAGCGGCTCGCCCTTGGCCAGCATGCCCTGGATGCGCTTGTGGGCGGCGTCCCGGCCGGTCAGCATCTTGCCGTTCAGCAGCAGGGTGTCGCCGGGTTTCCAGCTGGCGACTTCGGCCTTGGTCAGATTGTTCAGGTCCACCTTTTTGCTGGTTTTGTAGTCGGGCGTCCAGTTGACGTTGGGCCACAGGTCCAGCGACGGTGGGTCCAGGTAGACCGGGCCGCTGCCATCCATCACAAAGTGGGCGTGGCGGGTGGCGGCACAGTTGGGGATCATGGCCACGGGCTTGCTGGCGGCGTGGGTGGGGTACATCTTGATCTTCACGTCCAGCACGGTGGTCAGGCCGCCCAGGCCTTGCGCGCCAATGCCCAGGGCGTTGACCTTTTCCATCAGCTCGATGCGCAGGGCTTCAACCTTGGTCAGCTCGGCGCCGGACGCCTTCTTGGCCTGCAGCTCGTACATGTCCAGGTCGTCCATCAGGCTTTCTTTGGCCATCAGCACGGCTTTTTCGGCGGTGCCGCCGATGCCTATGCCCAGCATGCCGGGCGGGCACCAGCCAGCGCCCATGGTGGGCACGGTCTTTAGCACCCAGTCGACGATGCTGTCGCCGGGGTTGAGCATGACCATCTTGCTCTTGTTCTCACTGCCGCCGCCCTTGGCTGCGACTGTGACTTCCACGGTGTTGCCAGGCACGATCTCGGTGAAGATCACGGCGGGGGTGTTGTCCTTGGTGTTCTTGCGGTCGAAGTGGGGGTCGGCCACCACGCTGGCGCGCAAGGTGTTGTCGGGGTGGTTGTAGCCACGGCGCACGCCTTCGTTGATGGCGTCGTCCAGGCTGCCGGTGAAGCCTTCCCAGCGCACGTCCATGCCCACTTTCAGGAAGACGTTGACGATGCCGGTGTCCTGGCAGATCGGACGCTGGCCGGTGGCGCTCATCTTGCTATTGGTCAGGATTTGCGCAATCGCGTCCTTGGCCGCCGGGCTTTGTTCGCGCTCAAAGGCGCGGGCCAGATGGGCGATGTAGTCAGCGGGGTGGTAGTAGCTGATGTACTGCAGCGCGGCAGCTACGGATTCGATCAAGTCGGCTTGGCGGATGGACGTGCTCATGGTGGGGTCAGTAGTTGTGGGGAAACCCTAGGATTATCTCTGTTGCGATGGGTTAACGTTCTTGGCAGCCAAGCACGGGCTGGTACTTTGTTTTAATTTTCAGAATCGAGGGCTCATGCAAATCTTTAACCACATGAAAGTCATGACCCGGTTGAATCTGGTGTTTGGCTTGGTGCTGGCGTTACTGGCGCTGGTCATCGCGGTGGCTTGGGTGCGCCTGGGCGACCTGGGGCAGATCAACCAGCGCATGGTGGACGAGGGCTTTGTCAAAACAGCGGCGGCTGCCCGCATCAATGTGGCGACCCGGACCATTGCGCGGCGTACCGTAGAGCTGTTCTTTGCAGTGGACAAGGCGCAGGAAGACAAGACGGTGGCAGACATCGAAGGCGAAAAGAAGCAGATCGCCGATGCTTTGCAAGCCCTGGCGCGGCTGGAGGGCTCCACCGAAGGCAGCGCCATGGTGGCGGCAATCGAAGCCAACCGCAAGAAGCATGCGGACTCGTTTGCCAAGCTGCTGCATTCCATTGCGGAAGAAGAGCTGCCCGATGCACGCAAGGAATCCAAGGAGCAGACCCTGCCCACCCTGGATGCCATGCAAGCCCAGGTAGAAGCGTTGGTGGGTAAGCAGAAAGAGCAGGCCGATGCCGATGCGGCGTACGTGCTGCAGCGTATCCGCACCACCCGCAGTTTGCTTTTGGGCCTGGGGCTGGCGGCCTTGCTGCTGGGCAGCGGCGCTGCATTTGCGATGGGGCGCAGCATTGTGCGGCCGCTGAACCAGGCGGTGCTGCTTTCCGAGGCCATCGCCACAGGCGACTTCAGCCAGAAGTTTGAGGTGCAGGACGGTGGTGAGTTTGGCCGCTTGCTCGGCTCCATGGGCGATATGGAGGCCAAGCTCAGCGATCTGGTGTCGCGCATCAAGGATGCGGCGGGCTTGATTACCGTGGCCTCTCACGAGATCGCGCAGGGCAATGCCGAACTTTCGCAGCGCACTGAGTCCCAGGCGTCTTCGCTGCAGAAAACATCCTCCAGCATGCAGCAGTTCACCGCCACGGTGCGTGAAAACGCGCAGCGGGCCCAGAGTGCGAACGGACTGGCCGGCAATGCGTCACAGATCGCGTTGCGCGGCGGCGCCGTGGTGGGCGAGGTGGTGGAAACCATGGACGCGATCAGCGCCAGCTCCAAGAAAATTGTGGACATCATCGGTGCGATCGAAGGCATCGCCTTCCAGACCAACATCCTGGCCCTGAATGCGGCGGTAGAAGCGGCGCGCGCGGGTGAGCAGGGGCGGGGTTTTGCGGTGGTGGCCAGTGAGGTGCGCAACCTGGCCCAGCGCAGTGCCGAAGCCGCCAAAGAGATCCGGGGGCTGATCGGCAATTCCGTGGCCCAGGTAGAAAGTGGCTCTCTGCGCGTCGGGCAGGCAGGCCGCACCATGCAGGAAATTGTGCAGGCCGTTCAGCAGGTCACCGGTGTGTTGGCTGAAATGACGGACGCGTCGGTGCAGCAAAGCGACGGCATCGAGCACGTCAACCAGGCGGTCATGGAGCTGGAGCTGGTGACGCAGCAAAACGCGTCGCTGGTCGATGAAACCGCCTCGGCGGCAACGGCCATGGCGGAGCAGGTGGACCGTTTGCAAACGGCTGTGGATGCCTTCAAGGTTTAGCCATCAGTCTTGGTGAATGCTATATAAAGAATAGCTGCAATCGTAGGTTTTGCTTGCGCTAGCGGCCTATTTTTTATAAACCATGTAGTTCGGCTTGGCACCATTGCCAAGCCAGCCTGGGTTGTGACAGTCAAAAAACTGACACATGCGCTTCCTATGATTCCGGTTACATGTGTTGCACGCCTGCTGCTGCAACGCTGCCGAATCTCATAAACCCACGGAAGTCTCCATGTCTGAATTGAACCTTGCTTCGCGCCGCAGTGCCCTGAAATTCCTGGTCACCGCGCCCATGTTGCCCTTGGGCGCTTTCGCCACCACGTCGTTGCTGTCGGGCTGCGCCACCACGGCGCCGAGCACGGCCGGTTTTGCGTCGGCCAGCTTCACCGGCATGGCCGCACCCACGCTGGCCAACCCGGCCGCCATGGCGACCATGGCCGTGGGCTCGACCCTGAACATCACTTACAAAGACAACACCACACAAAGCTACAAGCTGGCCTACCAGCCTTTCTTTGTGACCGGCGACATGGTGCCGGACGGCAAGGGCGGCAAGGTGCTGGCCGGTGGCTATTTCGACATCCGCAACCAGCCGATTCTGGACAAGTCGGTGGCCGGCAAGGAACGCCATTTCTACTCGGACTGCCCGGATGGCTCCTCGATGCTGAGCCTGCCCAATGCGAATGTTCCCGGCATCCAGGGCAAGGCCGTGTTTGCTGTGGTGCAGTTTGAATACACCACCCGCGACCAGGCCGGTGCCGATGCCTACGGCACGCTGCCGTCGCCCATCGCCGTGCTGACCCTGGACCAGGACCAAAAGACCGGCAAGCTCAGCCTGGTGAAGTACCACAACGTGGACACCTCCAGCGCCCACGGCCTGTGGATCACCTGCGGCGCCAGCCTGTCGCCCTGGAACACCCATTTGTCCAGCGAAGAATACGAGCCCAACGCGCCCTTCATCGACGAAGTCAAGCACTTCAAGACCTTCAGCAAGAACCTGTTTGGCGACGAAAACAAGGCCAACCCCTACCACTACGGCCACCTGCCGGAAGTGACCGTCAACCCCGACGGCACCGGCTCCATCAAGAAGCATTACTGCCTGGGCCGTATTTCGCACGAGCTGATCCAGGTCATGCCCGACAACCGCACGGCGCTGATGGGCGATGACTTCACCAACGGCGGCCTGTTCATGTTCGTGGCCGACAAGGAAAAAGACCTGTCCGCCGGCACGCTGTACGTGGCCAGCCTGGATTCCGGCTTCTCGGTGGACCCGGCCGCTGCCGGTGCCAGCGTGTACTGGATCAAGCTGGGCCATGCCACCAGCGCCGAGATCGAGCAAATGGCCAACACCCTGAAGCCCGCCGACATCATGGACGTGCGCAAGGCCGACCCCAAGGACGCCAGCTTCACCCAGGTCTTCATCGACGGCGTGGCCAACTGGGTCAAGGTCAAGCCCGGCATGGAAAAAGCCGCAGCCTTCCTGGAAACCCACCGCTACGCCGGTGTGATGGGCGGCACCATGGCCTTCACCAAGATGGAAGGCACCACCGTCAACATCAAGGACAAGGTGGCGTATTCCGCGCTGTCCTACATCCAGAACTCCATGGTCAAGGGCGGCAAGGGCTGGACGGCTGGCAGCGGCATCGCCGTCAGCAAGGCCCTGGTGGCCGGCGCCGTGGTCGAGCACAAGCTGGCCGGCGGCCAGAAGGACATTTTGGGTGCCGCCATCCAGAGCGAATGGGTGCCTACCGCCACCAAGACCCTGCTGGCCGGTGAGGACATTGCCGCCGACGCCATGGGCAACCTGGCCCACATCGACAAGATCGCCAACCCCGACAACCTGAAGTTCTCGGAAAAGCTGCGCACCCTGTTCATCGGCGAAGACACCAGCTTGCACGTCAACAACTACCTGTGGGCCGACAACGTGGACACCAAGTCGCTAAGCCGCGTGCTGTCCACCCCCGCCGGCGCTGAATCCACCGGTCTGCACGCGGTGGACGAGATCAACGGCTGGACCTATGTGATGAGCAACTTCCAGCACGCTGGTGACTGGCTGCCCCCGCTGCATGGCAAGGTGCAAGCCGTGTTGGACCCGCTGGTGCGCGCCAACTACAAAGACCGCTTCGGCGCTGCCGTGGGCTACCTGACGGCCGACCCGGTGGCTATCAAGCTGGGTTAAGCGCCCGCACAGCCCCTGCTTGTGGGGGCTTGGTTGCTATATAAATAGGAGCTTCTAGCGCAGGTGGTTACTGCGCTAGAAGCTTTTTTTATGGCTCAAATGCTGCTCCCGCGTTTTCGCCAGGCAGCCGCACCCGCTCCGTGGTTATGCGGGTCATTGCTACTATTTGCGACCTTCCACACCTGCGGCATTGGCCCGCCCCGCCCCCCATGCACACCCCCACCCGTTCCGAGCGCGATACCTTCGGCCCCATAGCTGTGCCGGCCGACAAACTGTGGGGCGCGCAGACCCAGCGTTCGCTGCAGAACTTCGACATTTCGGGCGAGCAGCAGCCGCGTGAAATCATCCGCGCGCTGGCCCAGGTCAAGCGGGCCTCTGCGGTGGTGAACCACGCGCTGGGCCTGCAGGATGCGCAGAAAACCCAGGCCATCGTGGCGGCTGCCGACGAGGTGATTGCCGGCCGGCACCCGCACGAATTCCCGCTGGTGGTGTGGCAGACCGGCTCGGGTACGCAAACCAACATGAACGTTAACGAAGTGCTGGCTAACCGCGCCAGCGAGCTGCTGGGTGGCGAGCGCGGCGAGGGCCGGCTGGTGCACCCCAATGACGACGTGAACCGCAGCCAGTCCAGCAACGACGTATTCCCCACCGCCATGCATGTTGCTGCGGTGGATGCGCTGACCCACAAGCTGCTGCCAGCGATTGAAAAGCTGCGCGCCACGCTGGCCCAGAAATCCGCCGAATTTGCCGACATCGTCAAAATTGGCCGCACCCATCTGCAAGACGCCACGCCGCTGACCTTGGGCCAAGAATTCTCGGGCTACGTGGCCCAGCTGGAACACGGCGCGCGCCATGTGCAGGCGGCCCTGCCGCACCTGTGTGAACTGGCGCTGGGCGGCACGGCGGTAGGCACCGGGCTGAACGCCCCCAAGGGCTATGCCGAGCAGGCCGCCGCCGAGCTGGCGCGCCTGACCGGCCTGCCGTTTGTGACGGCACCCAACAAGTTCGAAGCCCTGGCCAGCTGCGACGCGCTGGTGCATGCCCATGGCGCGCTCAAAACCCTGGCTGCCAGCCTGGTGAAGATAGCCAACGATGTGCGTTGGCTGGCCAGCGGCCCGCGCAGTGGCATCGGCGAGCTGAGCATCCCGGAGAACGAACCCGGCTCCAGCATCATGCCGGGCAAGGTCAACCCCACACAGAGCGAGGCCCTGACCATGCTGGCGGCCCAGGTGTTTGGCAACGACGTGGCCATCAACTTCGGCGGTGCGTCGGGCAACTTCGAGCTGAACGTGTTTCGCCCGATGGTGGCGCACAACTTCTTGCAGAGCGTGCGCCTGTTGGCCGACGGCATGGTCAGCTTCAACGACCACTGCGCCGTGGGCATAGAGCCAAACCGCGAGCGCATCACCGCGCTGGTGAACAGCTCACTGATGCTGGTGACGGCGCTGAACACCCACATCGGTTACGACAAGGCCGCCTTCATCGCCAAGAAGGCGCATAAGGAAGGCAGCAGCCTGCGCGAGGCGGCTGTGGCGTCTGGCCATGTGACGGGCGAGCAGTTCGACCAATGGGTGGTGCCCGGCAACATGGTGGGGCGCTGAACCGGGGTGCTCCTGAATTAATAGCTGCTTGCGCAGCTACATCCTGCGCTGTAGACCTAAAACGCTGGTGGTGTGAAGATGGGCTCAGGCGGAGACTTGCTCCGGGCGCACACCCAGCAGCTGGACGGTATGGCTTGCAATCATCCATTCCTCGTCGGTGGGAATGACCCAGGCCGCGCGGGCGCTGCCCGCAGCAGAGATGCAGGGCCCCCCAGCACCATTGGCCTGGCTATCCAGGCTGAAGCCTAGCCAGGCCAGGCCTTCGACGACCCGGCGGCGTATGTCGGCCGCGTTCTCGCCAATGCCGCCGGTGAAGACGATGCCGTCCACGCCCCCCAGTGCGGCCGCCAGGGAGCCGATCTCGCGCAGGATGCGGTAGACGAACAAATCGACGGCCAGCTGCGCCCGGGGCGCATCACTGGCCAGCAGCACACGCATGTCGCTGGAAATACCCGATACGCCCAGCAGGCCCGATTCCCGGTACAGCATGGATTCCACCTGCGCGGCGTCCATGCCCTTGGCTTGCAGCAGGTACAGCAGCACGCCGGGGTCCACCGCGCCGCAGCGGGTGCCCATGGGCAGGCCGTCCAGCGCGGTGAAACCCATGGTGCTGTCCACGCTGCGCCCGCCTTCCAGGGCGCACAGGCTGGCGCCATTGCCCAGGTGCAGCGCGATGACCTTGCCCTGCGCCAGCGCGGGCGCTACCTGGGGCAGGCGCGAGGCAATGTATTCATAGGACAGGCCATGGAAGCCATAGCGGCGCACGCCGGATTCGTGCAGGGCGTAGGGCAGGGCGTACATCTGCGCGACTTCGGCATGGGCGCGGTGGAACGCGGTGTCAAAGCAGGCGACTTGCGGCACACCCGGTAGCGCGTCAAAGGCCAGGCGTATCGGCGACAGATTGTGCGGCTGGTGCAGCGGCGCCAGGGGCGACAGGGCTTGCAAATCTTCCAGCACGGCCGGCGTGACCTGCACGGGTTGCGCGTGCGTCAGGCCGCCGTGCACCACCCGGTGGCCGATACCGCGCAGCTGGATGTCCGGCACCAGATCGCGTACGAATTCGATGACGTGGTGCAGTGCGGCGTCGTGGCCCAGTGCCGCACCAGGGTCCAGTGCGCGTTCACCCAGGATGTTGCCGCTGGGGCTTTTGGCGACGAAGTGCGGTGCCGTGCCCAGGCCTTCGACCAGGCCGCGCATCAGCAGCGTGAGCGCGTTGCCTTCATGCCATTCATAGAGCGAAAACTTCAGGCTGGAGGAGCCGGCGTTGGCTACCGCGATGAGATCGCTGTGGGTCGTGAGCGCCATGGGATGTGTGTCACTAAGGGGTGGGTGTATGGCAGTACCATGATTGGCGGCCCATGCTTGTGAGCTTCCTGTTCTTCATTTCAATTATGCCCATGCCTGATTCCTCTACTGCCACTGCTGCTGCCCCCAGCTCCCACCCCCACTACGACAGGCTGATCGCCGCTGCCCGCCAGCGGCCCCCGCTGCGGGTGGCCGTGGTGCACCCAGCCAACGATGTGTCTTTGCAGTCGGTGCTGGAATCGAGCCGCCTGGGTTTGATCACGCCGCTGCTGGTGGGGCCGCGCGCCAGGCTGGAGGCGATTGCGCGGCAGGCGCAGCTAGACCTGAGCGGCTTGCAGATGGTGGACGCACCCCATAGCCATGCAGCGGCCGACGTGGCGGTGGCCATGGCTCTGCGCGGTGAGGTGGACGCGCTGATGAAGGGCAGCCTGCATACCGACGAGTTGATGGCGGCTGTGGTCAAGCACGAAGGCGGGCTGCGCACGTCGCGCCGCATCAGCCATTGTTTTGTGATGGACGTGCCCGGCCACCCCCGGCCGCTGATCATTTCGGATGCGGCCATCAACATTGCGCCGGGTTTGGACGAGAAAGTGGACATCGTGCAAAACGCCATCGACCTGGCCCATGCGCTGCATGTGTCGCCGGTGCGCGTGGCCGTGCTGTCGGCGATGGAAACCGTCAGCTCCAAAGTGCCGTCCACCATCGACGCCGCGGCCCTGTGCAAGATGGCCGAGCGCGGCCAGATCACCGGCGCCCAGCTGGACGGCCCCCTGGCGATGGACAACGCGATTGACATGGATGCCGCGCGCATCAAGGGCATCACCTCGCCCGTGGCCGGCCAGGCCGACGTGTTGATCGTGCCCGACCTGGATGCCGGCAATATGCTGGCCAAAAGCCTGACCTTTCTCGCCGGGACCTATGCCGCAGGCATTGTGCTGGGGGCCAAGGTGCCCATCATCCTGACCAGCCGGGCGGACTCGGAGCCGGCCCGGCTGGCGTCCTGTGCGGTGGCGTCCATGCTGGTGCAAGCCGGGCGTGACGGCTTGATCAAGGCCGTGGGCTAGCCCCAGCTGCTGTACCCGCGCGGGTGCTTGTTTCTGCAGGTAACGAGGACGATTTCGACGCCGCTGTTGCGCAGCGGGATGGTGGTGTTTTGCGCCATAGGTTCGCCTTGCTGTCCAGGCGGACTTCTCCTCGATAACGGCGGTTAAGGCCTGCGATGCCATCCCATGGATGCCTATGGAAAACCATGATGCTTGGGGGTTATCGCGCCCCTGAACGCGGCATCTTCTGCGGCGCGCGTCGGCTGCGTACAGTGCCCCTTCATGTCATTGACTCGAAGCAAAGAAGGCCACGCGCCAGGCCACTCAGCCCCAGGTTTGCAAGAGTTTCAGAGGCGGCGCAGCACCCACGCGTTGTCTTCCATGACGACAAAGGCCAGCCAACCGCTGACCTGCGACCCCAACATGAGCACAAGAGCGGCTAGAGCCGGCACGTCGGACCCTGAAGAGCCCACGTTCAATCACTTCATTAAAGAGACAAGCATGCACACACAATTCAAACGGCGCGCACTTGCGGCCTCCATCGCCGCGATATCGGTTACGGGCCTGATAACGGCCTGCGGCGGCGGCAGCGCTGCGTCCACTACCGCTGGCCCCGGTGTATATGACAGCCAGCTGGCTTTCGATAAGACAAAGTACACGACGATTACGGTCACTCTCGACGGCGTGAGCACGCCGGTACGCTGGTACCGCGAAGTTTGCTATGTGGGCAAGCCCATGCAACTGGCGGCGACACAATCCGCCGGTGCGGTGGATAACCAGAGCTGCGGCTACCAGAATATGAACATCTTTGTGCGTGAGGTCGACGCGGCCAAGCAAGACAACGCCATTTTGCTCAACGTCAACAACGCCGGCTGGCTGGCCAGCTACCAGGGGGGCAAGGGCGGCTGGAACGGCACGGACCCCATCACCAACAGCAATTACGCCGGGGCCGACATCGTCAACGGCGGCACGTATGTCAGCAATAGCGACACCGACAAGAAGGGCGCGGCGCTGGCCCGTGGTTTCGTCTATATCAACATGGCCTCGCGCAGCCGTGGCGCGGTGGCCCCCGCTGGCGTCTACGACGACGGCATCTACCAGGGCAAGGCGCCAGCCGCCATCGTCGACGCCAAAGCCGCCGTGCGCTATTTGCGCCTGAATGACAGCCTCATGCCGGGCAGCGCCAGCCGCATCGTGGTGAACGGCACCAGCGGTGGTGGCGCGCAGAGCACGCAACTCGGCGCCACGGGCGACAGCGTGGACTATCTGCCCTACCTGAAGGCCGTTGGCGCGGCCGGTGTCGACACCAGCGGCAAGAGTTCGATCAGTGACAAGGTATACGCCGTCGTGGCCTACTGTCCCATCCAGGACATGGGCAGTGCCGACCTGGCTTACGAATGGATGTTCAATGTGCTGGATACACGCACGCTGGTTTCGACGGATCAGAAAGCGGGGTTGATCGTCGATGCAAGCGGTAATGAGCTTGTCCGTGCCTCGAACCCGGACCCCGCCGGCAGCACCGCTTTGATGAACAAGTTCGTGACATACCAAGCCGGCCTGGGTTTGAAAAACGACGACGGTACGGTACTGACCACCGACAACATGCTGGCCGCCCTGCAGACAGAGATCAAGAATGCAGCCAGCACTTATGTCAAGGCGGGCAAGACATTCGTTGCCTACAACGCGTACGGCAGTGCTGCAGCCAATGGTGTGGCCGGTGGAAGCGGAACGCTGTACTACAAGAACGATTTCATCAACGTAGATTCGAGCGGTACGGTTATTAACTTCAATATGTCGAACTATTTGAAGTTCGTGGCCAAGCAGTCCCGGCTCAAGGCCGTGCCGGCTTTTGACCAGGTCGGTCAAACCGCCGCACTCGCAGCTACCGCGACAGCCGACACCACGCACGCGGGCACCACCGTCTATGGCAACTACAGCGGTGGTGAATCCAATTTGTTCGGCACCGCTGCCCAGGTGTATTCCAACTTCACCGAGTACGCGTGGAACAACAACAACGGCGGGGACGCAGTTAATGCCGCGCAAAGCGATGTGGGCTTGGCGAATACCGGCTACACCTGGGCGGCCAATCCCCAGCAGGCATATCTGCTGAATCAGTACAAGATGATTAATGCGCTGGCCTATGTAGGCAAGACCGATGGCATTACGACACACTGGCGCGTCCGCGTTGGCGCGCGGGACCGCGATACGTCCTTCACCGTGGCCTACAACATCAGCCGCGCCCTGAAGGCGGACACCAAGGTCAAGGACGTCGACTTTGCCCTACATTGGGACCAGGGGCACGCCGGCAACTACGACGTGCTGAACGCCTTCACCTGGATCGACCAGCGCCTGGCCGCTGGCAACTAGGACGGGTTTTTCAGCATCGCCAAGCTACGGCGAAACGGGTGGGCCTGACTTGGCCCAACCGGGCTCAGGCCTTCACATAGCGCAGCACCATTTCGACGATGCTGTTGCGCCGCAGGGCCATGGCCTGGGGGCTGTCCAGTGTGTGCTGGAAGATCAGGGTAAAAGTGTGGTTGTTGGCCACGTTGAAAAAGCTCAGACCGCTGATGGACATGTGCAGGTCCACCGGGTCCAGGCCGCTGCGGAATACGCCTGCTGCGACGCCACGCTGGTACACGGCGGTGATGGCTTCGATGGCCGGTTCGTTGCGCTGCTGGATGGATGTGCTTTGCGCCAGGAATTCGCCGCGCTGCATGTTCTCGCTCATCACCAGGCGCACGAATGCGGGGTTGGCATAGTGGTAGTCCACGCTGAAGGCCACCAGGGTGCGCAGGGCCTGCTCGGGCTCCAGGTCTTCCAGGTGCAGCTCTGATTCGATCTGCCGGATGCGGCTGTAGGCGGCCTCCAATACGGCGATGTACAAGCCTTCCTTGCTACCGAAGTAGTAGTAGATCATGCGCTTGCTGGTGTGCGTGGTGTCGGCGATGACGTCCACGCGGGCGCCGGCCAGGCCTTTTTCAGAGAACTCGCGGGTGGCGACCTCGATGATGTTTTCGCGCGTGCGGTCCGGGTTGTTGGTGCGCGACGTGGTGCGTGCGTCCTTGGCCTTGCTGCGCGAATGGTCGGGTTCGTTCATTCGCCCAGTATAGGAGGCAGCAGCTGCAGCAGAGCGCTGTGGAAGGCCTCGGCGCGCTCGTACTGCACCCAGTGTCCGGCATGGTCTATCCACACAAATTGCTGAAACTGCGGCAGGGCTTGCAGGCTGGCTTGCAGCAGGTCTTGGTGGCCGACGTACAGCGCGTCATCGCGGCCATAGATGGCCGACACCGGGCATGCCACGCGCAGCAGGTTTTGCTTCAGCACATCGGTGTTGGACAGCCGGCGCGCGGGCAGGCGGTCGCGCTGTACATTGGCCTTGTGCAGGGCCAGGGTATCGGCGTCTATGGCCTCGGGTTGGTGCAGCATGAGGGCTGCCAGGTTGAAGCGGTGGATGGCGTCGCGCGCGTCCTCTGTTTCCAGATGCCGCCAGCCTTTGAGCCGCACGGTGTTGCGCGGCACCAGGCCCAGGCCGACGGCGCCCACCACCACCAGGCGTGCCACCCGCGCCGGGTAGTCGGCGGCCAGAAAGCTGCCCACCATGCCGCCGAATGAAAATCCCACCACGTCTACCGGCTGCGTGCCCAGCAGCTGCTGCAGGCCGGCTTCCAGTGGCGCCGCGATCACGTCGGCATCCATGCCGCCCGGGGGCAGGGCAGAGTCGCCAAAGCCGGGCAGGTCCGGCACCCATACCTGGTGGCCCGCGTCTACCAGGGCGTCGATGTTGCGCACCCAGTGCGTCCAGCTGCCGCTGCCGCCATGCAAGAGCAGCAGCGGGCGCTGGTCGCCATTGCTGGCTCCCCATTGGTGCCAGACGGTGTGGCCGTCGCCGCAAGGCGTGAGATGTCGGGTGGCGCAGCTGCGCAGCGCGGCGATGGCGGGTGTGGGCACTGGAGTTGGGGAAGTAGAGCGTGCGCAGTATATGGGTAAGTTCTGCTATGCAAAAAGGAGCGGCTGGCGCAGATGCTATCTGCGCCAGCCGCTGTTTGGGCTCTGAACCAGAGGCCTCAGCTGCGTTGCTTCAGCCGCATGTCGTTGGGCAGCGGCGTGGAGCGGCGCAGCACGTCTTCGCTCAGCCATAGTGCGCTCTTGCGGGCGCGGGCGGCCACCATGGGCAGGGGCATGTTGACGTAGTCGTCGTTGAAGACTTCGAAGCTGTAGTCGCCCCGGTAGCCGAGCTTGTCCAGGCGCAGCACCAAGTCCACCAACTGCTCGCTGTGCACGCCTTCGCCGGGGAACACGCGGAAGGTGCGGGCGGTGGTCATGCGCTCTTCAAAGGTGCGGGTCTCTTGCCACATGAAGTCGGCCAGCTGCACCAGGAAGATTTTGGACGGGTCCAGGTAGTCGATCTCGTCCAGCGGTGTCTTGGCGGCGAGGATGTGGTACGAGTCTATGCCTATGCCCAGGTTGGGGCAGTCGGCGCGGCAGACCACGTCCCAGGCGGTGGTGAACTCGTTGATGGTGCGGCCCCAGGACAGGCCTTCGAGATGCGGATGCCGTGGGGCACGGCCAGCATGGCCAGCTTGCGCAGGTCTTTGGCGATGTGGTCCAGGTCCTGGGTGGCGTGGGCCGAGGTGGACGAGCAGGCCAGCAGCACTTTGCAGTCCAGCGCCGCGCACATCTGCAGCATGGCCTTGGCGATGTCGATCTTGTATTCGTGCAGGTGGCCGCTTAGGCCCTCAAAGTCACGCAGAACCTGGAAGCCGGTGCCGCGCAGCCCGCTGGCCTTGACCTCGGCCACGGCGGCTTCCATGCCGTCGGGGTGGCCGACGATGTCGTTGGCCTTCAGCATCACCTGGGTGAAGCCGGCGTCCACCATGGCCTTGAGCTTGGCTTTCAACGGCCCGGCCAGGGTGATAGTGTCCATGCCGAAGCCTTGGATGGCGTGGGCCTTCATAGTGCTTTCTCGCTATGGACCAATTCAAACACCACGGAACCCAGATAGGTTTTGGTGATGGCGCCACGGCTTTCAGTGTGGGTGGCCTGGGTCTCGACAAATTCCACACCCAGCTTGCGCAATTCGGCCACGGCGGCCAGCACGTCGGGCACGCCCAGGCCGATGCGCTGCAGGCGTTCATTCACGTCGATCACATTCACCTCGGGTTCGATCAGCTGCAGCATGAAGCTGCTGCCTTCGGACAGCGCAGGGCTGCGCAGCAGCTTGCCCTTGGGCATGATGCCGAAGCGTTGCTCGTCAGGGATCAGCTCCAGGCCAAACAACGCGTTGTAGAACTCGATCCAGTCGTAGCTGCGCTCGGGGCCGATGTACTGCACCACGCCGAAGAAGTGCAGGCCGGCGGTGGCTGCAGGGTGCTGGTCCACCGAAGGAATTGGGATGAAGTCCACGTCGTAGATAGAGAACTCGTTGTAGCGGTCCACAAAGTAGATGCGGCTGCCACCCGCGCCGTGGATGGCGGGGATGTTCAGCTCCATCACCTCGGCGTGGGTGGGCACCTCCCAGGCGCCGCGCTCCAGCACATAGTGGTAGGCGGCGCGGGCGTCGCGCACGCGCAGCGCGATGGCCGAGATGGTGGGCGACTCGCTGCCATGGCCGGCGCCCTGGGCATCGCTGGGGTGGCCGTTGACCACGATGTTCAGCCCGCCCTGGCGGTACAGCTGGATCTCGCGCGAGCGGTGCCGCGCCACGGGCTTGAAGCCCATCATTTCCAGCACCTGGCCCAGGGCCTGGGGCTTGGGTGTGGAGTATTCGACGAACTCGATTCCGTCCAGCCCCAAGGGGTTGGCGGCATCGCTGAACGATGCCTGCAGTGGCTCGCGGCTGTCGTTGACGAGTAAGTCACTCATAGCTAGGTTGCTCCTGATTAAATAGCGGCTGGTGCAGGCGCTGCGTGCGCCCCACCCAAAAATAGTCGTTCAATGTTCGGATCGGCAAGCAATTCGGATGCCGGTTTTTGCAGCACCAGGCGGCCCGATTCCAGTGCAATCGCTTCGTCAGAGATTTTGAGAGCGCTTTTCACGTTTTGTTCCACCATCAGCACGGTGGTGCCCTGGTCGGCCAGCTTGCGCAGAAGCTTGAACACATCGCCCACCACCATGGGGCTCAGGCCGATGCTGGGCTCGTCAATCAAAATCACCTTGGGGCGCAGCAGCAGGGCGCGGCCGATTTCCAGCTGCTTTTGCTCGCCGCCCGACAAGGCCGAGGCCATGCTGTTCATGCGCTGCTTGACGCGGGGGAAGAACTCCAGCACCTCGGGGATGCGCGCGTGCGTCAGCTCCTTGCCGATGGTGATGCCACCCAGCTCCAGGTTCTGCCACACGGTCAGTTGGCCGAACAGGTTGCGGCCCTGCGGCACAAAGGCGATGCCCTTGGCCAGCAGTTCCTTTTGCGTGGCGCCGCCGATGCTTTCGCCGTGCAGCTTGATGGTGCCCTGGCGGGGCTTGAGCAGGCCGAACAAGGTCTTCAGCACCGTGGACTTGCCGGCGCCGTTGGGACCCAGCAGCAGGGTGATGGAGCCGGTCTTGGCCTTGAAGCTCAGGTTGTTCAGGATCATGAAGTCCTTGTACCCGGCCACCACGTCGTCAAATTCAATGCAAATATCGCTCATTTTTATGCTCCGAGGTAGGCGTCCAGCACCTGCTTGTTGCCACGGATTTCGGCCGGTGTGCCGATGGCCATGACCTTGCCTTCGACCATCACCATGATGCGGTGGCACAGGTCCATCACGAAGTCCATGTTGTGCTCGATGACCACGAAGCTGCTCTTCTTGCCGCTGGCAGGGTTGCGGTTCAGGTCTTTTAGCAGGGTGGAGATGCCGCCCACCAGGCTGGGGTTCACGCCGGCGCAGGGTTCGTCCAGCAGCACCAGGTCGGGCTCGCTCATGAAGGCCATGGCAATGTCCACCAGTTTTTGCTGGCCGTAGCTGAGTTCGCCCGCTTTTTTGTCGGCTACGTGCTCGATGCGGAAGCGCTTGATGAGCGCGTCGGCCTTGGCGCCCAGGCCGGAGTCGCTAGGGGCGAACATGCGGCTGAACATGCTGCCGTGGTGCTCCTGGGCTGCCACGATCAGGTTGTCGCGCACGCTCATCTTGCCAAACACCTGCAGCGTCTGGAAGGTACGGCCCACGCCCTTGCGGTTCAGCTCCAGCGGGCCGCAATGGGTCACGTCTTCGCCGTTGAGTTCGATCTTGCCGGTGTCCGGTGTGATCTGGCCCAGCATGCTGTTGAACAGGGTGGTCTTGCCGGAGCCGTTCGGGCCAATCACGCCGAAGATTTCGCCGGGCTGGACTTGGAAGCTGACGCCGCCCACGGCCTGGATGGCGCCGTAGGCCTTCTTCAGGTCGGTGACTTTTAACAGGGACTGGCTCATGGTTTGGCTCCTGCGGCAGCGCGGGCAGCGCTGGCTTCTTTGGATTGTCTTTTCGCCTTCATACGGTCGGGCAGGCTCAGCAGCCCATCGGGCAGCCAGACCATCAGCAGCACCACGGCGGCGCCGAACAGCGGCAAATACCAGTCGGACACACCGGGCACGTCACGCAGCCACTCGGGTACGACCACACCCACGGCCGCGCCGACGATGGGGCCGAGGAAGTAGCCGGGGCCACCCACCACGACCATCAGGTACATCATGATGGATGCACCTACCGCGAACGGAGCGGGCTCGATGAACTGCACCAGCGACGCAAACAGCGCGCCGGCAATGCCTGCGTAGGCCGCGCCGATGGCAAACGACAGCAGGGTGTAGCGGCGGATGTTGACGCCCAGGCTTTCGGCGCGGATCGGGTTGTCGCGCAGCGCGGTGAAGGCCTTGCCCCAGGGCGAGCGCAGCAGGCCCCACAGCAGCAGCGCCAGCACTACGGCAAAGCCCAGCACCAGGTAGTAGTAGTTCAGGTTGGCGTTGGCGAATTCGGGGCGGGCGATGTCGTTGATACCGAAGGTACCGCCCGTCAGCCATTCCTCGTTGCGCATCACCAGCCAGATAGCGGTGTTAAAGCCCAGGGTGGCAAACGCCAGGTAGATGGTCTGCACGCGCAGCGCCGGGAAGCCCAGCACCAGGCCGACAGCAAAGCACAGTGCCGCTGCCGCCGGAATGCCCAGCCACCAGCTGAAGCCGGCCTTGAGCACCAGCGCCATGGTGTAGGCGCCGATGCCAAAGAAGGCGGCGTGGCCCAGCGACTTTTGGCCGGCGTAACCCACGGTCAGGTTCAGGCCCATGGTGGCCATCACGAAGATCAGCCAGGTGGTCAGCAGGTAAATGCCGTAATTTTTAAGAAAAAGCGGTGTGGCGCACAGAAATACTGCGGCTACTGCTATGGAAATGAGAGTGGTCTTTTTCATACTTTTCTCTCTTCTTTTTTGCCCAGCAGACCTTGGGGTTTGAACAGGATCACCACCATGAAAATCACCAGCGCCACGGCGTCCTTGTAGGCCGGCGAGATATAGGCAGCGGCCAGGTTTTCGCAGACGCCCACAATCAGCCCGCCCAGCAGCGCGCCGCGCGAATTGTTGAAGCCGCCGATGATGGCCGCGAAGAAGGCCTTGTTGCCCAGGCTTTCACCCATGTCGAACTTGGCCAGGTAGGTCGGCGTGACCAGCACGGCGGCAGCGCAGGCCAGGATGGCGTTGATGGCAAAGGTGTAGAAGATCATGCGCGGCACATTGATGCCCAGCACGCTGGCGCTCTCGGTGTTTTGCGCCACGGCCTGCATGGCGCGGCCGGTGATGGTCTTGTTCAGAAAGGCCTGGGTGCCGAACACCAGTAGCAAGGCCAGCACCAGGGTGCCTACGTCGGCCATGGTGATGGTGACGCCGGCAATGTTGAACAGCTTGTCGGCAAACAGGCTGGGGAAGGGGTGGGCTTCGGCGCTGTAGCCGGCGCGCATGCCGTTGCGCATGGCAATCGACAGGCCGATGGTGGCCACCACGATGGGCATCATGCCGAACTTGAACAGCGGGTCCACGATGCCGCGTTTGAAGGCCCAGCCGAGTACGGCGGTAGCCAATATGCAGGTGAGCAGGAAGCTGACCAGGAAGGGCGCTCCCATGTTGATGAAGGCCAGCATCATGAAGGCGGGCAGCATGACGAACTCGCCCTGGGCGAAGTTGATGGTGCCGGCGGCTTGCCATAGCAGCGTGAAGCCGAGTGCGGCCAGCGCATAGATGCCCCCGGTGGCCAGGCCACTGAAGAAGAGTTGGAGGAAGTCGGTCACGGGAGGGTCTCCTGGAGATGTTGTACGCACCCACAGCCGTGGGTGGGGCACTTTTTTTCTGCCCTCTCCCGCGCGGGAGAGGGTGGGGCAGTGTCTGCCCGGGGTTTACTTCTTCGCCGCAGGGGTCTTGACGTTGACGTTGGATGCGTTCAGCGGCGGCACGATGGCGATCACGTCTTGCTTGTTGTTCTTCACCTGGACGATGAAGCTTTCGCGGTCCAGGTCACCGTTCTTGTCGAACTCGACATTCATCAGCACGCCTGGGTATTTGTCGGTGGTGACCTTCAGGCCGTGCAGTGCAGCAGCCACGGCCTTGCGGTCCAGCTTGCCGACCTTTTCAATCGCAGCCTTCAACACATACACGCCGCTGTAGCCCTTCATGCCGTTGTGGTCCGACACATAGCCGTAGGCCTTTTCGAACTTGGCGCTGAAGGCGCGGATCGACGGAATAGGCGCATCCACGGTCAGGCCCACGTGGGCGATGGCGCCGTTGGCGGATTCGCCGGCCAGGTCGATCACTTTTTGGCCGGTCAGGGTGGTTTCGCCGATGATGGGCTTGCTCCAGCCCTGCTTCTTCAGCTCGCGCAGGGCACGGGCGGATTCTTCTTCGTTGGTGTAGACGAACAGGGCGTCTGCGTCGGCCTGCTTGGCTTTCAGCACAGGTGCGGTGAAGTCCACCTGGCCGCTGTCGGAAGAGATTTCGGCAACGATCTTGGTGTCGGTACCGGCCAGGGCCTTCTTGATGGAGTCCAGGCCACCCTTGCCGAAGTCGTTGTTCACGAAGATCACCGCCAGGGTCTTGGCCTTGACGGTTTGGTTGATGTAGCGCGCCACCTTGGGCATAGCCGTCTCTTGCGTGAAGCTGGTGCGGAAAACGTAGGGGTTGCCTTGCTTGGTGATGGCAGCCGCTTCACCGCCGGTGAAGTTGGGCACCTCGGCACGGCGGCTTTCGGCCATGCTCACCATGATGGAGCCGGAGAACACCGGGCCGAAGATCGCGAACACATCGTTGTCGATGGCTTTTTGGGTCAAGCCCTTGGCCACGCCGGGGTTGCTTTGCGTGTCGGTGGTGATGGTTTCGAACTTCTTGCCCAGCACGCCACCGTCGGCGTTGATTTCTTTGACGGCCAGCTCCACGCCGTTCTTGAAGTTGGTGCCTGCCGTGGCGCCGCCACCGGACAGCTCAACGATATTCGCCAGCTTGATGGTTGCTTGGGCGAATGCGCCGCTAGCGCTTGCTGCAATTGCGCAAGCTGCTATGAGTTTAAGAGCAAATCGTTTTTGGAACTGGGATTGCATGCACTGTCTCCTGGAGGGGGGTTGCGGGAACGGGTTGGGCTGAAAGCTTACGGTAATTTAGCGGCGTATTTCATCCAACAACTCGCTTGGATAGATAAGTTCGCGCAAAAAATTGGCATCCTGGCGTACATGCTGCGCTGCAGCATGGAAGCCGAAGAAGTCCAGATAGCAATGGGTTTGCTGGATCATCATTTCAAATCCTGGTTCGGCCACCAGGCCACGGGCGCGCACGGCACGCACTGCTGGCGTGGGCTGGTTCTTCATCAGGATGTCTACCAGCGCCGCTTGCGGCTCCATGCGGGCCACGTCGAAGGGCATCGGGTCGCTGGCCTGCATGCCCAGCGGCGTAGCGTTGATGACCAGGTCGTAGCCTGCGGGGTCGTTGCTGGCCGCAGCCACCAAGGGCACGGGTGACAGGGCTGCCATGCGCTGTGCGGCACTGGCTGCGCGGCCCGGGGCGGGGTCGAAGAAAGCAATTTCTGCCGGGGCCGACGCACCTGCCAGGGCCAGCGATGCGGCAATGGCCGCCGCCGCGCCGCCCGCACCCAGCATCAGCACGCGGCGTGCCTGGTAGCGGATCTGGAAGTAGTCCAGGCTGGCTACAAAACCTTCGCCATCGAACAGGCCGCCTTCCAGGCTGCCATCGGCGTTGCGGCGCACTGCGTTGACGGCACCGGCCATCTTCGCCAGGTCGCTGCAACTGTCCAGCCAGGACAGCATGGGCGCCTTGTGCGGAATGGTGACCCACACGCCCTTGATGTTTGGAGCTTTGAAGGCCGAGGCTACAAAGCTCTGCAGGTCCGCCGGCGCAATGTGTACCGGCACCAGCACCGCGTTGATGCCCAGCAGGCTGAAGATGCGGTTGAAGGTGGTGGGCGCCTGCACCTGCTGCACTGGATCGCCAACGATGAAATACACATCGGTGTGGCCGTTGATGGTCGGCATGGCGGTGCGGATATCGGCGTTGGGCATGGTCAGGTCGGCGCGGGCATGAATGGGGTGTTGATGGGGGTGGAATGTAGGGTAGGCGCCGGTGCAGCGGATTTTTTGTAGAACTCAAATGCGCGATTAATGGACACATGGGTGCGATAATTAAACGTAACTAGGGTTAACACATGGCAACAGAAACCGACAATGCGACCCCGCTGGCCCGCCGCGACTGGATCGCCGGCCTGGACAAGGGGCTGGGCCTGATGGAGTCGTTTGACGACGCCCATCCGCGCATGACCGCCACGCAGGTCGGGCAGCGCTGCGGCCTGACGCGCACGGCGGCGCGGCGTTATTTGCTGACGCTGTCGCACCTGGGTTATCTGGCGACCGATGGCAAGCTGTTCTGGCTGACGCCACGGGTGTTAAGGCTGGGGCAGAGCTATCTGGAGTCGGCCCGCCTGCCGCGCATCGTGCAGCCGTTTTTGCAGCGCATCACGGCCGGCACCATGGAGGTGGCCTACCTCAGCGTGCTGGACGGGGACGACATCGTCTACATCGCCCGCAACGGCCCCACGCGGGCCATGAACACCGGCTATGTGCTGGGTGGCCGGGTGCAGGCCGAGATCACGGCCGCTGGCATGCAGATGCTGGCCTTGCGCACGCCTGCGCAACTGGAGGAATGGCTGGCCGGCCATGAGCTGAAGACCTACACCACCCACACCATCACCGACAAGGGCATGTTGCTAACGACCCTGGCGCAAATACGCCAGCAGGGCTGGGCCTTGTCGGAGCAGCAGCTGGAGCTGAAGTACCGGGGGGTCGCTGTGGCGCTACGGGACCGCAACGGCGATGCCGTGGGCGCCCTCAGCGTCACCATGCCCATGGGCCACGAGTCGGGCGCGGATGCCGTGGCCCGGGTGCTGCCGGTGCTGCGTGAAACTGCCCAGGCCATGCGCAACCTGATTTGATGGTTTGCTATTGAATTGGTAGCTGCTTGCGCAGAAGATATATGCGCTAGAGGCTATTTTGATGCTTGGTCCAGAACCAGGCCCAGGCGCTCCCAGCGCACGCCTTGGCTGTCCCTGGAGAACCATACCTGCCGGGCGCGGCCCAGGATGTCCTGCATGGGCACGGTTCCAAAGCTGCGGGAATCGGTGCTGGCCAGCCGGTTGTCGCCAAGTACGAAGACCTGGCCGTCGGGCACGGTGAGGTCGGCGCTGGTCTGCGGGGCGTGCGGGGCACGGTTCGGGTCGGGCTGCGAGCTTGTTTGCGTGGCTGGGGCCTGCCACTGCACCTGCCATTGGCGCGGGCCTATGGATTCGGTCACCGTGGTGCTGCCGGGCGCGGGTGGCGCGTGCCGCAGGGCCTGGCCGTTGACCCAGATCTGCTGGCCGTCGATCTGGATGTGGTCGCCGGGCAGGCCGATCACACGCTTGATGTAGCGCACGCTGCGGTCGTTGGGGTAGGCGAACACCGCGATGTCGCCACGGTGCACGCCCTGCTGGCAGCCGGGGCAGTTGTAGCGCTTGTCAGCCCAAATGAGGTCGCCGCTGCGCACGCTGGGTTCCATGCTGCTGGAGGGGATGTAGAAGGGCTCCACCTGGTGCTGGCGCACGTACAGGCTGAGCAGGGGCAGGGCCAGCAGATCGCACAGCACGAACACCAGCGCGTACACCCCGCTTTGCTGCCAGGCCAGGGCCGGGCCACCGGGGTGGTGCCGTGCGCCGCGCCAGGCATCCCACACGCTGTAGGCCCAGACGGCCAGGGTCAGGCCCAGGCCCAGCAGCAGCGTGGGCAGCATCAGCCTGCTGGGCAGGTACAGCGCGACCAGGGCCACGCCGGGAATGCACAGCAGCGCAAACACCAGGAACAGCCAGATGCCACGGTTCAGCGCGCCGTTGTAGAGCTGGCCAAAGCCGGGCAATACCAGCGAGGCCAGCGCCGCCACCAGCGGGCGGCGTGGGGTCATGGAGATAGAGGGCATGGGGGCTCCTTCAACAGGTTTACAAGGCTGCGGCACCGAGCCACAGGCCCAAGACAAAGCCGCCGGCCTGGCTCAGGCCCAGCACGCCACCACCCAGCAGTCCGGTGGCAGCCAGCAGCCAGCGCAGGCGCGACCACAGCGTGGGCTGCCTGGCTGGCGCAACAGGTATAGGCTGGCGCGGCAGTTGCCGCAGCACGCGCTGCGCAAAGTCGGGTGGTGGCTGTAGCAGCGCGCGTTGCAGCAGGGTGTCCAGATCGGTATCAGTCATGGGATCGGTCAGGGGATCTGTCATGGGAATAGTCATAGGGCTTCTCCGTGTCATTGGCCAGCAAGGCGCGCAGCCGTTGTTTGGCCCGGTGCAGGCGGGTCTTGATGGCGGCCAGGCTGTCGCCTTCTATACGGGCCACATCGGTCAGGGCCAGGTCCTGCACATACACCAGGGCCAGCGCGCTGCGGTCGGCAATGGGCAGCTGGCGCAGCGCGGCCTGCAGGCGGGCGCTTTGCTGCAGCTGGTCCAGCGTGTGTTCGGGGTTGGGTTGCGTGCAGGCCATCTCGGGCAGGGCCTCGCCAGGGGTTTCATGCCGCTGCGCCGCACTCTGCAGTGCGTTGCAGGCCAGGTTGCGGGCAATCGTGAACAGCCAGGTGTTGAACTGGGCGCGATCGGGCTGGTAGCGGGGCAGCTGCGTCCAGGCGCGCAGGAAGGTTTCTTGCGCCAGGTCTTCCGCCTGTGCCTGCGGACAGCCCATGCGGCCCAGAAAGCCGAACAGCGGGCCTTGGTGCATCTCCACCAGTTCGGCAAAGGCCCGCGTATCGCCGGCGGCAATGCGTTGCAACAGTGCGGGGGTCAAGGGCGAGACTGTGGACGCGGACTACTGGACGGTGCGGGCTATGCGGTCCAGGCGGGGCTGCCAGTGGTCCAGGATATTGGCCGACACCAGGATGTGGTGTGCCTTGCCAATCAGTAGCTTGCGCGGCACGGTGCCGATGTAGCGTGAATCGGCGCTGTTATCGCGGTTGTCACCCAGCATGAAGTATTGGTTGGGCGGTACGGCGACCGGGCCAAAGTTGCGCAGCGCAGGTCTGTCGGGCAAAAGCTGCAGCGGGTGGTAGGCGCCGTTCAGGCTTTCGCTGGTGTGCAGTGGGTCGTACTGGGCTGCCATGCCGTTGATGTAGAGCACTTCATCACGCATCTCCACCACGTCGCCGGGCAGGCCGACGATGCGTTTGATCAGACGCACGCCATCGGTTGGCGAGCTGAAGGTGACTACGTCAAAGCGCTGGGGTTGGCCGGTAGGGGCCAGGCTGGTGTCGCTCAGCGGCAGCTTCACGTCGTAGGCCAGGCGGTTGACCAGGACCACGTCGCCTTCTAGCAAAGTGGGGCGCATGGAGCCCGAGGGGATGGGGTTCCAGTCGGCCATGACCGTGCGGAACAGGCCCAGGCACAGTACAAATGCCAGGAAGCCACGGTTATTTTTGAGCCAGCGTTTCATAGGTGCCTCGTTGTCGATATGGCTCTTATACCGGCCAGGCCGGAAAAGGTTACACCAGCCCAAGCCGATCCGCACCACCACATCCTCGCCAGAGTCATGCAGAGCATCCCTGGCACAAACAAAAAAAGCCGCATTGCTGCGGCTTTTTGTAATGGCCGTGGGCCGATTACTTCAGGTGCTTGCCGATCAGGCCAGCCATTTCGAACATCGTGACTTCGTCTTTGCCGAACACAGCCTTGAGCTTGGCGTCGGACTTGATGTTGCGCTTGTTGGCTTCGTTTTGCAGCTTGTGCTTCTTGATGTAGACCCACAGTTGCTTGACCACTTCGGTACGTGGCAGCGGTGCTGCACCGACCACGGCAGCCAGAGCGGCGCTGGGGGTCAGGGCCTTCATGAAAGCGGCGTTGACAGCGCGCTTGGGAGCGGCTTCAGCGACCTTCTTGGCAGGCGCTGCCTTGGCGGCTACTTTGGCCGGAGCGGCTTTGGCTGCAGGTGCAGCTTTCTTTGCAGGAGCGGCGGCTTTAGCCGGGGTTTTTTTCGCAGTTGCCATGACGGACGGTCCTTCTTGGAGTTGAATATTCACCAGCGAAAAACAGCTTCTCCACCGGTAGGCCGTGATGCTACTGGAGAAAAAACGGGTTTCCTAGGCAGAACGCATATTTTTACCTCTGAAGCGCCGTGTTTTTCCGTGTAAAGCTGCCCAGCGGATGAGGTTTTCAGTGTTTGGGAGATTTTTGGCCCGCCACGAGGATAAAAACCACACCCAGCAGGATGATGCCGCAGGCCAGCCATTCCTTGGCCATGACCACCTCCCCGGCCAGCACAACCCCGAGAAACAGCGCAATCAAGGGGTTCACAAACGCATAGCTGGTGGCCACGGCAGAGCTGGCATGGGCCAGCAGGTACATGTAGGCGCTGAAGGCCACCAGCGAGCCGGCCAGCACCAGGTACAGCCAGGCAGCGCTGGCTTCTAGCGTGGGCGGCCACACCATGTGTTCGCCCAGCGCCAGGGACACCAGCAGCAGGGCGGCGCCGCCGCACAGCATCTGGCTGGCAAAGCCCATCGGCCCCTTGGCCAGGGGCAGGCGGGTGGTGGACAGTACCGAGCCCAGCGACCAGGTCAGCGTGGCGCCGATGATGCACAGCAGGCCCACGGGCGCCGCAGAAAAGCTGGCACCTTGCACCAGCACGCACACGCCCACCAGGCCAGTCAGCATGCCTGCCAGCTCCAGCCGCGACGGGCGCTGTCCGAACAACAGGCCCCAGCCACTGGTCATCATGGGCACGATGGCAATAAAGGTGGCGATCAGGCCTGAGCCTATGTGCACCGAGGCCTGGGCTGTCAGCCCCATGCCGCCGCCCAGCATCAAAATGCCGACCAGCACGGCGTTGCGCCATTCGGTGCGTGTGGGCCGCGCATGGCCGCGCAGACACAGCCATGCCATCAGCAGGCCGCCTGCGGCCAGAAAGCGTGTTGCCATCTGGAAGAACGGCGGAAAGCTGGGCAAGGCCATGTGGATGGCGAGGTAGGTCGAGCCCCAGATGACATAACAGGCCAGCAGTGCGGGCAGTACGAGGCGGTTCTTGGCAGGGTTGTGGCGCGGGTTTTGCATGCCATGATGTTAGGCAGTCAAACCCGTCTGCGCCATGCAATATTCTTGGTATTAACGGGTATTGGCCTCAATTTTCTTGCTGGAGCACTATGCTGACCGAAGTTTCTGAATTTGACGCTTGCGACGATCGCATCCTGGCGGAGCTGCAGCGCGACGCGCGCATCACCATGGCCGAGTTGGGGCGGCGCGTACACCTGAGCCAGCCGGCAGTGACCGAGCGGGTGCGCAAGCTGGAGACCAGTGGCGTCATCAAGGGCTACCGCGCCGAAGTGGACCTGGCCCGGCTGGGCTACGGTATCCGCGCCATCATCCGCGTGGCACGGGCCGAGTACGCACGGGTGGTGAAGCTGATTGGCCAGACGCCGGAGGTGCTGAATGCCTACAACGTGACCGGTGAAGACAGCTGGGTGCTGGAGATCGCCGTCATCGACGTGCAGCACCTGGATGCGGTGGTCAGCAAGTTCTGCCTGCTGAGCACCACCTCGACCTCGATCGTGTTGAACGCCCCGCGTGAAAACGCCCAGGTGTTGCCCGCGCGGCGTGAGAACATCAAGCCTTCTGCCCAGAAAGTGAGCCCTCCATGACGACTGTGTTTGCGACCTGCGACCTGTGTGATGTGCACAAGAATGACGTCTCTGGCGCCTTCCGCGTATTGCCACCGGTGTTCCGTGACTTTGGCGGCACGCGCACCTTCAGCGGCCCGGTGTGGACCGTGCAATGCTTTGAAGATAACTCCCTGGTCAAGGCTGCGCTGGACATGCCTGGGGAAGGGCGGGTGCTGGTGGTGGATGGCGGCGGCTCCTTGCGCCGAGCCCTGTTAGGCGGCAATCTGGGGGCGGCTGCCCACCGCAATGGTTGGGCTGGCGTGGTCATTGACGGCTGCGTGCGGGACGTGGCCGAGTTGGCCGCCTTGCCGGTGGGCATTCGCGCGCTGGCGCCCATGCCCCTGCCCACCGAAAAGCGCAACCAGGGCCAGAGCAATGTGGCGGTGCACGTGCAAGGCGTGTGGGTCATGCCCGGCGACTGGCTGTACGCCGACGAGGATGGCATCGTGCTGGGAACGGCCAAGCTGGTTTAGGAGCCTTGGTCAGCTGGATTGGCAAAGCCTTTCAATTCCTCACGCATCCAGTCCACCAGCACCCGCGTCCGTGTGGGCAGCAAGCGTGCGTGTGGGTAGACCACACTCAGCGGGCGGGGGGGCGATTCGAAGCTTTCCAGCACCACCTGCAGCTGCTTCTGCGCCAGGTAGGGCGCCACCTGGTAAGACAGAAACATGCCGAAGCCCAGACCTGCCACACAGGCTTGCACCGTGGGTGCGATCTGGTTGAATTCCAGGTTGCCGCTGACGGCAATGCTGAAGGACCGGCCTTTGTCGATGAATGGCCCCCAGCTTGGATTGTTGCCGGTGTTGCGTATGCAGTTGGACTGCAGCAGGTCCTTGGGGTGGTGGGGGCGCCCTACGCGCTCCAGGTAGCCGGGGCTGGCAACCACCACGCGGCGGATATGGCCTATGGTTTGCGCCACCAGAGAAGAGTCCTCCAAAGGGCCTATGCGTATGCCCAGGTCTATGCCTTCCTCCAGCAAATTCACCACCCGGTCGTACAGCAGCACGCTGCAGCGCATCTGCGGATAACGCTGCACAAAACGGGTGATGGCCGGGGCTACATGGAGCTGGCCAAACTGCACTGGCGCGGTGATAGTGAGGTGGCCTGCGGGCTCGCTGGATTCGGCCTTCAGGGCCGCCTCGGCCTCCTGCAATGTGGCCAGTACCTGGCGACAGCTGTCCAAGTGGCGGCGGCCCTCGTCGGTCAGCGAGATGCGCCGCGTGGTGCGGTTGAACAGGCGCACGCCGAGTTCGGCCTCGAACGCCGCCAGCGTGCGCACCACCGCAGGCAATGACGAGTCCATCGCCTGGGCGGCGGCGGTCAGGCTGCCCTGGTCGGCAATCTGCACAAAGGTGTGCATGGCTTTGAGTTTGTCCATGTGGGCATATTAAACCGGTATATGGAGTAGTTAAATGCGTATGTCGCCATTTATCTTGCTGGGTGGATTAAACACAATGCAGGCTTCTTTCACTTCTTCCCCATGAGGCACACCATGCAGACATCCACACCCATCCGTCCCGCCCAGCCCATCAGGCTGTACCGCCACGCCATCTCGGGCCACGCCCACCGCGTGCAGCTGATGCTGTCGCTGCTGGATCTTCCATTCGATCTGGTGGATGTGGACCTGCTCGCCAAGGCACAAAAAACGCCAGAATTTTTGGCGCTGAATGCCTTTGGTCAGGTGCCTGTAATCCAGGATGGCAATGTCACTCTGGCCGACTCCAACGCCATCCTGGTGTATCTGGCGACGCGCTATGCCGCGCCTGGCGTCTGGCTGCCGACCGACGCCCTGGGTGCCGCCCAGGTGCAGCGCTGGTTGTCGGTAGCCGCTGGGCAGATTGCCTTTGGCCCAGCGGTGGCGCGGCTGATCCAGCTGTTCAACTTGCCCACCGACCCCAAAGATGCGATCCAGCGGGCGAACCAGCTGTTCCAGGTGATGGACGCGCACCTGCAGCAGTCCGACTACCTGGTTGGCAGCACCCCGACCATTGCCGATATTGCCAACTACAGCTACATCGCCCATGCACCCGAGGGCAATGTAGCGCTGGAGCCGTATCCGCATCTGCGTGCCTGGCTGGCCCGCATCGAGGCACTACCCGGCTTTGTGCCCATGGTGCGCAGCCGTATTGGGTTGGCCGCATGACTGCCACCTTCCATGCCGGTGAGCGCGCGGTGCAGCAGCGCGCCGGCGTGGCCGAGCGTATGGCCGAGATCGGGCCGCGCGTGATCCGCGACTACATGCCCGACCAGCACCGTGACTTTTTCGCCCAGCTGCCTTTTGTGGTGCTGGGCAGCGTGGACGCGCAGGGCCAGCCCTGGGCCTCGGTGCTGGCGCAGCCGCCGGGCTTTATCCGCTCGCCGGATGCCACGCTGTTGCGCTTGCAGGCCCTGCCGGATGTGGCTGACCCGCTGGCGCAAACACTGCAGCCGGGCGCGTCTATTGGCCTGCTAGGCATAGAGCCGCATACCCGGCGGCGCAACCGCGCCAACGGCCGGGTGATGGCGCTGGACGGCAGTGGCTTTGGCTTGCGGATAGAGCAGAGCTTTGGCAACTGCCCCAAGTACATCCAGGCGCGTGAGCCGGTGTATGTTGCTTCGGCCACGGCCACGGCCACGGCGCCGGCAGCGGCGATTGCCAGTAGCCATCTCGACGCAGCTGCGCTGCGGCTGGTGCGTGGAGCGGACACCTTCTTCATCGCCACCGCGCACTCACAGGCCTTGCAGCCCGAGGGCCGCGCCGATGGCGTGGACGTATCGCACCGTGGCGGCAAGCCGGGTTTTGTGCGGGTCGAGGTGGATGCCAACAGCCAGCAGTGGCTGACGGCGCCAGACTTTTTGGGTAACTTCTTCTTCAACACCCTGGGCAATCTGGCGGTGCACCCGCAGGCGGGGTTACTGTTCATCGACTACAGCACAGGCGACTTGCTGCATGTGGCGGTGCGCGCCGAGATTCTGTGGGATGGCCCGGATCTGGCTGGCTTTGCCGGCGCCCAGCGTTTGCTGCGTATGCAGGTGCTGGGTGCACTGCGACGGCCGGGTGCCTTGGCCTTGCGCTGGGGCGAGGCCCAGCTGTCGCCGGTGCTGGAGGCGACCGGCGTCTGGGCTTAACTTTTTAAGCTGTGGCGTATGCCCGCTGCGCCAGGGTTTTGGCGAGCACCTGTGCCGGGTTGAAACTGCGCAGCCCAGTCATTTGCACTGCGCCGTCCAGCGCCAGCGGAATTTCGGTGCAGCCCAGGATCAGTGGCGCTCGGCCAGGGCCTGGGCCACCTCGCCAAAACAGCGCTGCGCCATCTCGTTGGCGATATGCAGCACGCCAACCGGTTCGCCCCTGGTGGGGCGGCACGCGCATGGGGGCTCCTTGTTCAGGGCAGTGTTGCCAGCACCACGCCGAGCAGAGCCACGCCGAAGGCCAGTATTTGCACCAAGCTCAAAGTTTCGCCCAGCACCAGCACGCCGGTCAGCGCAGTGGCGATGGGCAGCAGCACGGTATACACACCGGCCTGCGCCGCTGGCACCACGCGCAGGCCCGTCATCCACAGCCACACCGTGCCCACGCTGGCGGCCATGGCATAGAACACCAGCAGCAGCCAAGTGCCAGGGTGGACTGCGCCGAAGTTGAAAGACGTGGCCATGTACAGGCCGGCGGGCGTCATCAGCACCAGACCCCACAGGTTGATGAGGGCGCTGATGCGCTTGGGGCCGATGCTGCCAGTGAGCTTTTTGCCGATCACTGCATAGGCGGCCTCGCACAGCACGGCCCCAAACACCAGCAGATTGCCCCACAGGTGGTTTGAAGCCAAATCGGCCTCTGGTGCAGAAGATACCTGCGCAAGGTGCTCTGATTTTGATAGTGCGAGCAGGCCGATGCCGAGCACGCCGCAAGCGACCGCAGCCCACACCCGCAGGCCGATGCGTTCGCGCAGGATCAGCCAACTCAGCAGCGCGACCGTGGCCGGGATGGCTGCCAGGATCACCCCGGCTGACACAGCGCTGGACATGCTCACGCCATACAGCATGCAGATCGAGAACAGGAAGTTGCCTAGAAAGGACTCCAGAAACACCAGCCACCGGATGCGGGTGGACATGGGCCCTTCGGACGCCGGTTTTTTCAGCCACGGGAGCATGGCTATGGCCGCAATACCGAAGCGCAGCCAGGCCAACAGGAATACGGGCAGGGCGGCGACCAACGGCTTCGACATGGCGATATACACGCCCACTAGGGCCATGCCAGAGGCTAGGCAGAGGCGCGCGGTCAAAGGGCCAAGGGGGGCAGAGTTCATACAGGCGACGGAGTCTGGAGTCAGGCGCGTGGGCCCGTTTTCGTTTTTGATGGAGGGTGCAGTGTAGGGTGCGGCGCAGTGTAGACACGTTCTTAGTGGCCCCCTGCAGCTGCGCCAAAGTGGCACTGGGCAAGGTGCCAATTTGGCCTATCGTGCGGTCTTTGCATGAAGGCATTGAAACCTATGGGACTCGGAAATTTTGCATACGCCAACAACAGCAACCATTTTTTAGCCACCCAGGCGCTTGCCGCGCAGCCGTTTGCACTGGCCGGCGTGCCGTTTGACGGCGCCGTGACGAATCGCCCAGGTGCGCGCTTTGGCCCGCAGGAGATTCGCCGCGCCAGCTTGATGTTGTGTGACGGCCTCCACCCGTATTTCGGCGTGTCGCCTTTAGATTACCTGGGCGACGCGCTGGATATGCGCCTGCCCAATGCATCGCCGTTGAGCGAAGTACGTGCACATATCCAGCAACAGGCGGCGGAGCTGATGGCCCGCCACCACTGCGTGTTTTTGGGCGGCGACCATTCCGTCACGCTGGCGCTGCTGCGGGCTGCCCACGCCCAGCATGGTCCGTTGGCGCTGGTGCATTTCGACGCGCATTGCGATACCTGGGTAGACCATTTTGGCGAGCCGTCCGGCCACGGCACCTGGACCTACGAGGCATTGCAGGAAGGCCTGGTCAGCCCCGCGCATTGCGTGCAGATTGGTTTGCGCTCCAGTGGCGAGCGGGCTGCACGCGAGTATGTGCAAGACCAGGGCGGTTTGATATTCACCGCGCGCCAGCTGCGTGGGTTAGACGGCGCCGGCCTGAACCCGGTGCTGGACACCATACGCCAGCGCCTGGGCGACCGGCCCTGCTACTTGACCTTGGACATTGACTGCCTGGACCCGGCATTTGCACCCGGCACCGGCACGCCCGAGCCTGCCGGCTTGACCAGCTCGCAGCTGATGACGTTTTTGGAGCAGCTTGCAGGCTTGAACATGGTGGGCATGGACTGCGTGGAGGTGGCACCCGCGTACGACCATGCCGAGCTGACCACCTTGGCGGCAGCCACCTGTGTATGGACCTATTTGAGCGGGCAGGTTGCCAAGCTGCAAGGAGCGCCGCATGCTGCGTAAATCTTTGGTGGCGTCCGACGCCCAGCTGAACCAGGGCAGTTATTACGAAGCCAGCGTCCAACGTGGTGCGCCCGACCCGGTGTTGCGCGGTGCCGAGACGGCCGATGTGGTGGTGGTGGGCGCAGGGTTTTCTGGACTGTCTGCCGCCATCGAGTTGGCGCAGCGGGGCATGCGGGTGGTGGTGCTGGAGGCCGACGTGGTTTGCGGCGGTGCCTCTGGGCGCAATGGCGGCCAGACCATCGTGGGCTTTGCCGGTGGTCAAGACGTGTTTGAAAGTCAGCTGGGTGCTAAGGATGCCCACCGTGCTTGGCAGATGTCGCTGGAGGCGATTGAGCTGGTGGACAAGCGCATTGCACAGTTCAACATCGATTGCGAGCGGGTCAACGGCTATTTGTATGTGGCCGATTCACCCCGCAAGGCGCGTGCGCTGGAGGCGGAAATCCGCAGAGCCCAGTCGCAGTATGGGCTGCAGGTAGACCTTGTTGAAGGCAGCGCGGTGCAGCAGCATATCGCCAGCCCGCGCTACTGCGCGGCAGCGTATGAGCGGCTGTCCGGCCACTTGCATCCGCTGAAATTCGGCCTGGGCCTGGCGGCGGCGGCGCGTGCGCTGGGCGTGCGCATCTACACCGGGTCCGCAGTCACGCAGCTGGACCGTGGTGCCAAGGTGTGTGCGCACACCGCACAGGGCCAGGTGCGGGCGGACTATGCGGTGCTGGCTGGCAATTACAAGCTGCCCGAATACGGCGCCGCAGTGGCGCCTGAGATCACACCGCGCATCATGCCGGTGGGCACCTATGTGGTGGCCACGCCGCCGCTGGGCGAGGCAATGTGCCGCCAGCTCATTCCCAGCAACGCCGCAGCATGCGACAACAATTTTGCCTTGGACTATTTCCGCTTCAGCCAGGACCACCGTTTGCTTTTTGGTGGCCGTGTGAGCTACAGCACCTCTACGCCTGCCAATCTGGCGCAGCGCATGCAGGCCCGTATTGCCAAGGTATTCCCCGAGCTACAGGGTGTGCCGCTGGACTATGTGTGGGGCGGCTTTGTAGACATCAGCATGAACCGGGCGCCAGACTTTGGCCGGCTGGGGTCGAATGTGTACTACCTGCAGGGTTTTAGTGGCCACGGCGTGGCCTTGACGGGGCTGGCTGGACAGCTGGTGGCCGAGTCGATTTCAGGCCAAGCCGAGCGCTTTGATGTGTTTGCCCGTCTGCGGCACCAGAACTTTCCTGGCGGAGCCTTGCTGCGCACGCCCACACTGGTGCTGGGCATGCTGTACCACCGTTTGCGCGACCTGCTTTAGTAGCGGGCTCGCCAAGCGTGATTAGGGCGACGCTAAACAAGTCCCCGCGAGGCTGCGTGCCCTGGATAGGGATGGGATGCAAGGCGCAAACCGCAGACATAGCTTGGGCTATGGCGAGGATTTGCAACGCCGCAGACCGCCCGAGGCCAGGGATGCGCAGACCGCGAGGGACTAGTTCGGCGTTGCCTTAAGCGGCTTTGCGCCCCGCCTTTTTGGCTGCGGGCGTTGCCGTTACGCTGGCCACCATGTCGGCTATACGTTTGCCGCTGGCGGCAATGTCGGCCTGTACCGTGTAGCCGTAGCCAATCACCAGACCGCGTATGTCGCGTCGTGCGAGGCAGTATGCAGATAGCGGGCGCACGGTCAGACCGAAGCCGCCCAGCGCCTTGGCCAGCGCGGCGTCGTCCACCTGTGGCGGCAGCTTGAGGCAAAGGTGCAGCCCTTGCTCGGCGCCAGTGATGCAGGCGTGTTCGCCCAGGCAGGGCGCCAGGGCTTCCAGCAGGCACTGGCGGCGTTGGGCGTGGCTTTGCTTGGCACGGCGCAAGGTGCTGGCAAAGTGCCCCATTTCAATGAATTCGGCCAGGGCCGCCTGCAGGTGCATCTGGCCTGGTCGGTTCAGGTCGTAATGGGCTTGCTTGAAGGAAGTGATCAGGGCTTTGGGCACCACCAGGTAGCCCAGCTTGAGGCCCGGGTACATCACTTTCGAAAAGCTGCCCATGTAGAGCACCCGGCCGTCCTGGTCCAAGCCCTCCAGCGAGGACAGCGGGTGGCCGGTGAAGCGAAACTCGCTGTCGTAGTCGTCTTCCAGTATCCAGGCGTCGTGCTTGCGTGCGGCGGCCAGCAGCAAATGCCGCCGTGCAAGTGACATCACGGCGCCAGTGGGGTACTGGTGTGACGGCGTAACGTAGACCAGGCGCGGCGCGTGGGCGTTGTCGGCCGCGTCGGGCGCAATGCCTTCCTGGTCCACGGAAATGGGGTGCAGCTTCAGCCCGGTGGCCATAAAGGCCTTGGCGGCGCCCCAGTAGGCGGGGTCCTCCAGCCACACGGTGTCGCCATGGTCGGCCAGCAACTGCGCGCACAACTCCAATGACTGCTGGGTTCCGCTGGTGATCAGCACCTGGCTGGGGTCCAGGATGACGCTGCGGAACATGCGCAAGTGGTTGGCAATGGCACGGCGCAGCGGGGCGTAGCCGCCCGAGCTGCTGTAGTCCAGCATGTCGGGGTAGGTCATCCGCCAGTACTTGTTCTGCAACCGTTGCCACAGCTGCACTGGAAAAGCGCTGAAGTCGGCAATGCCCGGAGTGAAGGGCTGCACCTCCAGTTCGCTGGCGCAGAAGGTTTCGGCCAGCGCCCGGCCACGTTTGGACAGCTGGGTGCAATGCCCAGGCTCAGTGCGCGCGGTTTGCTTGCGCGCAAGGCTGACTTTGCTCAGGTTGTCGCTAACAAAGGTTCCACTGCCCACATGGCTGACGAGATAGCCCTCTACCGTGAGCTGGTTGATAGCTGCCACCACGGTGTTGCGCGATACGTCCAGGTCTTGAGATAGCTTGCGGCTGGAGGGCAGACGGTCGCCTGCGGTGATCTTGCCGCCCAGGATGGCCCGGCGGAGCGACTCATACAGCAGGCGGTGCAGGGGCAGCGCATCTTGGGCGCCCACTTTGTTGATTTCAGTAACGAGGAATTCGCTCAGCATGTGGACTCCGGGGCTAGAGTGGATGCAAAGTGGCACCATTGACCTTTGCAAACTGGATCTATTATTAAACCAATAGCCCGGCACAATTGTCAGCAATATGCAATTCTTTATTCACATATAAGCCATGCAAAAAGCACACACCGCTTGCCTTGTATGGTTGCCAGCAGACCACCGTGGTCGCGACAGTGGCTCTGCCGATCTGCCCTATTTGATGCTCGGCGAGAAGTACGCTACAGCCTGCAAGTTTGGTGCCCATGCCCAACCCGTGATCTTCCCCCTGGTGCAAAGCAGCCAGATCGCCAGCTTGCTGGAGTGGGTGGACGGCGTGATGCTGACCGGCTCGCCCTCCAACGTGCACCCCTCGCATTTCGATGAAACCGTCTTGGACCCCAGCTTGCCATTGGATGTAGAGCGCGACAGCCTGACGCTGCCCTTGATCCAGGCCTGTATCCAGCAAGGCGTGCCTTTGTTGGGCATCTGCAGAGGCTTTCAGGAAATCAATGTGGCGCTGGGTGGCTCACTGCACCAAAAGGTGCACGGCGTGGAGGGGCTGATGGACCATACCGAGCCCGAGGAAGATCCGCTGGACCTGCAGTACGCGCCCAGGCATGCGGTGCGTTTTGCACCCGGCAGCGCCTTCGCCCAATGGGCCGGCGGAGAAAGTGCCATGGTGAATTCCTTGCACGGCCAGGGCATCCACAAGTTGGCACTAGGTTTGGAGCCGCTGGGCTGGGCTGAAGATGGGCTGGTGGAGGCATTTGGCGTGCAAGCTGCGTCGGCTTTCGCCTATGCCGTGCAGTGGCACCCTGAGTGGAAGTTTGCCGAGAACCCGTTTTACACCGCCATATTGAATGCATTCGGTGAGGCCTGTCAGGCCCGCCATACCGCGCGCTTGGCTGGCGCGTCGAACTAAAAGAGGAGATAGATATGGACCAACGCAAAGCAATGAGTTTCAACGACCTGGAGTTGTGGCTGAACGAGCGCAGAGTCACCGAGGTGGAGTGCCTGGTACCCGACTTGACCGGGGTGGCCCGTGGCAAGATTTTGCCCCGTGAGAAGTTCACCGAAGACCGCGGCATGCGCATTCCCCAGGCCATTGTGGCCATGGGTGTGACCGGCGAATTTCCTGAGCAAGGCCCGTACTACGACGTGATTGACCCCACGGACCGGGACATGCATCTGCAACCCGACGAAGCCACGGTGCGCATCGTGCCCTGGGCCACGGACCCCACGGCGCAAGTCATCCATGACTGCTATGACCGTGATGGCAAGCTGGTGCCGTTTGCGCCGCGCAGTGTGTTGCGCCGTATTTGCGACCTGTACGCCGCCGACGGGCTGGACCCGGTGGTGGCGCCCGAGCTGGAGTTTTATCTGGTGGCCCGCAATACGGACCCAAACACCGTTTTGCGCCCACCGATTGGTCGCAGTGGCCGAGCAGAAACCTCCCGCCAGTCCTACAGCATCGATGCGGTGAACGAGTTCGATCCGCTGTTCGAAGAGATGTACGACTACTGCGAAAAGATGGAGCTCAATGTGGACACGCTGATCCACGAGGCTGGCGCTGGGCAGATGGAGATCAATTTCTTCCACGCCCACCCGTTGGGTTTGGCCGACGAGGTTTTCTTCTTCAAGCGCATGGCCCGCGAGGTAGCTTTGCGCCACGATATGTACTGCACCTTCATGGCCAAACCTATCGCCGGTGAGCCGGGCAGTGCCATGCATGTGCACCAAAGTATTCTCAACATTGCCACGGGCAAGAATATCTTCAGTAACGAAGACGGTACGCCGTCGGAGGCATTCTTTCACTACATCGGTGGCTTGCAGCGCTACATACCTGCAGCCATGGCCCTGGTGGCACCTTATGTGAACAGCTACCGTCGCCTGTCGCGCAATACGGCCGCGCCCATCAATATTGAGTGGGGTTTCGACAACCGTACCGTAGGCATTCGCTCCCCCATTTCGACACCGGCTGCACGGCGTGTGGAAAACCGTGTGATCGGTGTGGATGCGAATCCGTATGTGGCCATGGCCATGACTCTGGCCTGCGGCTACCTGGGCATGAAGAAAAAGATCAAACCTAAGGCTGAGATGAAGGGCGATGCGTATCTGGCGCCGTATTCATTGCCCCGCAGCCTGGGCGAGGCCCTGGACTTGCTGCGCAACGAGCCAGACTTGCACGAGGTGCTGGGCAAAGATTTCATCACCGTCTACACAGAGGTCAAAGACCTGGAATTCGAAGAGTTCATGAAAGTGATTTCACCCTGGGAGCGGGAGCACCTGCTGCTGCACGTTTGAAGTACATGACCTGTACGGATGTACCTGGTTAACGCATTGATTTGATTTGGAGCTTCGCAAATGAATTCACCCCTGAACTTAATGTCCCCACCTGCCATTGTTCGCCGCGAAAGCGTACTGGATACGAAGGCTATCCAGGCATTGGATAGCGCGCACTACATGCATCCGTTTACCGACCATCAGGATCTGGCAACCCGGGGCTCACGCGTGATCACCAAGGCCGACGGCATTTATGTGTGGGACTCCGAGGGCAACAAGATACTGGACGCCATGAGCGGTCTGTGGTGCGTGAGCGCCGGCTATGGACGCACCGAGTTGGCCCAGGCGGCCTACCAGCAGATGATGGAGCTGCCGTTCTACAACAGCTTTTTTCAGACCACCAATGTCCCGGCTACCCAGCTGGCCGCAAAGTTGTCCACCCTGGCCAAGCCTGTCGGTGACCGGCGGTTTGACCACGTGTTTTTCTCCAGCAGCGGCAGTGAGAGCAATGACACCAATGTGCGCATGGTGCGGCGCTACTGGGATCTGCTGGACCAGCCCCAGCGCAAGGTGATCATCAGCCGCAAGAATGCGTACCACGGCAGCACCATGGCGGGGGCGTCGCTGGGCGGCATGTCTGGCATGCACGCGCAAGGTGACTTGCCTATTCCGAACATCACCCACATAGAACAGCCGTACTTTTTCGAGAATGCACTGCCAGGTGAAACTGAGCAGGCATTTGGCGTGCGCGCAGCTGGCTGGCTGGAAGAGAAGATATTGGAGGTAGGGCCAGAAAAGGTGGCGGCCTTTATTGGCGAGCCGGTGCAGGGCGCCGGTGGCGTCATCATTCCGCCAGACAGCTACTGGCCTGAAATCCAGCGCATTGTCGATAAGTACGGAATTTTGTTGGTCAGCGACGAGGTGATCTGTGCTTTTGGCCGCCTGGGCTACTGGTTTGCCTACGAGAAGTTTGGCTACAAACCTGACTTGGTCACTTTTGCAAAAGCGGTTACCAGCGGCTACATCCCGCTGGGCGGTGTGATGGTGGGCAACCGTGTCGCCAAGGTGCTGATTGAAAAGGGCGGCGAGTTCAACCATGGCTATACCTACAGCGGCCATCCTGTGGCCTGTGCTGTGGCGTTGGCCAATATTGCACTCATGGAACGCGAAAACCTGGTGGGCCGGGTGAGGACCGATGTTGGCCCGTATCTTGCAGAAAAGTTTAAGACTTTGGCAGGGCATCCGCTGGTCGGCGTGGCAGAAACCTGTGGCTTCACAGCTGGATTGGTTTTGGTGAAAAACAAGGCAACGCAAGAGCTGTTCGCGGAAGACCTGGGGGTGGGCATGGTTTGCCGCCGCCACTGTTTTGCCAACGGATTGATCATGCGGGCGGTCGGCGACCGGATGATCATCGCGCCCCCGCTAACCATGACCCACGCCCAGATTGACGAGATGGTGGCATTGATTACGCGGTGCTTGGACTTGACCTACGCGGAGTTGAAGGACAAAGAGCTATTGGGCTAGCGTGCGGTAGGCCTGCTGCTTTCGTTGATGCACTGTTACTGTTGCGTAAAGTTTCTCGTTTTCTTGCCAGTGTCATTCATCATCATGATTTGTTTCATGCTTTTACATTGTTCTTTTGTCATCAGGAGATAGATATGCAATTGGGTTTGAAAAAACGGGGGCTTAGCCGACTCATGTCTGGTCTGTTGGCGTTGGGGGCGTTGGCGGGCACTGCCGCAAACGTACAGGCAGCCGATGAAAAAGTGCTGAACATCTACAACTGGTCTGACTACATTGGCGAGGACACCATCGCCAATTTTGAAAAGGAGACCGGTATCAAGGTGCGCTACGACACCTTTGACAGCAACGAAACCCTGCACGCCAAGATGGTGGCTGGCAAGACTGGCTACGACATCGTGGTGCCTTCGTCCCACTGGGCCAAGATACAGGCCCAGGGCGGGCTGCTCACAAAGCTCGATAAGAGCAAGATCACGACCTACGCCAATCTGGATCCGTACGTCATGAAGCAGCTATCGGAAATGGATCCCGGTAACCAGTTCACCGCCCCGTGGGCCTGGGGTATCACAACGATAGGCGTCAACGAAACCAAACTCAAAGCGGCGCTCGGTAACCTGCCGTGGCCGGACAATGCCTGGGACCTGCTGTTCAAGCCTGAATACGCAGCAAAGGCCAAGTCGTGCGGTGTGTCCGTGCTGGATTCTGGCGACGAATTGTTCCCTGCCGCATTGCACTATCTAGGCAAACCACCCTTCAGCAAGAACTCAGCGGACTACCAGGAAGCGGCTGAGCTGTTGAAGAAAATCCGGCCCAGCATCACGCTGTTCTCTTCTTCGGGCTATATCAATGACCTAGCAGGCGGCTCTTTGTGCCTAGTGATGGGTTGGAACGGCGACATCAGCATCGCCCAGGCCCGTGCGAATGAAGCTAAAAACGGCAACGTCATCAAGTCCCTGGTACCCAAGTCTGGCGCTGTTCTTTTCTTTGACACCATGGCTATACCAGCCGATGCACCCCATGTCGAGAATGCCTACAAATGGATCAGCTATATCTACCGCCCCGAAGTCAATGCCGGCATTGTCAACAAGGTGTTGTATGCCAACCCAGTCCCCGGCGCACTCAAGTTTGTGAAGCCTGAGGTGGCCAATAACAAGGCAGTCTTCATGGCGCAGGAAGACTTGGCCCGCATGGTGCCACCTGACGCAGTCAACAGCGATATACGTAGACTACGCACGCGCTTGTACACCTCCGTAAAAACCGGGCTGTAGGCGTGAGCGAAGACCATCGGAGCACGCCAGCTCCAATGGTTTAAAACAATAATTGACAGAGGCTTTCATATGTTGAATCCAGAGTTGGGTGCCGTTGGTGCAGCCCAAGATAAGAGTTTTTTGCGCATCGATCGCTTGACCAAGCGCTTTGATGAAGCGACTGCCGTAGACAACGTTTCGCTGGACATCGAGAAGGGCGAAATCTTTGCCTTGCTGGGTTCATCGGGTTGTGGCAAGTCCACGCTGTTACGCATGCTGGCAGGGTTTGAGACGCCTACTTCTGGGCATATCTTGTTGGCGGGCTCTGACATCGTCTCCATGCCGGCGTATGAGCGGCCTATCAACATGATGTTCCAGTCCTATGCCCTGTTTCCCCACTTGACGGTGTGGGAGAACATTGCCTTTGGCTTGAAGCGTGATGGCTTGCCCAAGAGCGAAATCAATGCGCGCGTGGATGACATGCTCACTATCGTCAAGCTCAAGCCCTATGCCAAACGCAAGCCGCACCAGCTTTCAGGTGGTCAGCAGCAGCGGGTGGCATTGGCACGCTGCTTGGCCAAGAGCCCCAAGCTGCTGCTGCTGGACGAACCCTTGGGAGCCTTGGACCGCAAGCTGCGTGAGCAAACCCAGTTTGAGCTGCACAGCATCATCAAGCGCGTGGGCGTGACTTGCGTGCTGGTCACGCACGACCAAGAAGAGGCCATGACCATGGCGGACCGCATTGCCGTGATGAGCGAGGGCCAGTTCAAGCAAGTGGGCCGGCCCAATGAAATTTATGAAACCCCCAGCTGCCGCTTCGTGGCCGACTTCATCGGTAACGTGAACTTGTTCGATGGCAAGCTGGAGATCGATGAGCCAGACCATTGCGTGGTGGGCTCCGAGCATGGCAGCTTCTATGTAAACCATGGCGTGACCGGGACGTTGGGCATGCCCGCCACTGTGGCGGTGCGGCCGGAAAAGGTCAGCCTGCAGCGCGACCCGCCTGCCGATGCGCAACACAACTGTTTGCGCGGTGAAATTGCCGATAACGGGTATTTCGGTAGCTTCTCGCTTTACCGTATGAACCTGGCTGGCGGCAAAAAGTTGCAAATCCAGATAACCCACGGGCAGCGTCACGGCGAATTATTCCAGCGCGGCGAGACGGTGTACGCGACGTTCGCGCCAGATGCACTTGTGGTGCTGACAAGCTAAGCCAGGCGGATCCCACCATGAGCAGCCTATCCAACAACCGTTACCTGCGCGCCTTGTCGCAGGGCTGGGGCAAGCGCAGTGTGATTGGCGTGCCTTACAGCTTCTTGATACTGTTTTTCACCGTTCCATTCTTTGTGGTGTTGAAGATCAGTGTCTCTGACTCTGACGGCGTGCACTACGCGGATCTGACGAGCTATGTGGATGGGATGTTGACGCTGCGTATCAAGCTGTCGAACTATGTTTTTTTGACTACGGACTCGCTCTACGTTCAGACCTATCTTTCATCGATACGGTTTGCGCTGATCAACACCTTCTGGTGCTTGCTGGTGGGATACCCGTTTGCTTATTTCATGGTGCGCTCGCCGGTGGGCATGCGGCCTGCGTTGCTGATGCTGGTGTCGCTGCCGTTTTGGACGTCCTACTTGCTGCGGGTGTACGCCTGGAAGGGCCTTCTGGACGACCACGGTGTCTTCAACAACATACTGCTTGCCATACACGTGATCGACGAGCCGATCAAGATGATGCACACCGG
The DNA here is from genome assembly GCA_026400275.1 of Burkholderiales bacterium. GTDB lineage: Bacteria > Pseudomonadota > Gammaproteobacteria > Burkholderiales > Burkholderiaceae_C > Rhodoferax_B. Next base: position 47,348 of record JAPLPK010000129.1, read on the forward strand.
TTTTTCCATGACTATCGGCATGGTCTACACCTACTTGCCGTTCATGATTCTTCCGCTGTATGCAAGCCTCGTGAAGATGGATCTGCGCTTGCTGGAAGCTGCCAAAGATCTGGGGGCAACACCCTGGAAGGCGTTCTGGCTGATCACCGTGCCTTTGTCCAAGAACGGCATCATTGCTGGCGCCATGTTGGTATTCATTCCGAGTGTGGGCGAATACGTGATCCCGGAATTGCTGGGCGGTCCCTCGACATTGATGATTGGGCGCGTCTTGTGGGACGAGTTCTTCAGCAACAACGACTGGGCAATGGCTTCTGCGGTGGCCGTGACCATGGTGGTGTTGATCTTGATTCCACTCGCAATTCTCAATAAATACCAAGCCGATTCCGGCGGTGTGAGAGGAAACTGAATATGGACTCGCGCATTGGAAGATTCTGGCTGGCGGCAGGGTATGTTTTTCTGTACCTACCTATCGTCACTCTGATCGTTTTCTCGTTCAACGATTCGAAGATGGTCACCCTGTGGGGCGGCTTTACCTTCAAGTGGTACGGCGTGATCATGCACGATACCGAGGTCATTGACGGCTTCTTGCTATCACTCAAGATCGGACTTTTGACCGCTACGGCATCGGTGGTGTTCGGCACCTTGGCAGCGTTCACCATGGTGCGTTACCGGTCATTTTTTGGCCGCACGGCTTTCAATGCCCATATTAACGCGCCGCTGGTGGTACCAGAAGTCATCACCGGCTTGTCGCTGCTGCTGTTTTTTGTGATGTGCGAGCGCATGTTTGGAATGCCAGAGCGAGGCATCTTCACCATCTGGGTAGGCCATACCGCGATTGGCTTGTCCTACGCGGCAGTGATGATCCAGTCACGCCTGCTGGAAATGGATATGTCTTTGGAAGAAGCCGCCGTGGATCTTGGCTGCAAGCCTTTCCAGGTGTTTTACCTGATTACCTTGCCCGCGATTGTTCCGTCACTGATGTCCGCCTGGCTGTTGACTTTCACTATCTCTCTGGACGACGTGGTGTCCACCGCCTTCTTGTCTGGCCCGGGTTCGACCACCTTGCCCATCGTGATTTTGTCCCGGGCGCGTCTGGGCCTGAATCCCACTGTGAATGCGATCGCCACCATCACCGTTGCCGTGGTGTCTGTGGGCGTGCTGGCCGGTAGTTTGTGGATGAGCCGTAAAGAGCGACAACGTGCCGCAGAGCAAGCTGCGGCGTACCGGGAAGGCCTGACCGTTGCTGCCTGAGGATTGATTGTTTGATGTAACCCATGGAGATGGAGATCCGATGATGAAACTGAAACAAACCGCGTTAGCTGTATCTTTGGTTTTCCCGATATTGGCCAGCGCCCAGTCGAATGCAGATCTGCAGCGCCAAATTGATGCACTGCAAGTGCAGATTAAGCAACTCACCGAAGCATTGAAAGGCGCGGCGCCTGCTCCCGTGCAAGCTGCGCAGGTACCTACGGTAGATCCGGATGACTTCAACCGCATCAAGACCAAGGTAGAGGCCATGGAAGACCAGTCCGAAATAGCTGGTTTCAAGGGATTGCGCATCAGCGGCGGTATTGATCCCACCTATATCTACAACCGCAACAAGCGGTCCAGCTCGTTTGGGTTCTTGAATAACTTTGGGAACGTCAATGGCAGTGGTGAGGTTTATTCGTACGACAACTCTTACTTCGGTTTGGCCTATCTCGATATCCAAAAAGAAATTGACGATGGCGGTACGCGTTTTCGGCTGACTCTCGCCCCCAGTAAATCTGCTGGATCTGGTTTTAACTTCGGCAATATCGCCCATGAAGCTTCAGCATCCATACCAATCGATGGCCCGTCAACGCGCTTGCTGGTAGGGCAAATGCCGGACGTGTCGGGTTATCAGCCGTTTTTCAACAGTTTTGTGGGCGCCAACAGCGTTACTTCTAATTTGCTGTACCCGGGATTTTCCGAGTATTTCGTAACCAAGAATCTGCTGTTTGATTTCACCGCGGCAACGGCATACACCGGCGTGGGTCTGGATTTGGCACGGGGGGCGTGGGATACCAAGCTGTTTTTGGCCAACATGAACTCGGCGCGCAATGACATAAGCGGCAATAACACTGCTTCTACCCGCAGCCCTTCGTTCATTTATAACGCCACTTATGCCAAGGAAGAGTTCTGGGGTGTGGAATTCACGGGTTATGAGGGTAAGGTCCTTAACCCCAATGCGTCTTTGACCAGCACGCCTTCTGCGACCCGCTTGGACCAGTTTGAAATCGATGGATGGTGGACACGCGGCGACATCAATACCAATCTGCAACTAACCTTGGGCCGGCAGCAGCAGGCCGCCTTCAACGGGGGGGATTCCCAGTGGTACGGCATGTCGTATGTGTTGTCCAAGAAGGTGGGTCCTGCATGGACGTTTGCAGGTCGGTTTGACTACTTGAACAACCAGAAGAATGGCGGCGGCACGTTCAATGTGTTCGGTGGTAACGATCCCGCAGGCGTCGCCACTGGCGATGTCTACAACGGTTTTGGCCCTGGCGATCCGAACGACCCCAACTACGACCCGAACAAGGGTGCGAACCGGTTTTCTGTGACGGGCGCTGCAACCTACCGGCTGACGCGTAACGTGGCTTTCCGTGGCGAGCTGCGGTTTGACCGCGCCACAACGCCTTCGTTCTACCAATGGTCTGACGGAACCTACCGTAAGAGCAACACCACGATCGGCTTGCAGACTATCGTGAACTTCTGACCGGCCCTTGGGGCGGTGTAAAGCTTTGATCCGGATTTGATCGAATACGGGAATCGCTCATGGCTTGAGAACTTTTGATTCCCGTATTTTTCAGTTCAGGAAATGAGGCTATGCAGACTTTGACCCGACCCGCCTTTGATGGCCGTGCACTTATCAACGGCCAACGTGTGGCCTCGCGCAGCGGCGCTACCTTTACTTGCATCTCACCGGTGGATGGCGCGGTGCTCACCGAGGTTGCGCGCTGCGAGGCAGCCGACATTGACGCGGCCGTGGCGGCAGCACGCGCTGCATTCGAGGACCGCCGCTGGTCCGGCATGGCACCGGCCAAGCGCAAGAAGGTGATGACGCGCTTCGCCGACCTGGTACTGGCCAATGCCCAGGAGCTTGCACTGACCGAGACCCTGGACATGGGCAAGCCGTTGCGCTATGCCCAGGCCGTGGACGTTAACAGCGCTGCCAACTGCCTGCGCTGGTATGGCGAAGCCGTGGACAAGGTGTACGACGAAATCGCCCCCACAGCCGACACGGCGCTGGCCCTCATTACGCGTGAGCCTGTGGGCGTAGTAGGGGTCATCGTGCCCTGGAATTACCCCATGATCATGGCCGCCTGGAAGATCGCTCCGGCCTTGGCGGCTGGCAACTCGGTGGTGCTCAAGCCGAGCGAGAAGTCGCCTTTGACTGCGCTGCGCCTGGGTGACCTGGCGCTGGAAGCCGGCATACCCGCTGGCGTGTTCAACGTGGTGCCGGGCTACGGACCGGAAGCCGGCTCGCCGCTGGCCCTGCACACGGACGTGGACTGCATTGCCTTCACCGGCTCCACCGCTGTGGGCAAGAAGATCCACGTGATGGCTGGTCAAAGCAATCTGAAGCGCGCCTGGACCGAGCTGGGCGGCAAGTCCCCCAATATCGTGTTCGCCGATTGCCCCAATCTGGACCGGGCGGTGGAGGCGGCAGTGGGCAGCATCTTCTTTAACCAGGGCCAGAGCTGCAACGCACCTTCGCGCTTGTTTGTCGAAGCCAGTATCAAGGACGCCTTTCTGGAAAAGGCTCTGGCCCTGTTGCCCCAGTACACGCCCCGCAACCCGCTGGAGCCCGACACCATCATGGGTGCACTGGTGGACACCGTGCAGATGAACAATGTGCTGCGGTATATCGAGCTGGGCAAGTCCGAAGGTGCCAAGCTGCTGGCTGGTGGCGAACAAACCCTGACTGAGACTGGCGGCTGCTATGTGCAGGCCACGGTATTTGATGGCGTGCGCAATGACATGACGATTGCACGCGAAGAGATCTTCGGCCCAGTGCTGTCAGTGCTGTCTTTTTCTGACACCGCCGAAGTCGTGCGCCAGGCCAACCAGACCATCTACGGCCTTCAGGCCGGCGTGTGGACCAGTGACCTGAACAAGGCCCATGGCGTGGCACGCGCTCTGCGCGCGGGCACGGTGCATGTCAACCAGTATGACGAGGACGACATCACCGTGCCGTTTGGTGGCTTCAAGCAGAGCGGGGTGGGGCGAGACAAGTCGTTGCACGCCTTCGACAAATACACCGAATGCAAGACCACCTGGATCCGCATCGATAGCCCCGTCTGATGGCATGAGCGATACGAGCGCGACGGTGGAAGAGCTGCAGAAGTCGCTGCAGGCGCAGGGCATCCATAGCATCTTGGTGCAGTTTGCCGACATCCATGGTGTAGCCAAGGGCAAGCTGGTGCCGGTGGAACATCTGCGGCAGTGGGTAGACGTAGGGGCTGGCTTTGCAGGCCCCAGCATCTGGGGCACGGGCTTGCCGCGCCTGGGACCACGCAGCGAGTACTACGCACGCATGGGGCTGGAGCATGTACGGGCCCTGCCTTTTATGCCCGGCGTGGCCCATGCGGTGGCCGATGGTTTTGCAGGCGGCGAGCCGCTGGACACCTGCTCCCGCCAGCTGCTGAAGCGGCAGCTGGCACGTTTGCAAGAGCGTGGCTGGACGCTGTGGGTGGGCATAGAGCCCGAGTTCTTCTTGCTGCGAAAGGACGCGCACGGCACATGGTGTGTGGGCGATACGCTCGACACCCTGGACAAGCCATCGTACGACCTGAAGGCCCTGCAACGTAACCACGCCTATCTGGACGATATGCGCCAGACCTTGGTGGCACTGGGTTTCCAGCTGGAGCAGATCGACCATGAGGACGCGACCGGGCAGTACGAGATCAATTACCGCTTCGATGACGCCCTGGCCGCTGCAGACCGCTACATGCTGTTCAAGCTGGCGGCCCATGCCGTGGCGCAAAAGCACGGCCTGCATTTCAGCTGCATGCCCAAGCCGCTGGCGCACGCACCCGGCAGCGGCCTGCATATGCACCTCAGCGTCACCGATGCCCAGGGCCGGCCGGTGTTTGCCCACAGCGCCGACCCGCTGGGGCTGAGCGCCAGCGGCTACAGCTTCATCGCCGGTCTGCTACACCATGCGGACGCGCTGGCGGCCCTGTGCGCACCTACGGTGAATAGCTACAAGCGTTTGGCGGCTAGCCATAGTGCATCGGGCACGACCTGGGCGCCGGTGTGGAAGGCCTACGGCGAAAACAACCGTACCTGCCTGGCGCGTACCGTGGCCGGGCGTATTGAGTGGCGCTTGCCAGACCCGTCCTGCAATGTGTATGCGGCAATCGCTGCAACCTTGGCGGCCGGCCTGGATGGCTTGGACCAAGAGATGCCGGCGCCCGAGCCTTGTTCTGCCGATCTGTATGCCCTACAGGCCCAACATCCAGACGCCATGCCTGCCCGTTTGCCGCGCGACCTGTGGTCGGCCTTGGCCGCGCTGGAGGCCGATACGGTGCTGCGCCACAGCCTGGGCGACGCGTTCTGCCAGCAGTTTCTGGCACTCAAAACCGCTGAATGGGACGCGTATGCCGGCCACGTCAGCACCTGGGAGCTGGAGCGCTACGCGGACGGATTCTGATCTACAGGGTTTTGAATAAAAACAGCTTCTAGCGCAGGCGCCATCTGCGCTGGAAGCTCTTTTTTTGATAGCGAATCAGTCGGCGTTAAGAAAAA
>JAPLPK010000165.1 GCA_026400275.1 Burkholderiales bacterium
AACTCGGACGACCCGGCCTACTTTGGCGGCTACATCAATGAGAACTTCACCCAGACCTTCGCCGCCACCGGCCTGGGCGCGCAGCAGGCCTACCAGCTGGCGGCCAATAGCTTCGAGGCCAGCTTCATCGACGCCAGCCAGAAGAAGGCCCTGACCGATCGCCTGCAAGCCTGCTTCGCCGGCTTTTAGCCTGGAGGGGAAATTTATAAGAAATAGGCCGCTCACGCAGATACTACCTGCGCAAGCAGCTACCTTTTTGATAGTGGAATAGTAGGCTGGGTTTCACATTCCTTTGCACATTCCGGGTTGTTCTTTGTCACCGTTGCTGGCTAGCAAACCTAGCTTCATAGCCAATAAACCAGCCAGGAACGCCATGACGGGCCCACGAGACTCCACCGAAGATTCCGCAACTACCAGCCCCACGCCCGACCTCAAGCGCCGCCACTTTCTGGGCGGCATGGCCACCGCCGGCGTGGGCCTACGCTCACTGCCTGCGCGACCGACAGCATGCGTGGCTCCGGCGCCATGGAGGGCAGCGCGCTGGACAGCGCCTTGCAGAAAAAGCATCAAAACCGTGGTCGTGATCTACGGCGAAAACCGCAGCTTCAACAACCTGTTTGCCAACTTCCCCGGTCCGGAAAAGCCTTTGTCGGCCCTGAAGCCCGCCGACTTCGCCCAGCGTGACCGTGCCGTCAAGCTGCTGCGCACCAGCCCGCAGTGGGACACCATGGTGGTTATCGTCACCGTGGACGAAAACGGCGGCTGGTGGGACCACGTGGCGCCACCCAAGGGCGACTGCTGGAGCCCGGGTACGCGCCTGCCAGCGCTGGTGATTTCGCCATTCGCCCGCCAGGGCACCGTGGACCACACCATTTACGACACCGGCTCCATACTGCGCCTGATAACCCGCGTGTTCGGCCTGGAGCAGCTGGACGGCCTGCAACAGCGCGACGCCGCCATGCGCGCCCGCGGCCAGCAGCCTATGGGCGACTGGACCAACGCCTTGCAATTCAAATCTTGATCAAATGGGCTACTAGCGCATGTATTTAATGCGCTGGTAGCTATCAAAACCGCAGCGCTCAGCCGCCTTCAAACAGACCGCCTACGTTCAGGATGTCGTAGGCAATCTCAGGGTGCAGTTCCAGGCTACGCTTGATGGCGGCCGGTATGGCCTGGCGCGTCTTGCGGCACAGGCCGGGCTGCTCGTGCACCAGGATCACGATGCCGCGCAGGGTGCGGACCTCGTTCGGGCTGCTGCTGATGGTGAGCCGGATGCCGACTTGCTGCTCCATCTTTTCCTCCATGCGCCGCAGGTCGCTTAGGCTGCTCAGGTTCTCCAGCCGCTGCACCAGGCGCTTTTCGTCCTCGCGGGTCAGGCGCAGCACGCGCAGATCGCCGTCGGGGCTTTCCAGCAGCGCGTCGCGCCCGCAGTTGCAGGCACCGGGCGGGCATTCGGTACGGATGGGGAAGACGGGGTGCGCAACAGCCATGGTCTGCCGGGTGTGGCCAGGGTTCAGCCCCCGGCGTGCACTAGAAACAGCGTGCCAACGCGCTGGAATTCCGCATTGCCAGACTGCTGCAGCAGGGCGCCGGTCTTCTCCAGGTAGGCCTTGGTGGCGGTGAGCGGCACTTTGGCCAGCCACTCCAGGGCTTCGGCCAGGCGGCCGCGCTCGGCCAGCATGCTGGCGTAGTTGAACTGCCCGCGGAAGTCGCCGCCCTGCGCGCCTTCCTGGTAGCAGAAGAAGGCGGCGTCTCGGTCTTGCTCCACCACCACGCCGTCCTCGTAGTAGCGGCCGATCTTGGTCATGGACTTGGCATGGCCCTGGTCGGCGGCCTGGCGGTACAGCTGCAGCGCGGCGGCGTGGTCTTGCGGCACGCTGTGGCCTGCGGCGAGCTGGTTGGCCAGGTTGTACAGGCCGGCGTCCAGGCCCAGGCTGGCGGCTTTTTTGTACCAGGCCACGGCCGCAAACAGGTCAGGCTCGGTGCCCCAGCCGTTTTCCAGGCAGCGGCCAGCCATGTTCATGCCCATGGGGTGGCCCTGGGCGGCAGATTTCAGAAACCATTGCACGGCCTGCGCGGCGTCCTTGTCCATGCCGTGGCCGTCCAGCAGCCACTGGCCCAAGGCGGCCTGGGCTGCGGCGTGGCCCAGCGCGGCGGCGGCGCGTACACAGTTCTTCCAGGCTTGTTGGCAGCGCATGGATAGAAGTCGATATCGGCATAGAGGAATACATCAAATGGCCTGAATTATGCGTAAGCTTGTCAGATATGAAAGCTTACCGCGCCGCTATTCTCCGTTTTGCCGACGACCAAACCGCCCTCTACGAGGAGGATGGCCTGCTCGTCGTGGGCCGAAATTCCCTGGGCACCTGGGTGGTGCAGGCCGTTGGCTCCTACCGTACGCTGGGCCCCAAGTACCCGGGTTTGACCGTGGAACACCTGCCTGGGCGCATCCTGGCGCCTGGTTTTGTGGACATGCATATCCACTATCCGCAGACTGACATCATCGGCGCCCCCGCCGATGGCCTGTTGCCCTGGCTGGAGAACTACACTTTTCCTGCAGAAAAACGCTTCTCGTCGCCCGCCTATGCTGCGGAAGTAGCTGCGTTTTTCATAGCGGAACTGTTGCGCAACGGGGTGACGACTGCGCTGGCGTTTGCCACTTCGCATCCCAGCTCTGTGAATGCGCTGTTCACCGAGGCGCAAAGCCACCGCATGCGCCTGATGACCGGCAAGGTGCTGCAAGACCGCAACTCACCCGACGGCGTGCGCGACGAAACCGAGCAAAGCCTGATTGACACCGAAGACCTTTTGCAGCGCTGGCACGGCGTGGACCGCCTGGGTTATGCCATCACCCCGCGCTTTGCGCCCACCAGCTCGCCGGAGCAGCTGCGCGGCGCAGGCGAGCTGGCTGCGCGCTACCCAGATGTATGGGTGCAGTCGCATGTGGCCGAAAACCTGGGCGAGATCGCCTGGGTCAAGGAGCTGTTCCCGGACGCGCGCAGCTACCTGGAGGTCTACCAGGACTTCGGCTTGCTGCGCCCACGCGCCGTGTACGCGCACTGCATCCACTTCGACGCAACTGACAGGGCGCTGATGCGCGACAGCGGCACGGTGGCCGCCATCAGTCCGACCAGCAACCTGTTCCTGGGCAGTGGCTTTTTCGACTACGCCGAGGCGGACCGCGCGGGCTTCCGTTACGGCCTGGCCAGCGACGTGGGTGGCGGCACCAGCTTCAGCCCCTTCCACACCATGCGCGCTGCTTACTACGTGGGTCGAGAGGGGCAGACCAAGGCCGGCCTGTCCCTGGGCCCGCAGCAGCTCTGGTGGCAACACACGGCCGGCGCAGCTGCGGCGCTGGGTCTGGGCGGGGTGGTCGGCAATCTGGCGGTGGGCTGCGAGGCCGACTTCCTGGTGTTGAACCCGCAGGCCACGCCGCTGTTGGCGCGCAAGACATCGCGGGCGCGCAGCCTGGACGAGCTGCTGTTTGGCTGCATCATTCTGGGCGACGACCGCCTGGTGGAGCGTACGGTGATTTCGCAGGCACTGTAGATTGCTTATGTCTATATAGCTATTAAGTTGATAGCATTCAAGGGCGCTGAGCGCTACAATCGCCGTTCACCGAAAGACATCTTTATGACAATCAAAAGCGACAAATGGATTCGCCGTATGGCCGAGCAACACGGCATGATCGAACCCTTTGAGCCCGGCCAGGTTCGCGAGCGCGAAGGCGGCAAGATCATTAGCTACGGCACCAGCAGCTACGGTTACGACATCCGTTGCGCGCCCGAATTCAAGGTCTTCACCAATATCCACAGCACCGTGGTGGACCCGAAGAACTTCGACGAAAAGAGTTTTGTCGATTTCTCCGGCGACAGCTGCATCATCCCGCCCAATAGCTTCGCACTGGCCCGCACGGTCGAGTACTTCCGCATTCCGCGCAATGTGCTGACCATCTGCCTGGGTAAATCCACTTACGCGCGCTGCGGCATCATCGTGAATGTGACGCCGTTCGAACCCGAGTGGGAAGGCTATGTGACGCTGGAATTCAGCAACACCACGCCGCTGCCGGCCAAGATTTACGCTGGCGAAGGCTGCGCCCAGGTGCTGTTCTTCGAGAGCGACGAAGTCTGCGAAGTCAGCTACAAAGACCGTGGCGGCAAGTACCAAGGCCAGGTCGGAGTGACCCTGCCACGGGCCTGATTTTTGCTGGGCATTAGGCGAACCCAAGGAAAGAAACACCATGTGCCAAATGCTCGCCATGAACTGCAACAGCAGCGCCAGCATCAACTTCTCGTTCACCGGCTTCTCCGCGCGGGGCGGGCAAACTGGTGAGCATGCAGATGGCTGGGGTATCGCCTTCTACGAGCGCACCGGTTGCCGCTTGTTCATAGACGACGGCCGCGCCAGCGACTCGCCGCTGGCCGACTTTGTGCGCAGCTACCCGATCAAATCCAAGTCCGTGCTGGCGCATATCCGCAAAGCCACGCAGGGCCAGATCACCCTTTCCAACTGCCACCCGTTCCAGCGCGAATGGCTGGGGCAGCATTGGGTTTTTTGCCATAACGGCGACCTGAAGAACTTTCACCCCGGGCTGGTCGGTAATTACCTGCCCGTGGGGACCACGGATAGCGAAAAAGCTTTCTGCTGGATGCTGCAAGAGCTGCGTACGGTGTTCTCGGGCGCCTGCCCTCCCGGCTGGAAGCAGATCGCGCCGGTTTTGGCCGGTTTGTCGCGCCGTATTTCAGACCACGGCGTGTTCAATTTCCTGCTGTCTAACGGCGAGGCCATGTACGCCCATTGCTCCACCAAGCTCAGCTGGGTGTCCCGCCAGCACCCGTTCCAGACTGCCCGCCTGGTGGACTGCGATATGACGCTGGATTTGCGCGAGGTGAATAGCGAAAGCGATCGCATGGTGCTGGTTGCCACCGAACCGCTGACCACCGACGAGCCCTGGTCCAGCTTCGAGCCGGGCGAGCTCAAGGTGTTTGTCGAAGGCGCGCAAGTCTGGAGCAGCCTGCAGGAGGCGGCTGACAACACGGTACGCCAGCTGCGCGGAGTGGCTGCGTGAGCTTGCAAGTAGCGCAGCCGCGCCGTGTGTTGGATGTACGCCATTTAGGCGTGCGGTTTGAAACAAAGGAACGGGTTGTTGACGCAGTGCGCGACCTGTCTTTCCATGTCAATGCCGGTGAAACCCTGGCCATTGTGGGAGAGTCGGGTTCAGGCAAGTCGGTGTCTTCGCTGGCGCTGATGCGTCTGGTGGAAAACGGCGGCGGCCGCATCGTCAGTGGCCAAATGGATTTCCACCGCCGAGACGGCTCGGTGCTGGACCTGGCCCAGGCCAGCCCGGCCACCATGCGGCGCATCCGCGGCGCCGAGATGGCCATGGTGTTCCAGGAGCCCATGACCTCCCTGAACCCGGTGTTCCCGGTGGGCGAGCAAATCGCCGAGTCGATCCGCCTGCACCAGGGCATGGCCCGTGCGGCAGCCCGTGCCGAGGCCTTGCGCATGCTGGACCTGGTGCGCATCCCTGAGGCCAAGAATGTGCTGGACCGCTTCCCGCACCAGCTGTCAGGTGGCATGCGCCAGCGCGTGATGATTGCCATGGCCTTGTCGTGCAAGCCCAACCTGCTGATTGCCGATGAACCCACCACGGCGCTGGACGTGACCATCCAGGCCCAGGTGCTGGCCATCATCCGCATGCTGCAGGAAGAGATGCAGATGGGCGTGGTCTTCATCACCCACGACATGGGCGTGGTGGCCGAGATGGCTGACCGGGTCCTTGTCATGTACCGGGGCGATACAGTGGAGGAGGGCGACTGCGCTTCTTTGTTTGCCGCCCCGCGCCAGCCCTATACCCGCGCGTTGCTGGCTGCCGTGCCTACGCTGGGCGCCATGCGCGGCACCGATACGCCGGCCAAGTTTCCGCTGCTGGATGCCGACGCCGCTGCGGTGCAGGATCAGCCATTGCCCGATACGGTGCAGCACCAGGCACCGCCGGTGCTGCGGGTGCAGGCGTTGACCACGCGCTTCCCTGTGCGCACTGGTGTGCTGGGCCGTGTCACGCGCCAGGTATGCGCGGTGGAGCAGGTCAGTTTCAGCCTGCAGCCGGGTGAAACCCTTGCGCTGGTGGGTGAGTCGGGCTGCGGCAAGTCCACCACCGGGCGTTCGTTGGCGCGGCTGGTGGAGTTTGATGCCGGTAGTGTGGACGTGGCTGGGCGCGCGATTGCGCCCTTACAGGGCCGTGCGCTGCAGGCCTTGCGGCGCGACGTGCAGTTTATTTTTCAGGACCCATTCGCCTCGCTGGACCCGCGACTGACCGTGGGTTTTGCCATCATGGAGCCGCTGCTGGTGCACGGCGTGGCCCAGGGTACGCAGGCCGAGCAGCGCGTGACCGAGCTGCTGGAACGTGTGGGCCTGCCCGCCAACGCGGCCCAGCGCTATCCGCACGAGTTTTCTGGAGGGCAGCGCCAGCGCATCGCGATTGCCCGGGCCTTGGCGCTCAACCCCAAGGTGGTGATTGCCGATGAGGCTGTGTCGGCGCTGGACGTGTCGATACGCGCGCAGATCGTGAACCTGATGCTGGACCTGCAGCGCGAGTTCGGCATCGCCTTTTTGTTTATCTCGCACGACATGGCGGTGGTGGAGCGCATCAGCCACCGTGTGGCCGTGATGTACCTGGGCCAGATCGTCGAGATCGGCCCGCGCCGCGCCGTGTTTGAGAGCCCGCAGCATGCCTACACCCGCCGCCTGATGTCTGCCGTGCCGGTGGCCGATCCGGCGCGCCGGCATGGCAAGCGAGACTTACTGGTGGGAGACATCCCCAGTCCCATACGTGCGCTGGACGATTTGCCGCATGTAGAGCCTCTGCAAGAGGTTGGGTCAGGCCATTTTGTGGCGCGGCACAGTGTAGGTGGTGTGTATTGATTCGATTTTTTGGTGTCCGGCAACGGGCTTATTGAGTAACTTGGAGTTTTTGTATGAAGCATGTTTTGACCCGATTGAGCGCCGCGCTGGCGCTGTCTGCTGCCTTGGTGCCATACGCTTTCGCCGCCAAGAACGTGGTGGTCGCGGTGGACTCTACGTTTACGACATTGGACCCGTACGATGCCAATGACACTTTGTCGCAGGCCGTGGCCAAATCGTTCTACCAGGGTTTGCTGGGCTTCGACAAGAGCATGAAGATGGTGCCGGTGCTGGCAGAAAGCTATACCGCCAGCAAGGATGGTTTGAGCTACACCTTCAAGCTGAAGAAGGGCGTCAAGTTCCAAGATGGCACCGACTTCAACGCGGAAGCCGTCAAGGCCAACTTTGACCGTGTAACCAACCCTGACAACAAGCTCAAGCGCTATACGCTGTACAAGAACATCGCCAAAACCGAGGTGTTGGACCCGAACACAGTGCGTTTCACGTTGAAGGAGCCGTTCTCGCCCTTCATTAATTCGTTGGCGCACCCGTCCGCAGTGATCATTTCGCCCGCCGCCATCCAGAAATACGGCAAAGAGATTGGCCAGCACCCCGTTGGTACTGGTCCTTTCAAGTTCGTGGAGTGGAAGCAGACCGATTTCGTGAAGGGCGAAAAATTTGCCGAGTACTGGCGCAAGGGTTACCCCAAGGTGGATAGCATCACCTGGCGTCCTGTGGTGGACAACAACTCGCGCAGCGCGATCATTCAGACGGGCGAGGCGAACTTCACCTACCCTGTACCACCCGAACAGGTCGAGTTGTTGAAGGCCAAGCCCGAGCTCGAAATCACGGTTGCGCCGTCCATCGTGCACCGCTATGTATCGCTGAACACGCTGCAAAAGCCGTTTGACAACCCCAAGGTGCGTGAAGCACTGAACTACGCGATCAACAAGGAAGCGTTGGTCAAGGTCGTTTATGGCGGCTATGCCATTCCCGCCGAAGGTGTGATTCCCAAAGACGTGCAGTTTTCCACCAAGCTTGGCCCCTGGCCTTACAACCCAGTGAAGGCCCGCGAACTCTTGAAAGAAGCGGGTTATCCGAATGGGTTTGAGAGCACGCTGTGGGCGGCTTTCACAGACTCGACGACGCAAAAGGCCATCCAGTTCATCCAGCAGCAGCTCCGCGTGGTGGGCGTGAATGTGCAGTTGCTGGCGTTGGAGGCGGGCCAGCGGGCGGAGCGTGTGGAGAGCGCACCTGATGCGGCAACCGCTCCGGTGCGCATGTATTACTCGGGTTGGTCCGCATCGACGGGTGAGGCGGACTGGGCGATCCGCCCCCTGTTCGCTACAGAATCCTTCCCGCCGAAATCGTTCAACACCGCGTACTACAAGAACGATGCGGTAGATGCCGGTATTGCCAAGGCCCTGGTAACCACGGACCCTGCGGTCAAGGCCCAGATCTACGCAGACGTGCAGCAGCGCATCTGGAAAGATGCGCCTTGGATCAACCTGGCTACATTGCAGCTGGTGTCTGTGCGTTCCAAGAACCTTAGCGGTTTCTATGTCATGCCAGACCGCTCTTTCAACTTTGATGAAGTTGAACTGAAGTAAGCGGCTTTTCCCGCCAAGTTATGCTGAATTTCATCCTCAAACGCTTGCTGGGCCTGCTGCCAACCCTGTTGATTGTGGCGGCCCTTGTGTTCCTGTTCGTCCATCTGTTGCCGGGTGATCCGGCCCGGCTGGCGGCAGGGCCGGAGGCGGGCGAGGAAGTGGTGAAGATGATTCGCAAAGACTTGGGTCTGGATTTGCCTTTGCACCAGCAGTTTGTGCGTTTTATTGGCAATGCGGTGCAGGGCGATTTTGGTATATCGCTGCGTAGCAAGCGTCCGGTGTCTACCGAAATCGCCGATCGCTTCGCACCAACCTTCTGGCTGACCGTTGCTGCCATGGGCTGGTCGGTGCTGCTCGGGTTGGTGATTGGCATGTTGTCGGCCGTTTGGCGTAACCGCTGGCCGGACCGGCTGGGCATGACGCTGGCTATCACCGGTATTTCGTTCCCGTCTTTTGCACTGGGCATGTTGCTGATGCAAGTGTTCTCCGTGCAGCTGGGTTGGCTGCCCACGGTGGGGGCGGATTCCTGGCGGCACTACATCCTGCCGTCGCTCACTTTGGGTGCCGGTGTGGCGGCGGTCATGGCGCGCTTTACGCGTTCGTCCTTTATCGACATCCTGAAAGAGGACTACGTCCGCACCGCCCGGGCCAAGGGGTTGAACGAGTTCGTGGTGGTGGTGAAGCACAGCCTGCGCAACGCGCTGATTCCCGTGGTCACCATGATGGGCCTGCAGTTTGGCTTTTTACTCGGTGGCTCCATCGTGGTGGAGAAGGTTTTCAACTGGCCGGGCATGGGGCGTCTGCTGGTGGATTCGGTCGAGATGCGTGACTTCCCGGTGATCCAGGCCGAGGTGCTTTTGTTCTCGTTGGAGTTCATTCTGATCAACCTGGTGGTGGACGTGCTGTACGCCGTGATCAATCCCGCGATTCGCTACAAATAATATAGCTACTTGTGATGATTCCATCTGCGCCAGAGCCCCAAAAGACCCAAGAACGCGTACGCACCCCGTGGACCGAGTTCTGGCGCAAATTTAAGGGCCAACGTCTAGCCCTGGTGGCCGGGGGCTTTGTGCTGGCGCTGGTGCTGGTCGCCGCGCTGGCGCCTTGGCTGGTGCCCTATGACGCCGAGAATTATTTTGACTACGATGCCCTGAACGCCAGGCCATCGGCCGCGCACTGGTTCGGTGTAGACCCGCTGGGCCGCGACATCTTCAGCCGCATTCTGATGGGCGCGCGCATCTCCCTTGCGGCAGGCTTTATCTCGGTGGCAGTGGGTGCCT
This sequence comes from Burkholderiales bacterium, assembly GCA_026400275.1. GTDB lineage: Bacteria > Pseudomonadota > Gammaproteobacteria > Burkholderiales > Burkholderiaceae_C > Rhodoferax_B. The sequence continues at coordinate 9,794 of JAPLPK010000165.1, forward strand.
TTGTTGGCACTGCGCTGGGCTTGCTGGCTGGCTACTATGAGGGCTGGTGGGACCGCATCGTGATGCGTATATCGGATGTGCTGTTTGCCTTTCCCGGTATCTTGCTTGCGATTGGCATCATCGCGATCCTGGGTAACGGGATGGTGAATGTGATCTTTGCCGTGGCGGTGTTCAGCGTGCCGGCCTTTGCGCGACTGGTGCGTGGCAATACCTTGTCTTTGAAAAATTTGACATATATCGAGGCGGTGCGCTCGATTGGCGCGTCCGATTGGACCATCATCACCCGCCACATCTTTCCAGGGACTATCTCGTCTGTGGTGGTGTACTTCACCATGCGCATTGGCACGTCCATCATCACGGCAGCCAGCCTGTCATTTTTGGGCCTGGGTGCACAGCCGCCCACACCTGAGTGGGGAGCCATGCTGAACGAGGCACGCGCCGACATGATGAGCTCGCCGCATATTGCGTTATTCCCCAGTCTGGCGATCTTCTTCACCGTGCTGGCGTTCAACCTGCTGGGCGACGGCCTACGCGACGCTTTGGACCCCAAGCTGGATACCTAAGGTGCTGGAACCGCCTCGTATCGGTAGCTCGCTTAGTGGGCTATCAGACAGCAGTGCCGGCGTGGCCGGCGTGCAGGTCGGGCACTGCCCCTTGGCCTAGGGCGGTGCGCCAACCTGCGTGCCCGCGCTGCTGGCCAATGGTGATGACGTGTTCAAGACCGACACCGAGCCATTGTTTCCAGGCGCACGTTTCGTGGTGGCGAAAACTTCCCAGGCCATGCGAGCGGTGTGTCCTTGTCGCCCTCGGTGGCCAGCGGTGCCAATGAGGCGGCGGCGCGCTGCCGTTTGCGGCCCCCTGGGCCCAGGTCTGGCCGATCTGTTCGCGGTTTTGCCCGGGATCGAGCGGGAGGATGGTGTGATCTTGCGGTTCGCTGGTTCTAGCGCGCAGCTGGTGGTGTGTACGTTGAACAGCTTGTCGGCCGTGTTGCGCTAGGCGGGCGTGGCGAGGGGTAACTGGCGGATGCTGTCGATGGCGTTCTGCAGGTCTTGTATGGCACGCCCGCGGCTGTCTGCGTCGAGCTTTTCCAGGTCCACGGCCAGGCGCAGCCCGGGATAGCGTTGGTGCAGTGCGTCAGCTGCGCTTTGTGCTGGCGCTATGCCACGCAGCACAAAGCAGCGTATGTCATGCGAAATGCCCTTGGCTGCGATCGGCTCGCGCTCTTCGGCATCGAATTCGTCTTTTACCAGCGCATAGGTTTCGTACGACAGCATGACGTTGTCCGGCTCGCCGTTTTGCTCTAGGCGGGCGGCGAGGTTGACCTCATTGCCTATGACGGTGTAGTCCATGCGCTGTTCGCTGCCGAAGTTGCCCACGTGGCAAAAGCCGGTGTTGATGCCAATGCGCATCTGGAACGGGTGGCTATAGCCCTTGTCGCGCCAGATGTCGCGCAGCCCATGCATGCGTCGCTGCATGGCAACCGCCATGCGCACGCACTGCAAAGCGTCTTCTTGTACGCCACGGGTCTCGGGGTCGCCGAAAAAGATCAGCATCGCGTCACCCACGAATTTGTCGATGGTGGCGCCATGCTCCAGCGCAATCTTCGACATTTCCGAGAAATAGCTGTTTAAAAAGTAGGTCAGGTCCTCGGGCTGCATGCCTTCTGCGGTCTTGGTGAAGTCCTTGATGTCCGAGAAAAAGATGGTCAACTTCTTGCGCACAGCCTGGATGGAGACGTCTTGCGCGCCTTCAAAAATCGATTTGTAGACCTGGGGAGACAAGTAGCGAGACAGCTTTTGCGACAGTGACTGCAGCATGGCTGTCCGTACATTCAGCGCAATATGGTTGTGCACCCGAGCCAGCAGAATGGCTGGGCAGATGGGCTTGGTGATGTAGTCCACTGCGCCCAGCTCAAAGCCTTTTTCTTCGGCCTCGTCATCCGACTTGGCCGTAAGAAATATCACCGGTATGTTGCGCGTGGCCGGATTGGCCTTGAGCCTGCGGCACACTTCGTAGCCGTCGATCTGGGGCATCATGATGTCCAGTAGTACCAGGTCGGGTGGCGTGGTTGAAGCGGCGATGGCCAGGCCTTTTTCACCGTGGTTCACCACCTTCACCCGGTAGCTGTCTTTTAGCAGCGCAGCCATCAAGGTGAGGTTGTCTGCAGTGTCGTCGATGACCAGCACGGTTGGCTTTTCGGTGAATCCCAATATGTTCATGAAGTGTTTTCCAAAGACCCACTGCCCGTGGGGCCGGCTGCATCAATATGGACGTGCGCGGGAATCGTACACCGCCACGGTACCATCGCCCCTTGAAACATGGAGATTCCGTATGAAATGGGAAGGCAACCGCGAATCCGATAACGTAGAAGACCGCCGCGATGCTGGCGGTGGCGGTGGCGGTGGCGGTTCCGGCGGTGGCATGCTGGGTGGCCGCAGCATTGGTATTGGCACGATTGTGATTGCCTTGCTGGGAGGCTGGGTGCTGGGCGTGAATCCCTTGACCATTCTGGGGCTGCTCAGTGGCGGTGGTGCGCCGTCTGGACAGGTGCAGCAAGTGCCGGCCCACCGTCCGCCCAAGGACGACCAGATGGCCAAGTTCGTATCCGTAGTGCTGGCCGATACCGAGGACGTTTGGACCGAGGTCTTTAGCAAGAATGGCAATCACTACATTGCGCCCAAGCTGGTGCTGTTCCGCAATGCGACGCCTACGGCCTGTGGCAAGGGGCAGACGGCCATGGGGCCGTTTTACTGCCCGGGCGACCAAAAGGTGTACATCGATCTGGCTTTCTATGAAACCCTGCGCACCCGCCTGGGCGCCCCAGGGGAGTTCGCTCAGGCCTATGTGATCGCCCACGAGGTGGGTCACCACGTGCAGAACCTCCTGGGCATTAGCGAAAAGATGGACCAGGCGCGTGGCAAGGTCAGCCAGGTCCAATACAACGCCTTGAGCGTGCGGCTGGAATTGCAGGCCGACTGTTTTGCCGGCGTATGGGCCCACCACGCGCGTGATGCCCGCAAAATGCTGGAAGACGGAGATATCGAGTCGGCGATGAATGCTGCGTCCAAGATCGGTGACGACGCGTTGCAGCGCGCCAACGGGGGCGAAGTGGTGCCCGACAGCTTTACCCATGGCACCAGTGCCCAGCGCCAACGCTGGTTCAGTACGGGTTTGCAGACTGGTGCCGTGAAGTCCTGCGATACCTTCAGCGTCCGCCAGTTGTGATGTTTGGTGGCCCTTAGAATCTCCGGCGCAGGCCGGTTGGGCGTTACGCGCTATAATTTAAAGGCTTTGCATCCTGCAAGGCGCACGTTGGCTGAAATTCCATCTACCAACGCAAGTTAAACACAACGGATAAGTAAATGATCGCATCCTCTATCAAGGCCGAAGTTGTCAAGGCCAATGCACGTAGCGCAACGGACACCGGTAGCCCAGAAGTGCAAGTTGCACTGCTGACCGCTCGTATCAACGAACTGACCCCTCACTTCAAGACCCACGCCAAGGATCACCATGGTCGTCGCGGTCTGTTGCGTATGGTGAGCCGTCGCCGCAAGCTGTTGGACTACTTGAACGCCAAGGACCACGACCGTTACGTCGCTTTGATCGCTAAGCTCGGCCTGCGTAAGTAAGTCGGATACCCAATGCATAAGCGCCTGAGTTAGTTCACTAGCTCAGGCGTTTTTGTTTGTTTTTACCCCAGAGTCCAACCGCAGAGTACGCGCTGTGTCATTCCATAAAAGCCATCTAGCTGGTTGTTATGGAATGGCATCGTATAGCTGAGGTTCTCTGGCCTGTACAACCCGGGTTGGGTTGTTGTCACAAGCCGGCATTGCAAAAGGCCGCAATCCAAGGATAGACCCGCTCGGGTTCTGTTTTTCTTTCAGGAGACCAAAGATGACCATGTTCAAAAAAGTAACTAAAACCTTCCAATGGGGCAGCCATACCGTCACCATGGAAACCGGCGAAATCGCTCGCCAATCCAGCGGCGCCGTGCTGTTGGATATGGACGGCACCGTGGTGCTGGCCACGGTGGTTGCCAAGACCGAAGGCAAGGCTGGCCAGGACTTCTTCCCGTTGACGGTGGATTACCTGGAAAAGACCTATGCTGCGGGCAAGATCCCAGGCAGCTTTTTCAAGCGCGAAGGCCGTCCCAGCGAATTTGAAACCCTGACCAGTCGCCTGATCGATCGTCCGATTCGCCCGCTGTTCCCTGAAGGTTTCTTCAATGAAGTGCACGTGGTCGTGCACACCTTGTCGCTAAACCCGGAAGTGGATGCTGACATCGCGGCCTTGATTGCTACCAGCGCCGCCTTGTCGGTCAGCGGTGTGCCTTTCAGTGGCCCTATCGGCGCAGCCCGTGTGGGTTATGTCAATGGCGAATACGTGCTGAACCCCGGCCAGACCGCCCGCAAAGACTCCATCATGGATCTGGTGGTGGCGGGTACCGAAGCTGCTGTGTTGATGGTGGAATCCGAAGCCATGCAACTCAGCGAAGAAATCATGCTGGGCGCCGTGGTGTTTGGCCATGAGCAGGGCAATATCGCCATCAACGCCATCCATGAACTGGTGCGTGATGCTGGCAAGCCAGTCTGGGACTGGAAGGCACCAGCCAAGGACGAAGTGCTGATCTCCAAGGTGGAGGCGCTAGCCCAAGAGAAGCTGGCTGCGGCGTATCAAATCCGCAACAAACAAGCCCGTACCCACGCCTGCCGAGAAGTTTATTCCTGGGTGAACAAGGGTTTGAAAGCTGAAGGCGTTGAATTCGACGCAGTGGCCGTTGAAGGCATGCTGTTCGACATCGAAGCCAAGATCGTGCGTAGCCAGATTCTGGCCGGTGAGCCCCGCATTGATGGCCGTGACACACGTACCGTGCGTGCTATTGAAATCCGTAACAGCGTGCTGCCACGCACCCATGGCTCGGCTTTGTTCACCCGCGGTGAAACCCAGGCTTTGGTTGTGACCACCTTGGGTACCGAGCGTGATGCTCAACGCATCGACGCTTTGGCCGGTGAATACGAAGACCGCTTCATGCTGCACTACAACATGCCTCCGTTCGCCACCGGCGAAACTGGTCGCGTGGGCACGCCGAAGCGTCGCGAAATCGGCCACGGTCGTTTGGCCAAGCGCGCACTGGTTGCTGTGTTGCCAAACAAGGAAGACTTCCCCTACACCATGCGCGTGGTGTCGGAAATCACCGAATCCAATGGTTCCTCGTCGATGGCTTCGGTCTGCGGCGGCTGCTTGTCGCTGATGGACGCCGGTGTGCCGATGAAGGCCCATGTGGCTGGTATCGCTATGGGCCTGATCAAGGATGGCAACCGTTTCGCCGTGCTGACCGACATTCTGGGTGATGAAGATCACTTGGGCGATATGGACTTCAAGGTGGCAGGTACCACCAACGGCATCACCGCGCTGCAGATGGATATCAAGATCCAAGGCATTACCAAGGAAATCATGCAGGTCGCGCTGGCGCAAGCCAAGGAAGCTCGTCTGCACATCCTGGGCAAGATGATGGACGCCATGTCCGAAGCCAAGACCGAGGTCTCTACCTTCGCGCCGCGCCTGTTCACCATGAAGATCAATCCGGAAAAAATCCGTGACGTGATCGGCAAGGGCGGTGCGGTGATCCGTGCGCTCACCGAAGAAACCGGCACCCAGATCAACATCGAAGAAGACGGCACCATCACCATCGCTTCCAGCGATCCAGCCAAGGCCGAAGAGGCCAAGCGCCGTATTGAGCAGATCACCGCTGAAGTCGAAATTGGCAAGGTCTACGAAGGCCCGATCACCAAGATCCTGGACTTCGGTGCGCTGGTCAATTTGCTGCCTGGCAAGGACGGTTTGCTGCACATCAGCCAGATCGCCCATGAGCGCGTGGAAAAGGTGTCCGACTATCTGACCGAAGGCCAGATCATCAAGGTCAAGGTTATGGAAACGGACGAAAAGGGCCGCATCAAGCTGTCTATGAAGGCCTTGCTGGACCGTCCGGCACCTGCTGCCTATAACCCAGAAGCCCAGCACTGATCTGGTGTCTGGTGGTCGCATTCCAATGCGACCACCCGCCAGAAGTGGGGTGTTCCCTGTCTTCACTTCGTGATGAAAGCTATCGAGATCCAAGCCTATGGTTTGCCAGACGTTTTGCGTCTGGCGGATCGGCCTGTGCCCGTCCCCAAGGCCGGTGAGTTGCTGATTCGTGTGGCCGCCAGTGGTGTCAATCGACCAGATGTATTGCAGCGGACGGGCCATTACCCGGTGCCGGAAGGTGCTTCGGATATACCGGGTCTGGAGGTTGCCGGTGTCGTGGAGGCGGGTGATCCCTTGGCTATGGCGGAGGCTGGCTTTGTAGTCGGTGATCGCGTTTGTGCGCTGGTTGCTGGTGGTGGCTATGCGGAGATGTGCGTAGCGCCCATTGCCCAGTGTCTGCCGATTCCTGTCGGTTGGACTGATGCTGAAGCGGCCTCATTGCCCGAAACGTTTTTTACCGTTTGGAGCAATGTTTTCGATAGAGCCCGTTTGCAAAACGGTGAGGTCTTGCTGGTGCAGGGTGGTAGCAGTGGTATTGGTGTTACGGCCATCCAGTTGGCCAAGGCCATGGGTGCCACGGTTGTTGTGACGGCGGGGAGTGCTGAAAAATGTGCTGCTTGTCTGGCGCTGGGGGCCGACCATGCGATCAACTACAAGACCCATGATTTCGTCGAGGAGATCCGAAGGATATTCTGCGGTGCTGGCGTGGATGTGGTTCTGGATATGGTTGCTGGGGGGTACGTGGCGCGCGAAATCCAATGCTTGGCCGAGGACGGTCGTTTGGTCATTATTGCTGTCCAGGGTGGTGTTAAGAGTGAGTTGAATGCAGGGTTGGTGTTGCGTAGGCGTTTGACCATTACCGGTTCGACCTTGCGTCCCCGTTCCGTGGCCTTCAAGGCGGAAATTGCAGCCGCATTGAAGAGTCGGGTGTGGCCACTGTTGGAGACTGGGGCGATCAAACCGGTGATTCATAAAGTTTTTGCGGCTGTTGGCGACGATGCCGGATTGACGGGGGCGGCTCAGGCGCATGCCTTGATGGAGTCGAACCAGCATGTTGGGAAAATCATTTTGACTTGGTAGTTTTATGAAGAAAAAACTGATTGTTGGTAACTGGAAAATGAACGGTAGCCTGGCAGCCAACCAGGCATTGTTGGATGGCTTGACTGCGGGGGCGGCTACTGCGGCTTGCGGGGTTGCGGTTTGCGTTCCTGCGCCATATTGGTCTCAGGTGCAGGCTTTGCTTGCGTCTAGTGCTATTTTTTTGGGAGCGCAGGATGTTTCGCAGCATGCGTCAGGCGCCTATACCGGCGAGCTGTCTCCCGGCATGCTCAAGGAGTTCGGTGTGCGTTACGCCATTGTTGGTCACTCGGAGCGCCGTCAATACCATGGCGAAACCGACGAGGTGGTTGCAGCAAAAACCCAATGTGCATTGGCCAATGGTGTCACGCCAATTGTCTGCGTGGGCGAGACCTTGGCGGAGCGCGAAGCGGGTAAAACCGAAGAAGTTGTGAAGCGCCAGCTTGCGGCAGTGATCCATGCCAATGGACATTGCATCAGTGAAATCGTGTTGGCCTATGAGCCTGTGTGGGCTATCGGTACCGGTAAGACCGCTACGCCAGAACAGGCGCAGCAAGTGCATGCGTTGTTGCGCGCCCAACTTAGGGCGGCCAGTAACCATGCCGATCTCATTCCCATTCTGTATGGCGGCAGCATGAATGCTGCCAACGCCGCGAATTTGCTGTCCCAGGTGGATATCGATGGTGGATTGGTGGGTGGCGCCTCGCTCAAAGTTGCCGATTTCCTGGCTATCGTTGCAGCTGCTCAATAGTCAATCAATATTAATAGCTTAGATTTAGGAGTTCCATATGAATTTTTTATTGACCCTTTTGTTGGCCGTGCAGATGTTGGCGGCTGTTGGCATGATCGGCTTGATCTTGGTTCAGCACGGCAAGGGTGCGGACATGGGGGCGGCATTTGGTAGCGGCAGTTCTGGTAGCCTCTTTGGTGCTAGCGGGAGCGCCAATTTTCTGTCCCGGACCACGGGTATTCTGGCTGCAGTGTTCTTTGTGTGTACCTTGGCCCTGGCATACTTCAATGGTGCGCGTCCCGTGAGTTCGGGTAGCGTTTTGGATCGGCCTCCTGCTGGTGCCGTGACGCCTGACATGGCTGCTTCTGGTGTTGCCGCAGCAGCGAAAAATGAGCCAGCCGTGGCTGTCGTGCCGAGCTCCGGTGTCGGTCAGATTCCGACGAAATAATCTGCGTTGAATTTACCGAGCGCGCCCTGAAATAGGGGGCGTTTCGGGTAAACTCTATTGCTGTACTGAAAGCCAAAAGCCGCAAGGCTCCTCATGCCATTGGTACAGAGAAACCGCCGTCGTGGTGAAATTGGTAGACACGCTATCTTGAGGGGGTAGTGGCGAAAGCTGTGCGAGTTCGAGTCTCGCCGACGGCACCAACAAAAA
>JAPLPK010000118.1 GCA_026400275.1 Burkholderiales bacterium
GCTGGTGACCTGATGTTATCTGCGGCTTTATGCATAGAGGCAATATCTTCGCTCAATTCCGTTGAGGGTCTAGCTAAGAAGTCCACAAAGCTGATACAGGTTGTAAGCAGCGAAGTGTTATGCAAATATGAGCACAACTTGGTTACAACACCGCGTAACGCCCAGGCCGGTGGTTCACCCAGATGAACAGGTTCATCACCACCGCTGCCAGCACCGAATAAGCCACGCGCACAGGTTCTATGGCGGTGAGGGCTAGCAGGACGATGGCGCAATCTATGCCCATTTGCACCTTGCCGGCGCGCCAGCCGTAGGTTTTTTGCAGGTACAGGGTGACGATGGTGGCGCCGCCCAGGCTGGCGCGGTGGCGGGCCAGGAACAGGCAGCCTGAACCTAGCAGCAAGCCGCCCAGCACTGCGGCGTAGGCCGGGTGCAGCCTGTCGATGGCGAAGAGGCTGGGCGACCATTCCACCATGGCCGACAGCAGGCTGATGGCGATGAAGGTCTTGAAGGTGAATTCGCGGCCCATGCGCGTCCAGGCAAACCAGTAGAACGGCAGGTTGATCAGGAAGAACAGCTTGCCCAGGGTGACGCCGGTAGCGTAGTGCAGCAGAAAGGCCGCCCCGGCCGTACCGCCGGTGAGCAACCCGACCTGGGCAAACAATATCAATGCCAGCGACACAAACAGGGTGCCTGTGAAGATGGCTTGCGCATCTTCAAACGGCGTGTGGATGTGGACCGGTAGGGCAGGGGTGTTCATGCCCTTGCCCTCAGCAGGATCTGTGCCGCGCATGCCTTCGCTTTTTGCTCTTCGTGGGTATTAGGCGTAGTCCGCCACCGGCACGCAGCTGCAGAACAGGTTGCGGTCACCAAAGACGTTGTCCACCCGGCCCACAGGTGGCCAGTATTTGGCCTGCTTCAGGCTGGCCAGCGGGAAGGCACCGGTTTCACGCGCGTAAGGACGGTCCCACTCGGCGGCCAGCAGACTGGCGGCTGTGTGGGGGGCGTGCACCAGGGGGTTGTTGTCACGCGGCCAGGTGCCGGCTTCGACCTGGCGGATTTCCTCGCGGATGGCGACCATGGCGAAGATGAAGCGGTCCAGCTCGGCCAGGGTTTCGCTCTCGGTGGGCTCTACCATCAGCGTGCCGGGCACGGGGAAGCTGAGCGTGGGGGCGTGGAAGCCGTAGTCGGCCAGGCGTTTGGCTACGTCTTCGGCGGTGATGCCGCAGCTGTCCTTGATGGGGCGCAGGTCCAGGATGCATTCGTGCGCCACGTGACCGTTGGCGCTGGCGTACAGGGTGGGGTAGTGCGCTTGCAGCTTGGTGCTGACGTAGTTGGCTGCCAGGATGGCGGCCTCGGTAGCGTGCTGCAGGCCCTCGGCGCCCATCATGCGGCAGTACATCCAGCTGATCGGCAGCACGGATGCGTTGCCCAAGGGCGCTGCGCTGATGGCGCCGATGCCATGGTTGTTGTCGCCCGCCGTGGCATGGCCGGGCAGGTAGGGGATCAGGTCTTCGACCACACAGACCGGGCCGACGCCGGGGCCGCCACCGCCGTGTGGGATGCAGAAGGTCTTGTGCAAATTGAGGTGGCTGACGTCGCCGCCGAATTCACCGGGTGCGGCCACGCCGACCAGGGCGTTCATATTCGCGCCATCCACATAGACGCGGCCGCCATGGCTGTGCACCAGGGCGCAGAGTTCTTTCACCTGGGTTTCGAACACGCCGTGCGTGCTGGGGTAGGTGATCATCACCGCCGCCAGATGGCTGCTGTGCTGCTCGCATTTGGCCTGCAGATCGGCCATGTCCACGTTGCCATTCGCATCAGCGGTGACGACCACGGTCAGGCCGGCCATCTGGGCGCTGGCGGGGTTGGTGCCGTGGGCGCTGGACGGGATCAGGCAGATATTGCGCTGGCTTTGGCCGTGCGCATCGAAATAGGCCTTGATGGCCAGCAGGCCAGCGTATTCACCTTGGCTGCCGGCATTCGGTTGCAGGCTGATGCCGGCATAGCCGGTGGCCTGGCTGAGCCATGCGCAGAGCTGGCTGTTCAGCTCGGCATAACCCAGGCGCTGCTCGGGCGGGCTGAAGGGATGGATGTTGGCGAACTCGGGCCAGGTGACGGGCATCATCTCGCTGGTCGCGTTGAGCTTCATGGTGCAGCTGCCCAGGGGGATCATGCTGCGGTCCAGGGCCAGGTCCTTGTCGCTGAGTGCGCGGATGTAGCGCAGCATGCCGGTTTCACTGTGGTGGGTGTTGAACACCGGGTGCGTCAGGAAGGCGCTGCTGCGGCGCAGCGCTTCGGGAATCATCATCTCCACGCTGTTTTCCAGCTCGCTCAGGCGCGGCATGGGTTCGCCGGGCTTGACGAAGAAGGACCACAGCATTTCGATGTCGCCACGGGTGGTGGTTTCGTCCAGCGAGATGCCCAAATGGGTTTTCAAGCGAAAACGCAGGTTGGCGCAGGATTGCTGTGCGCGGGTAGCTATTAAATTGGTAGCGTCGCCGGTTTTGACGGTGATGGAGTCAAACGCGTATTCGTTGGTCACCACATAGCCCATTTGCTCCAGGCCACGCGCCAGGATGGCAGTCAAGCGGGCCACGCGCTCGGCGATACGGGTCAGGCCTTGCGGGCCGTGGTACACCGCGTACATGCTGGCCAGCACGGCCGGCAGCACCTGTGCGGTGCAGATGTTGGAAGTGGCTTTTTCGCGGCGGATGTGCTGCTCGCGAGTTTGCAGCGCCAGGCGGTAGGCCGGGTTGCCGTGTGCGTCCACGCTCACACCCACCAGGCGGCCGGGCAGCGAACGCTTGAACGCATCGCGGCAGGCCATGTAGGCGGCGTGCGGGCCGCCATTGCCCATGGCCACGCCGAAGCGCTGGGTGCTGCCGATGACGATGTCGGCGTCCCACTCGCCGGGTGGCACCAGCAGGGTAAGGGCCAGCAGATCGGCTGCCACGCAGACGGCTGCGCCGCTGGCATGGGCCACGCCCACCAGGGGGCGCAGGTCGTGCACCATGCCGTTGGTGGCGGGGTACTGGGCCAGCACGCCGAAGAAGTCGCCGCTGGCCATCAGCTGGGGCAGGGTGACGACGGCAGTGCTGACCTTGACTTCGATACCCAACGGCTTGGCACGGGTCTGGATGACTTCAATGGTTTGCGGATGGCAGTCACCCGCCACGATGAATACATTGCTCTTGCTTTTGGCGCTGCGCTTGGCCAGGGCCATGGCTTCGGCGGCGGCGGTGGCCTCGTCCAGCATGGACGCATTGGCAATCGGCATGCCGGTCAGGTCGCAGACCATGGTCTGGAAGTTGACCAAGGCCTCCATGCGGCCTTGCGAAATTTCGGCTTGGTAGGGCGTGTAGGCGGTGTACCAAGCGGGGTTCTCCAGGATGTTGCGTTGGATCACGCCCGGCGTGTGGGTGCCGTAATAGCCCTGGCCTATGAAGCTTTTGAACACCTGGTTCTTGGCAGCGATGGCCTTCAGTTCGGCCAGTGCTGCCGCTTCGGTCACGGGCGCGGGCAGGTCCATGGGCGTGCTGCGCGCGATCGAGCGCGGCACGATGCCGTCAATCAGGTCCCGGCGCGAACTGGAGCCAATCACTTCCAGCATTAGGGTTTCATCGGCAGCGTCGATGCCGATGTGGCGGGCGATGAATTCGCTGGCGTTTTCTAGTTCGTGCAGGGAGGTCGTCATGGGGTATCCGGGGGTATCGGTGAGGTAACTACGCAGACGCGTACTTTGCGCGTTCGTCCTGGGCCTGGCGGATTTGGCTAGCAGCCCTTCGACAGGCTCAGGGCGAACGGCGGGGGTTAGGCGTTTTGACTAAAGGCGTTGTAGGCGGTTTCGTCCAGCAGGGCGGCAACTTGGGATGCGTCCGACAGCTTGACCTTGAAGAACCAGCCAGCACCCAGTGGGTCGGTGTTGGCCAGGGCGGGGTCGGCGCGCAGGGCTTCGTTGACCTCGGTGATCTCGCCAGAGACGGGCATGTACACATCGGCAGCGGCCTTCACGGACTCGACCACGCCGGCCACGTCTTTTTGCGCGAAGCTGGTGCCGACGGCGGGCAGGTCGACGAACACCACATCACCCAATGCGTCTTGCGCGTGGTGCGTGATGCCGACGGTGGCGGTGTCGCCCTCGATGTTCAGCCATTCGTGGTCTTCGGTGTACTTGATGCTCATGGGGTTGCTCCTGTCAATGGTTGAATTAACCGCGGAAATAGCGGTTGGGTGTGAAAGGCATGGTGACGACTTCCATCGGCACGATTTTGCCTCGCACGATGGCGTGGATGCGGGTGCCGATGGCCGCAAATTCTGGCGCCACATAGGCCATCGCAATCGGCTTGTCCACCGTGGGGCCGAGCAGGCCGCTGGTGACTTCGCCAATCGCGTTGCCGGCCGTGTCCTGCAGGGCCGTATGTTCGCGCACCGGAATGCGTTCCAGGGCGACAAGGCCTACACGTTTCTTGGCTGTGGCGCCCGGATTACCTGCGATCTGCGCTAGTATTTTGCTAGCACCAGGGAAGCCGCCTTCACGCGCACCACCCGCGCGACGCACTTTTTGCAAGGCCCAGTTCAGGCCGGCTTCGATGGGGGTGGTGCTGGTGTCCAGGTCGTTGCCATACAAGCACAGGCCGGCTTCCAGGCGCAGCGAGTTGCGTGCGCCCAGGCCTATGGGTTGGACTTCGGGTTGTGCCAGCAGGGCGCGGGCCAAAGCCTCGGCCTGGTCTTGGTGTACAGAAATTTCAAAGCCGTCTTCGCCGGTGTAGCCGCTGCGCGTCAGGAAGCAGGGGATGCCGGCTACCTCGAAGCTGCCTCCCGTCATGAACACCAGCTTTTCCACACTGGGTGCCAGGCGCGACAGCGCGTCGACGGCCTTGGGGCCCTGCAGCGCCAGCAGCGCCATTTCCGGCATGGGGATGACTTCGCAGCGCTGGCCGATTTGGGCCTGGATGTGGGCGATGTCGCCCACTTTGCAGGCGCCGTTAACGATGACGAAGATGTCGGCCTCGCGCTTGAAGAACATCAGGTCGTCGATGATGCCGCCGTCTTCGTTGAGCAGCAGGCCATAGCGCTGCTTGCCCACGGGCAGGTCGATCACGTCCACCGGCACCAGAGTTTCAAAGGCCGCAGCGGCGTCAGGCCCGACCAGGCGCAGCTGGCCCATGTGGGATACGTCGAACAGGCCGGCGGCGTTGCGCGTGTGGTGGTGTTCAGCCATCAAGCCTGCGGGGTATTGCACCGGCATGCTGTAGCCGGCGAAGGGCACCATGCGGGCGCCTAGCTCCAGATGTAGGGCGTTGAGAGGGGTCAGCAACAGGTCGGACATGGCAAGTCTTTCGGGGGCACATTGGAATCACGACTCCTAAAAACGTAAACACGTTCTCAGAATCATGTGTGGCCCCCGCTGTCCGCTTTACCTGAGCGATTCGCCGGGTAGGCCTTGCGGTGGTGCAGGCCGACTGCGGGTTGCGCCTTCGGTGAGCCCGCTCGGGGCGGGCTTCTCTCCAGGGGGAGACGCTTGTAAAAGCGTTTGTCAGTCCTTTTGCCTGAGCGTTCAGGCCCACGTAGCGGGGCCCTGCGCCTTCGGCGGTTTTCGTTTGAAAACTCTCTCCTGACGGGCAGGATTCTACCGAAGCGCAAGCCGTCGTCGGCATAATTCCGTGCATAAAGGGGGCACGATGCAGCTGGCAGACATAGACCGAGAACTGGAAACCGCCAAGGCCAAGGGCGCCGTGCGCGACATCGTGATACCGCCATGCCCCCAGCTCTTGCTGGAACTGCAGGACGAAGTGCGGGGCGGTGACCCCGACCCCGCCGCGATCGCCCGCATTGCCAGCCAGGACGTGGCCATGGCGGCAGCGCTGATACGCTATTCCAACAGCCCGCTGTTTGCCCGCTCTCGCCCGGCCCGCACGGTGGGTGAGGCGATTGCCATGCTGGGGGTGAAGCAGACCGTGGGCGTGCTGACCGGGTTTTTCACCCGGCACGCGATCCGCGTCAATGCAGCCTTGCTGGAGCACTTTTGGGAAACCTCTACCCGCCGTTCCCTGGCCATGGCCTACATTGCCCGCCACCTGTACGGTGTGGATGTGGAGGTAGCGCAGACCTGCGGCCTGTTCTGCCATGTGGGTATACCGGTGATGTTGCAGGGGGTGAAGGGCTATACCGGCACGTTGGCCGAGGCCCTGGCCCGGCAAGACCGCAGTTGTGTGGCAACCGAGAACGCTGCCCACAAGACCGACCATGCCGTGGTAGGCGCGCTGGTGGCCAAGACCGGGAAGCTGCCGCCCTTGGTGACGGCCGCCGTGCGCCTGCACCACGACTTCACCATCCTGCCATCTGCCGGCATCCCGGCCGAGGTGCGTTATCTGGTGGCGATGCTCCTGGTGGCGGAACACCTGGTGGCTTTGCACGAGGGCACCCGCGAGTCGGACGAATGGGCCCGTTTTGGCCTGGCCTGTATGGAGCACCTGCATATCGACCAGGCAGAGCTGCAGCACTGGGCAGACGATTTGCACCCGGTATTTGAGAACCTGGCCTAGTTTGCT
>JAPLPK010000032.1 GCA_026400275.1 Burkholderiales bacterium
GCCAGCAGTTGCAGCGGCACGACATGCAGCAACGCAGACAGCGCGCCGTAGTGCTCGGGCATGCGGATCACGTGCAGGCCTTCGGCGCTGACGATGTGGGAGTCGGCATCGGCCAGCACGTAGAGCACACCGCCACGGGCACGCACTTCTTGCAGATTGCTTTTCAGCTTTTCCAGCAGGGCGTCGTTGGGGGCTACGGCTACCACCGGCATTTCGCTGGTGACCAGGGCCAGGGGGCCATGCTTTAGCTCGCCGGCGGCGTAGGCTTCGGCGTGGATGTAGGTGATTTCCTTGAGCTTGAGCGCGCCTTCCAGGGCAATGGGGAAGTGCAGGCCACGGCCCAGGAACAGCGCGTTTTCTTTCACCGCGAAGTCTTCGGCCCAGGCGATGATTTGCGGCTCTAGCGCCAGCACGGCTTGCAGCGCGGCGGGCAGGTGGCGCATGGCTTTCAGGTGGCCGGCTTCTTCCTCTTCGGTCAGGCGGCCCTTGGACTTGGCCAAGGCCAGGGTCAGCAGGAACAGGCCCGCGAGCTGGGTGGTGAAGGCCTTGGTGGAGGCCACGCCGATCTCCACACCGGCGCGGGTGATGTAGGCCAGCTTGCATTCACGCACCATGGCCGAGGTGGACACATTGCACACCGTCAGCGTGTGCTGCATGCCCAGGCTTTGGGCGTGGCGCAGCGCGGCCAGGGTGTCGGCGGTTTCGCCGGACTGGGTGATGGTGACCACCAGGGTCTTGGGGTTGGGCACCGAATCGCGGTAACGGTATTCACTGGCAATCTCCACCTGGGTGGGAATCTTGGCAATGCTTTCCAGCCAGTACTTGGCGGTGCAGCCGCTGTAGTAGCTGGTGCCACAGGCCAGGATCAGCACCGAGTCGATGTCTTTGAAAACGGCTTCGGCGTCGCCGCCGTTGGGGCCTTCAAACAGCCCTGGCACGATGGCGGTCACGCCTTCCAGCGTGTCGCCGATGGCGCGGGGCTGCTCAAAAATTTCCTTCTGCATGTAATGGCGATAGGGGCCCAGCTCGGCTGCGCCGCTGTGGGCGTGCACGGTCTTGACCACGCGGGTGACGGGCTTGTGGGCCTTGTCGACGATCCAGTACTTGCCCGTTTGCACATCCACCACGTCGCCCTCTTCCAGGTAGACGATCTGGTCGGTCACGCCGGCCAGGGCCATGGCGTCGCTGGCCAGAAAGGTTTCGCCCTGGCCCACGCCCAGGATCAACGGTGAGCCGGCGCGCGCGCCGATGACGCGGTGCGGCTCGTCCTTGCAGAACACGGCAATCGCGTAGCCGCCGTGCAGATGCAACACCGCCGCCTTCACGGCCTCAAACAGGTCGCCGTTGTACAGGCTGTCCACCAGGTGGGCGATGACTTCGGTATCGGTCTGGCTGGTGAACACATAGCCCTTGGCCTGCAGCTGGGCGCGCAGCTCTTCGTGGTTTTCAATGATGCCGTTGTGCACCAGGGCAATGCGGCCGGCGCGGCTGGCGGAATCGGCGCCGGGGCCGTGGCTGAAATGGGGGTGGGCGTTGTGCACGGCCGGGGCGCCGTGGGTGGCCCAGCGGGTGTGGGCGATGCCAGTGCCGCTTTCCAGCTTGTCTTCACTCACCTGTGTCATCAGCTCGGCCACGCGCGAGGTGCTGCGGGCGCGCCGCAAGGTGCCGGTGTGCTGTGCATCCGGGCCCATGCCTTGCACGGCCACGCCGCAGGAGTCATAACCCCGGTATTCCAGGCGCTGCAGGCCCTGGACCAGGATGGGGACGATATTGCGGGTAGATACAGCGCCGACGATGCCACACATAAAAGACTCCAACAGTTTGTTTGTGCCGGCATGTTAAGCCTGAGAGCCTAAAGATTGGTTTCAATATTTAACGATAAATGGAATAATATTTCTTACTAAATTCATCAAGAAATTAAAGTAAAAATTTATTGAATTTATGGAACAAATAGAACTAGACGCGATTGATCTGCGCCTGCTGCAGCAGCTGCAGCAAGATGCCTCGCTGAGCAATCTGGCGCTGGCGGAGCTGGTGCATGTGTCAGCCCCCACCTGCCTGCGGCGCGTCAAGCGCCTGGTGGAATCAGGTCTGATCGCGCGGCAGGTGGCCATCTTGGACAACGATAAGCTCGCGACGCAGCTGGGCCACGGCCTGACGGCGATTGTGGAAATCACCCTGGACAGGCAGGGGGACGAGCACCTGGCCGCTTTTGAGACTCGGGTAGCGGCAGACGAGGCCGTGCAGCAGTGCTACCGCGTGTCGCCCGGGCCGGACTTCTGCCTTATCGTGTTTGCCCGCGACATGCCCGACTACCTGGCCTTGGCGCAGCGCCTGTTCACCAGCGATGCCAATGTGCGCAATGTGAAGGCATTCTTCAGCCTGAAGCGCAGCAAGTTCGAGCCGCGTGTGCCCGTCATGCCTTAAAGAAAATTCAAGCCAAATCTGCCTCTGGTTCAGAGAATACCTGCGCAAGCAGCTATTAATTAAATAGCATAGGCATGGACCCGTTCAGCCATCAATTTCTGCACGCAAAGGCACCGGAAATTTCAACCCGGCGGGCGGCGCATCTGCTTATAGTCATAGACCGTTAGCCCACACGCCATGACACCCCCCTCGATCGAAGACACCGCCCAGCTGCAGGCACGCCGCGCCGAAGTGGCCCAAGCGCTGGCCGCCGCCCTGCCCCGCCACGCCATCCTGTCGCGCCGGGAAGACACCACACCCTATGAATGCGACGGCCTGACCGCCTACCGCACGCCGCCGCTGCTAGTGGTGCTACCCGAGACCGAGGCCCAGGTGGTGGCTGTGCTGCAAATCTGCCACCGCCTGCAGGTGCCGGTGGTGGCGCGCGGCGCGGGCACCGGCCTGTCCGGCGGGGCCATGCCGCACCGGCTGGGCGTGACGCTGTCGCTGGCCAAGTTCAACCGCATCCTGGCGGTGGACCCGCTGGCCTGTACCGCCACCGTGCAATGCGGCGTGCGCAACCTGGCCATCAGCGAGGCCGCTGCGCCCCACGGCCTGTACTACGCACCCGACCCCAGCAGCCAAATCGCCTGCACCATAGGCGGCAACGTGGCCGAAAACTCGGGCGGCGTGCACTGCCTGAAATACGGACTGACCCTGCACAACGTGATGCGTGTGCGCGGCTACACCGTGGAGGGCGAAGTAGTCGTATTCGGCTCCGAAGCGCTGGACACACCCGGCCTGGACCTGCTGCCCCTGGTCATTGGCAGCGAAGGCATGCTGGCCGTGGCGCTGGAAGTCACCGTCAAGCTCATCCCCAAGCCGCAACTGGCGCGCTGCGTGATGGCCAGCTTTGCCGATGTGGAGTCGGCCGGCAATGCGGTGGCAGCGGTGATTGCCGCCGGCATCATCCCCGCCGGGCTGGAGCTGATGGACAAGCGCATGACCGCGGCCGTAGAGGACTTCGTGCACGCCGGCTACGACCTGGACGCCGCCGCCATCTTGCTGTGCGAGAGCGACGGCACACCCGAAGAGGTGGAAGAAGAAATCGCCCGCATGGAGGCCGTGCTGCAGGCCAACGGTGCCACCCGCTGCACCGTTAGCCGCGACGAGGCCCAACGCCTGAAGTTCTGGAGCGGGCGCAAAAACGCCTTCCCCGCGTCTGGGCGCATCAGCCCCGACTACATGTGCATGGACTCCACCATTCCGCGCAAAAAGCTGGCCGAAATCCTGCGCGCCATCGAGGCCATGGAACAGCAATACGGCCTGGCCTGCGCCAACGTGTTCCACGCCGGTGACGGCAACCTGCACCCACTGATCCTGTTCGACGCGAACGACCCCGACCAGATGCACCGCTGCGAACTGTTCGGCGCGGACATTCTGGAAACCAGCGTGCGCCTGGGCGGCACGGTGACGGGCGAGCACGGCGTGGGCGTGGAAAAGCTCAACTCCATGTGCGTGCAGTTCAGCGCGCCCGAGCGCGAGCAGATGCTGGCCGTGAAGCGCGCCTTCGACCCGCTGGAGCTGCTGAACCCCGGCAAGGTCATCCCCAGCCTGCAGCGCTGCGCCGAGTACGGCAAGATGACCGTTCTGCGCGGCATGCTGCCCTTCCCCCATTTGCCGAGGTTTTGATGGCCCACACCGACACTGCGCTGCAGCACCTCATAGAGCGGGTGCAAGCCGCCCACGCACACAAGACCGCCCTGAACATCCAGGGCGGCAACAGCAAAGCCTTTTATGGCGAAAAGCCGCACGGCGAACCACTCAGCATGCGCTACCTGACGGGCATCAGCAGCTACGAGCCCAGCGAGCTGGTCGTCACCGCCCGCGCCGGCACTCCACTGGCCGAGCTGGAGGCCGCTTTGGCCGCCAAAGGCCAGTGCCTGCCCTTCGAGCCGCCACGCTTTAACGCCCACGGCACGGTGGGCGGCATGGTGGCCGCCGGCCTGTCCGGCCCCGCCCGCCCGCATGTGGGCATGGTGCGCGACTACGTGCTGGGCGCCACGGTGCTCAATGGCCAGGGCGAGCTGCTGAGCTTTGGCGGCCAGGTCATCAAGAACGTGGCGGGCTACGACGTGTCGCGTGCACTGGCTGGCTCCATGGGCGTGCTGGGCATCATTTGCGAGGTATCGCTGAAGGTGCTGCCCACACCGCCCGCCATCGCCACCCTGGTGTTCGAGATGGATGAAGCCACGGCCCTGCAGCAGCTGCACACCTGGGCTGGACAACCCCTGCCGCTGAACGCCAGCACCTGGCATGCGGGCCACCTGCATCTGCGCCTGGCCGGTGCCCAGGCGGCCGTACACGCGGCCTGGCAGCGCCTGGGCGGCACGCTGCAGGAGCCCGAAATGGCCGCAGGCTGGTGGCAGCTGGTGCGCGACCAAGGCCACCATTTCTTCCAGCTGGACGCGGCGCACCTGGCGCGCGGCGAGGAGCTGTGGCGCATCTCGGTACCGGCCACCACGCCGCCGCTGGACCTGCCGGGGCAGAGCTTCATCGAATGGGGCGGCGCCCTGCGCTGGCTGCGCGGCTTTGCCACGCCCAAGCAAATACGCGCTGCTGCAGCCCAGGCGGGCGGCCACGCCACCTTGTTCCACGCCGACCACCGGCACGACGGCGTATTCACCCCGCTATCGGCACCGCTGCTGCGCATACAGCGTGCGCTGAAAGCCGCTATGGACCCGGCTGGCATCTTCAACCCTGGTCGCTTGTACCCCAGCCTGTAATGCAAACCCACCTCAGCCCCGAATTCAAGAACACCGCCGACGGCCAGGCCGCCGAAGCGATTCTGCGCAAATGCGTGCACTGCGGTTTTTGCACCGCCACCTGCCCCACCTACCAGTTGCTGGGCGACGAACTGGACGGACCGCGTGGCCGCATTTACCTGATGAAGCAGGTGCTGGAGGGCGCGGAAGTCACCCGCAGCACCCAGCAGCACCTGGACCGCTGCCTGACCTGCCGCAACTGCGAATCCACCTGCCCCAGCGGCGTGGAATACGGCCAGCTGGTGGACATAGGCCGGCACATCGTGGATGAACGCGTGGAGCGCCCCGCCACGGAGAAAGCGGCCCGCTGGATCTTGCGGGAAGGACTCACATCCCCGCTGTTCGCCCCGGCAATGAAGGTCGGCCAAGCGCTGCGCCCGCTGCTGCCGCAGACGCTAAAAAATAAGGTGCCGCAGGCCACACCGGCCCAGCCCTGGCCCACGCGCGAGCACGCCCGCAAGGTGCTGGTGCTGGCAGGCTGTGTGCAGCCCGCCATGATGCCCAACATCAACAGCGCCACCGCCCGCGTGCTGGACGCCGCCGGCATCCAGACCCTGGTGGCACCCAGCGCCGGTTGCTGCGGCGCCATACGCAGCCACCTGGGCGACCACGATGGGGGCCTGGCCGATATGCGCCGCAACATCGACGCCTGGTGGCCGCTGGTGGAGGCCCACACGGTGGAGGCCATCGTGATGAATGCGTCCGGCTGCGGCGTGATGGTGAAGGACTACGGCCACGCCCTGGCCGCCGACCCGGCCTATGCGGCAAAGGCTGCACGCATCAGCGCACTGACACGCGACCTGAGCGAGCTGCTGCCTGATTTGGTGACCGCCCTGCGCGGCAAGCTGCGGCCCGGCGCCCAACAGCAGCTGGCCTTCCACCCGCCCTGCACGCTACAGCACGGCCAGCAACTACGCGGCGGGGTGGAAACGCATCTGGGTGCGTTGGGCTTCAAGGTGCAGTTGGCGCAGAGCGAAAGCCATCTGTGCTGCGGCTCGGCCGGCACCTACTCGGTACTGCAGCCCACGCTGGCCACCCAGCTGCGCGACCGCAAGCTGGGCCACCTGGAGCCGCTGGGCGCGCAGACCATTGTGTCGGCCAATATCGGCTGCATCCAGCACCTGCAAAGCGGCACCAGCACACCGGTGAAGCATTGGGTGGAGGTGCTGGATGCCGCCCTGCCTTACGAATGAAATAAGCCTCCAGCGCAGGTAATACCTGCGCGAGCAGCTATTTAAACCATAGCATCAGTCAGCCAGCGCGGTAGCCACGCTGATCTCGCCCTCCAGCACCCGGTGGATGGGGCATTTGTTGGCGATCTCCAGCAGCTTGGCCCTGTCTTCGGGCGTGATGTCGCCCTCGATGTGCAGGCTACGCTGCAGCACGTAGCGGACCTTGCCGTCTTCGGTCTTGCTCTCGGTGTGGCTGACGTCCACGCGCAGGTCGGTCACGGCCAGCTTGCGGCGGCGGATGTACAGCTCCAGCGTCAGGCTGGTGCAGGCGGCCAGGGCCGAATCCAGCAGGTCGTGTGGATCGGGCGCCAGGTCATCGGAGCCCAGGGTTGCATCCACATCAGAGTTCCAGCTGTGGCGGCCATTGGTCAGGGTGGTGAGCGCCCCAAACGGGCGGTGCAGGCGGGATTGGATGGGCATGGGTTTCCTGGGTGGCTTGAAGCTGGCACTTTAGCCCATGGCCCAATCGGATCAGCGCCAGTGAAACGGCAGCTTAAAGTCCAGTGGACCCAGGTGCATATGGATGGAGCCTAGCCCAAGAGCACAAAGAACTGCAAAAACGACAAAAAGCCAACCCACCGAAACCATGAATGTGTTCAGAAATTTCATAGCCGAGGATGTTAACGCCCGGCCAAAAGTCGTTTTGCCCCCTCAACGCTTGAAAACCAGGTGAAATGCTCCCATCTGACAGTCAGAATCGTTGCATCAGCAGATGTTTAGAAGTTGTCTATAACTTTCAATAAGTTACATAGGTTTTCAATAGACCCAGAGTTCTACGCTAGCTAAGAATCGACAATCGCTGAAGGCTGTACTGGGGCAAAGCCACTCGCTTCGACCAAGGGAATACCCTAGCGCCAGAAAGGAATCCCCCGGCTTTAGCACTCTCTTTAATAGAGTGCTAATATTCAAGCCTAGAGAAAGGGAATCTGGTATGAACCTTCAAACTGGAACCATGTCCACCGCATTGGCGGCCCCGAACCCGTGGGCCCTGGTGCCCCCGCTGGGTAACCTGGACGCATATATCTCGGCAGTGAACCGCATGCCCATGCTCACGCTGGAGCAGGAGCAGCAATACGCCCGCCAACTCAAGAACGACAACGACGTGGACGCCGCCGGTAAGCTGGTGCTGTCGCACCTGCGCCTGGTTGTGTCCGTCGCGCGTCAATACCTGGGCTATGGGCTGCCACATGGCGACCTGATCCAGGAAGGTAACGTCGGCCTGATGAAAGCCGTGAAGCGTTTCGACCCCGACCAGGGTGTGCGCCTGGTGAGCTACGCGCTGCACTGGATCAAGGCCGAAATGCACGAGTACATCCTGAAGAACTGCCGCATGGTCAAAATGGCGACCACCAAGGCGCAGCGCAAGCTGTTCTTCAACCTGCGCTCGATGAAGCAAGGCTTCAAGTCCGACGCGATCGACGGTGACACCCACCGTGACACCCTGAGCGAGTCGGAAATCGAGTCTATGGCCAGCCAGCTGAATGTGAAGCGCGAGGACGTGATCGAAATGGAAACCCGCTTGTCGGGTGGCGACGTGATGCTGGACCCGGGCCCATCGGACGACGGCGAAGACAGCTATGGCCCTATCGCTTACCTGGCTGACACGGTGCACGAACCCACCGCCCAAATCGAAGCCCACCAGCGCGACACCCTGGCCAGCGACGGCGTGCGCAGCGCCCTGGACGGCCTGGACGAACGCAGCCGCCGCATCGTGGAAGAGCGCTGGCTCAAGGTGCAGGATGACGGCTCTGGCGGCATGACGCTGCACGAGCTGGCTGCCGACTACGGCGTCAGCGCTGAGCGGATTCGCCAGATCGAATCTGCGGCCATGAAGAAGATGAAAAAGGCATTGACCGAATTTGCGTAAACGCACTCGGCCATCCATTAAAAAAGGGACCTTCGTGGTCCCTTTTTTATGCCTGTTTAAGCAGTAGTTTCAGGTCGCCCAGCAAAGGTGCTACCCCTGCCCCGTAGCGCGCATACAGGCGCAGCCGGCCCTGGGTGTCGTACACGTAGCTGCCAGCGGAATGGTCCATGGTGTAGCTGGTGGGCGTACTGCCATCCACCTTTTTGTAATACACCTTGAAGTCCTTGGCCACAGTGGCCAACTGCTCGGGCGTGGGCACCAGCGCCAGGAAGCTGGGGTCAAAGTTGGCCATATAGGCCTTGAGCAGGGCTGGCGTATCGCGCTGCGGGTCCACGGTGATGAAGATACCTTGCAGACGGTCGCCGTCGGCGCCCAAGGATTTCTTGATCTCGGCCAGCTCAGCCATGGAGGTGGGGCACACGTCCGGGCACTGGGTGTAGCCAAAGAACACCACCACCAGCTTGCCTTTGAAGTCCTTCAGGCTGCGGAGCTGGCCGTTGTGGTCCTGCAGCTGGAAATCCTTGGCGTATTCGGCGCCCGTGACATCCACCGAGGCAAAATTGGGCTTGGTTTCGGAGCAAGCAACAAAAAGGCCGGTAGCGCTTATAAATAGTGCGCCAATAGCTATTTTTTTAATAGCATCACGTTTATGCATAGGACTTAAATCAGGTAGTGGTCCAGCAGCAGCGCGGCAAACAGCGCGCTCAAGTGGATCAGGGAAAAGCGGAAGGTCTTGCGCGCCAGGGCGTCCGAGTAATTGCGCCAAAGTGCAAAGCCGTAGGCGCAGAACCCAATACTCAGCACCACGGCAGCCGCCAGGTACAGCCAGGAGCTCATGCCGTAAATGAAGGGCATCAGGCAGGCCGCGAACAGCACCAGGGTGTACAGCAACACCTGCAGGCGGGTGAACTCGTTGCCGTGGGTAACGGGCAGCATGGGCAGACCGGACTTGCGGTAGTCCTCCACCCGGTACAAGGCCAACGCCCAGAAGTGCGGCGGCGTCCACAGAAAGATGATCAAAAACAGGATCAAGGCCTCGGGCCCAACATTGCCAGTCATGGCAGCCCAGCCCAGCACCGGCGGCATGGCACCCGAGGCACCGCCAATGACGATGTTCTGCGGCGTCAGCGGCTTCAGGATGACGGTGTAGACCACGGCGTAGCCCACAAAAGTGGCAAAGGTCAGCCACATGGTCAGGGCATTCACCCACACATACAACAGCGCCGAGCCCGCCACGCATAGCAGGGCTGAAAACAGCAGGGTTTGCCAATCCTGCAACTCCTGGCGCGCCGTGGGCCGCCAGGAGGTGCGCTTCATCTTGGCATCTATGCCCTTCTCGACCAAGCAGTTGAAGGCCGCAGCGGCACCGGCCACCAGCCAAATGCCCAGGCAGGCCAACAGACCCAGGCGGACTTCGGCCCAGGTAGGGACGCAGGGCACGGCCAGCACCATGCCAATGAGAGCGCAGAACACGATCAGTTGGACCACGCGCGGCTTGGTCAGCGAATAGAACTGGCGCAGACGCGAGGGCGACGCGGCAGTCATGGGAGGGGCGGTAGGTTCAGCAACACGCATGCAAAAAATCTCGGTCCAGACAAAAAATACACAACATCAACGAACGGGGCGCTGCGCCGCCGGCTCGCTGAAGGCAAAGGAAGCGCGGGGCTCTGCGGCCAATGCACTGCGGCGGCTACACACAATCCAGGTCAGTACGACCACCAGCGCAGCCGCTCCCCCGGTATGGCCCACGGCGGCCAGCATAGGCCAGCCCAACACCACATTGCTCAAGCCCGTCGCAAACTGCAACAGGGTGAGCCCGCCCAGCCAACGCGCCTGGCGCAGGGTTGCCGGGTTACGGTGCAAGTGCCAGGCCAGCCAGGCGAGCGCCAACAGCACCAGGTAGGCCATCAACCGGTGGGCGTAGTGGATGGCCGTCAGTGCCGCAAACCCCAGATAAGTGCCATCCTGCAAGCGCCCCAGAGGCCGCCAGATCTGGAAGGCCTGTTGGAAGTCCATCTCCGGCCACCAGCTGTTTTGGCACAGGGGGAAAGTATCGCAGGCCAGCACCGCATAGTTGGTACTGACCCAGCCGCCCAGGGCCACCTGGCAGGCGAGCAGCGCGAAAACCAGCCAAAGAGACCCACGCCCGGAAAAGGCGGGCACTGGTGCCTCCTCGCGCTGGGCGTAGGCCACCGCCTGCACGCACAGCAGCACCAGCAGCACCAGGCCACCGATCAAATGCAAGGTGACGATGGCCGGGAACAGCTTCATGGTCACGGTCAGGGCGCCGAACGCACCCTGCACGCACACCCACACCAGGGTCAATGTGGGCCACCACGGGTTAATGGGCAGGGCCAGACCACGCCGACGCTGCCACCAGCTGGCAATGGTCAACACCAGGATCAACACACCTACCGAGGTCGCCAGATAGCGGTGCACCATCTCCACCCAGGCCTTGCCGTGCGTGACCGGCCCGCTGGGCATGGCGGTCTGGGCATGGGTGATCTGGGCCACGGCACCCAAGGGACTTGCATTGCCGTAACAGCCTGGCCAGTCGGGGCAGCCCAGGCCAGAGTCGCTCAGGCGGGTGAAGGCACCGAACAGCACCAGGTCAAAGGTCAAAAACAGGGTCAAAACCGTCAGGGCCTGCAAGCGCCCAATGGTTGATGCCTGGGGGTTGCGCAGCCGAACCCACACCAGGGGCACAACGGCAATCAGCAAACCCACCAGCATGACGCGGATGGCGGGCGACAGATCGTACAAGGCAGGCGTGTCCATTTAACGGCCCGGTTGGTCCCAGGAGGCCGAGGCGCGCAACAGGCGCTCCAGGTCCCGCTTGGCGTTCGCCGCACCGGCCAGGTCCAGGCTGGCCGGGAAGCGCATCATCCAATTGCCCAGAGGATCGACCAGATACAGGTGCTCGGTCAACTGATGGCCTTGGGCGGGTGACAACCACTGCGATAGCTGTGCCTCGGACAAGCGCAGCACGGTGGCACCTTTCAAGGCGGGCAGCAGGCGTTCGGGCACAGGGGCATCATCTGTCACCAGCCAGATCCAGTCCACGCGGTCCTTTTCCTTGCCCTGGGTCTCGCGCAGTTGGCGCTGTAGGTAAAGGTGTTTCTCGCATTGGGCATCACACGCGCCACCGGCAACGCTGAGCAGCAGCCACTGGCCCTTGAGCGCACGCAGATTGCCGGGCGTACCGTCCAGCGCCTGCACCGCTTGGTCCGGCAGCGGGCGCTGCGGGTCGATCAGCTCGCCAAAATTGCGCCGGCCTTCAGGGCGAATCACGTAATAGGTGAAATACGAGGCAATCACCGGTGCAGCACAAGTCAACAGCACGGCCAGCATCTTCCAGCGACCTAGCACCGTACGGCGAGCGGCACCGCCCACCGCCTCCTGGGGTGTGGGCATGGAATGCACCGTCATGCCTAGCAAGTGGTCTTCAGACGGGCTCACGGCGGCGGGGGTGCTGAGGGATGAAACGTCGGACAATTTGGAACCAGACATAAAGGATTGTGATCAAGGCAGCCAGCCCAAACCATTGAAATGCGTAGCCGTAGTGTTTTTCAACACCGGTATTGGCCTTGGGCCAGTCACGTTGCAGCGGCGTTGCGGGCGGCCCGGTCTGGAAGACAGACGCCGCCATCAGGGGCAAGCCTGTCTCGGCACTGAAAGCTGCCAAGTCGAGATTTTGCCGGATGGGCCCCGACTCTACCGCCTGGAAGGCGTAAAGCTTAGACGGCGGCGGGGCCATACGCCCCTGCACATCCACTAAACCCCCGGGTGTATCGATGCGGGGCAAGGCTGTGCGGTCTAGAAAATTACGCGGCACCCAGCCCCGCTGCACCAGGATCACGGCTTGGCTATCCAGCAGCTGCAGGGGTGTCACCACGTAAAAACCGGCCTGGTCGTGCATTTGGCGGTTATCCAGGAACACCGTGCGCCGCGCCACCCAATGGCCCCGCAGCTGAACATTGCGGTGTAGCAGCGAATCAAGCTGCGGAGTGGCCAGCAACTCGGCCTGCGCGACCCGCGGCAGCCGGTTCTGCGACTCGATGGCGGCAAACAAGGCCTCCTTCTGGGCCGCACGCGACAACTGCCAGCGCCCGAGCGACAGCGTAGCGGTCAGGCTCAGCAAAGCCCCTGCGGTGAGCAGGCAGAAACGCAACTTGGGACTCACGGGATAATGCTCCGCATGACCTACCTCGCGCTCATTGCTTTTGCGGCCATCTTCGCCAGCCTGGGCGCCGCCCTGTACTTCATGCTCAAAGGCGGAAAAGACGACCTGAACAGCCCGCAAAAGGCCGACCGCATGGCCCGAGCGCTAGCCTTCCGTATCGGGTTCTCGGTGTTGCTGTTCGTTTGCATTCTGGTGGGTTGGAAGCTAGGGTATTTGCACCCCACCGGCATCCCGGCCGGCAAATAAGGCGCAGCAACAAAAAAGCGCCCATCGGCGCTTTTTTGAATGGAGGCAGAGGGCAGCGCCATTACATCCAGTAGACGATCACGTACAAGCCCAACCAGACGACGTCCACAAAGTGCCAGTACCAGGCTGCACCCTCAAAGCCAAAATGCTTTTGCGGCGTGAAGTGGCCTTTCATTAAACGCAGGGTAATGAACAGCAGCATCAACATGCCCACCAACACGTGGAAGCCGTGGAAACCGGTCAGCATGAAGAAGGTGGAGCCGTAAACGCCGGAGCTGAGCTTGAGGTTCATCTCGCTGTAAGCATGGGCGTATTCATAACCCTGCACGAACAGGAACACCGTACCCAAAATCACCGTAGCCCACATGAAACCAATCGTCTTGCCGCGCTGGCCCTTGACCAGAGCGTGGTGGGCGATTGTCAGCGTCACGCCAGATGTCAACAACAGGCCGGTGTTAATAGTCGGCAGCCAAAAAGGCGTCATGGTTTCAAAGGGCTCAATGATGTTCGCTGGCGAAGCCGTGACACCCGCGGCCAAGCTGGGCCATACGGCCTTGAAGTCCGGCCATAACAGAGCGTTATCCAGGCTACCCAATACCGGCACGGAATGGGCACGCGCCCACCACAAGGCGGTGAAGAAGGCGCCGAAGAACATCACCTCCGAGAAGATAAACCAGCTCATCGCCCAGCGGTAGGACAGGTCGATCTTGTGGCCATAAAGTCCGCCTTCGCTTTCCCGAATGGCGTCGCGGAACCACTGGTACAGCACGCCCCACCAAAACAGCATGCCAACGGCCAGCGAATACTTGCCCCACTCGGCGTCATTCACCCATTGGCCAGCGCCCAGGATTACAAAAAACAAGCCCAGCGCAGCCATCGCCGGGTGGCGCGATGGACCTGGCACAAAGTAGTACGGTGTTGCGGCATGCGCGCTTGAACTCATTTCAGCTCCTTGGTCTCACTTATTTTCTTAACCGTTTAGCAAAGCAGATCACTTCGCCACCACCCAACTGACAAAAAACATCAAGCCCACTACGAATAGCAGCACGGCCAGCAAGCCCACTGCAATTACCTGCAGCGGGCTCAGCTTGGCCAGATCGTCTTCAAAGCCGCTGCGCTTGCGTATACCCACAAACGACCATGCCACCGTCTTGATCGTATGAAGCACCGATGCCTTTGCCGGTGCGCTCATGACCCACGCCCCGCTTCCACATGCCGCCCGGCATCTACGGTGGATACGGGTGCTGGCGGCGTCTTACCCCCCACCTCAAAGAAGGTGTAGGACAAAGTAATCGTGCTCACATCCTTGGACAGCTTCGGGTCGATCACAAAAGCCACCGGCCATTGCTTCTTCTCGCCCGGATCCAGGGTGTACTGGTTGAAGCAAAAACATTCCAGCTTGTTGAAGTGCGCTGCGGCCTGCCTGGGCGCATAGCTGGGTATGGCCTGTGCGGCCATGCGCCGGTTCTGAACGTTTTGAAATTCGTACATCACGGTAGCCAATTCACCAGGGTGCACCTGTACCGATCGCGTGGCGGGTTTGAATTCCCAAGGGCCACGCGCGTTCGCATCGAACTCTACCGTGATGGTCCGGCTCATATCCACCTGGGTATTAGCGGGCAGCTTGATAGGCTTACCCGCGCCACCATCACCCGGCAGCTGGCGCTCTGCCAACGCCAGCACATTGATGCCGGTCATTTCACAAATCGCCTTGTACAACGGCACCAGCGCATAACCGAAAGCAAACATGCCCAGCGCGACAACGCCCAGCTTGCCCAGCATCTTCCAGTTTTCGCGACGCACGTACATGCAGGCCCTTAGCGACTCAGTGGTGGCTCAGCAGAACCATCTTGACAACAAATCCCACAAAGAACACCAGCGCTACAGACGCCAGTATCAGTCCGGTACGGAGGTTGTGCTTCTTTTGCTCTGGCGTCAGCATGGTCAGGCTTTAACCAATCACGCGGGTTGCCGTGGCATCCAGCTTGGGTGGTGTTTCAAAGGTATGGAAGGGCGCAGGTGATGGCACTTCCCACTCCAGGCCTTCGGCGGCTTCCCAGGGCTTTTGCGATGCTTTTTCGCCCTTGCCCATCATGGCAGGCAATACGATGAAGAAGAAGAAATACACCTGGGCAAAACCGAAGGCAAACGCCCCCACCGACGCAATGGCATTGAAGTCAGCGAACTGCATGGGGTAGTCGGCATAGCGGCGCGGCATGCCTGCCAAGCCCAAGAAGTGCATGGGGAAGAAGGTCACGTTGAACGCGATCAACGACCACCAGAAATGGATCTTGCCGCGGCGCTCGTTGTACATCACACCGGTCCATTTGGGGCACCAGTAGTAGAAACCGGCAAACATGGCGTACAGAGAGCCCGCCACCAGCACATAGTGGAAATGGGCCACAACGTAGTAGGTGTCCTGCAGCTGGATGTCGATGGGCGCCACCGCCAGAATCAGGCCCGTAAAGCCGCCCATGGTGAACACGAAGATGAAGCCCACTGCGAACAGCATGGGGGTTTCAAAGGTCATGGACCCCTGCCACATGGTGGCGATCCAGTTGAATATCTTCACGGCAGTAGGTACCGCAATCAACATGGTGGCGTACATGAAGAACAACTGGCCTGTCACCGGCATACCGGTGGTGAACATATGGTGCGCCCAGACGATGAACGATAGGATCGCAATCGACGATGTGGCATAGACCATGGATGCGTAGCCAAACAGCTTTTTGCGCGCAAAGGCCGGCACGATGTGGCTGATGATGCCGAAGGCCGGCAAGATCATGATGTACACCTCTGGGTGCCCAAAGAACCAGAAGATGTGCTGGTACATCACCGGGTCGCCGCCACCTGCGGGATTGAAGAAGCTGGTGCCAAAGTGGCGGTCCGTCAGCGTCATGGTGATGGCGCCTGCCAGCACGGGCATCACAGCGATCAGAAGATAGGCGGTAATCAACCAGGTCCAGCAAAACATCGGCATCTTCATCAGCGTCATGCCGGGTGCGCGCATGTTCAGGATGGTGACGATGATGTTGATCGAACCCATGATCGACGAAGCCCCAAGGATGTGCATCGCAAAAATACCGGCATCCATGCTGGGACCCATTTGCAGGGTGAGCGGCGCATACAGCGTCCAGCCGGCTGCAGGTGCACCGCCAGGCATAAAAAACGAGCTGACCAGCGTCACAGCAGCAGGGATCATCAGCCAGAAGCTGAAGTTATTCATGCGCGCAAACGCCATGTCACTGGCACCAATTTGCAGCGGAATCATCCAGTTCGCAAAGCCCACAAAGGCCGGCATGATGGCGCCGAACACCATGATCAGGCCGTGCATGGTGGTCAGCTGGTTGAACAGCTCTGGATTCACGAACTGCAAGCCGGGCTGGAACAACTCGGCGCGGATCAGCAGCGCCAAGACGCCACCCACCATCAACATGGTAAAACTGAACAGCAGGTACAGGGTACCGATGTCTTTGTGGTTGGTCGCGAAAACCCACCGACGCCAGCCCGTAGGTGCGTGGTGGTCATGCCCGTCGTGGTGGGCATGGTCGTCGTGGGGGTGGAGAACTGCGCTCATCTTGCTTTCCTTGGAAATCTGTACGTTGCGAGAGCAGCTTATTTGCCGCGCAGAGCCAAGACGTCAGCCGGCTGCACCAGTTGGCCCGTCTTGTTGGACCAGTTATTTTTGGTGTAGCTAATGACTGCTGCAATGTCGGTGTCGCTGAGTTGCTTCCAGGAAGGCATGGCACCGTTGTTCTGACCGTTCAGCAAGGTCATGATCTGCAAGCTCTTGTCGGCATCCAGCACCTTGGACGAGCCATCCAGCGGCTTGATAGGGCCGGCGCCCTTGCCATTGGCCTGGTGGCAGGCTGCACAGTTGGAGGCGTACACCTTTTCACCTCGTTTAAAGATGTCGTCTAGTGTCCAAACCTTGGAAGGATCGTCTGCCTTGGCAGCCAATTTCTTCTTCTCGCCGTCCACCCACTTGGAATAATCTTCGGCCGACACGACCTTCACCTGGATGGGCATGTAGGCATGCTCCTTACCGCAAAGCTCTACGCATTGGCCATAGTAGGTGCCGACCTTTTCCGCCCGGAACCATGTGTCGCGCACAAAGCCGGGAATCGCATCTTGCTTGATGCCGAAAGCAGGCACGCCGAAAGAATGGATCACGTCGTCGGCGGTGGTGATGATGCGCACCTTTTTATCCACTGGCACAACCAGCGGGTTATCCACTTTCAGCAGATAGTCGTCCACCACTTCATTGGCCTTGGGGCCGCCGTTGTTGGACATGGCGCGCTGGGTGCTGTCCAGCGTGGACACAAAGCCAATGCCTTCGCCCTCGCCCTTGATGTAGTCGTAACCCCATTTCCACTGCATACCGGTGACCTTCACGGTCAGGTCGGCATTGGTGGTGTCCTTCAATGCGACCACCACCTTGGTGGCGGGCAGCGCCATCAGAATCACGATGACGAAGGGCACGATGGTCCATATCACCTCGACCACTACGGACTCGTGGAAGTTGGCGGCCTTGTAGCCCTTGGATTTGCGGTGCTTCCAGATGGAATAGAACATCACACCAAACACCGCGACGAAGATGACGCAGCACACGATGAGCATGAACCAGTGCAGCCATTGTTGCTCTTCAGCGATCTTGGTGACTGCTGGGGCCAGATTCAGCTGCCGCACAGCGGGGCCGCCGGGTAGATCATTGACCGCATGCGCAGCAGTGCTGAACCATGCGCCCGCCCATACGCCGAGAGCAGGCAGGAGTGAAGCCAACTTGTTAGGAATCATCTTCATCGTTTTAACTTCTTCTTAATAGAACCAGTTTGTCTACGCTGCCCAAGCAACCCTGGACCACCCCCTCAAGCGCTGCGCAATGCCATGCGAAGTTCGCGGGCCAATGCGGACCGCAACTCTGGACGCACATACCGCCCCACCTCGACCGAACACCCCTGGCCGGACACCTCTATCAAGGACCGGTCACCTGTTTTGGGTTCGATTCTGACCCATTCACGGTGAAACTCAGCTCGCTCTAGCCGCCCCGCGTTTTCCAACTCAACCACCAGACGGGGACCTTGCAAAGAAATCTTCTCGCCATCGGTAGCATGGCGGGCATACACCAGAAACGCAATGCCCACGGCCGCCAGCTCCAGCCACGCAAAAGGCAATACCAGCTTGGCACCCTGCATCCAGAAAAAGGATGCAATACCCAAAGACACCACGCAGATCGACGCGTACAGCCAAGCCAGCTGGGCCGGAGTGACCGAACAATTGCGCTTCAGAAACCAGTGGATGTTCTGGCCGGAAACGGTGGCGAAGCGAAATACCAGATTCGACACGGATGGCACTCACAAAATTAAGCCCTTCGGACGACTTTATGTCACTTGCCGATGGGCTTAGCTGCGTGGGAAGATACCCATATGTTTTTTCAAATTCATTGTAGCCCGCCTTTCCCGCTGGCGGCCTACCTAGAAACCATCATGCCGCGCCCGGTTTTGACCTCTGCAACATATCTCGCATATCGCGCAAGGAAACCGCACTTTGGGCACTGACCCGCAGCTTGGGCGCGGGTTTCAGGGCGTGGCCATAGATCAGCTCAAACGTCAGCGGTAGCCGCCCCTGCTCTGCGGCGCTGGCCAATTGGCGGGCCAGTGCGCCCTCCAGCTGCGCGCGCCAGGCCTTGCCACGCAAACCCGGAAAACGCTGGGGATGCAGATTGCGGCCGATCTCGCGCAAGTCCTGTAGCAGACGCTGCGGGTTCTCGTAGGTGAGGCGGATGCGCTCCATATCCATCACCGGCTCGGCAAAGCCGGCGTGCACCAGCATGTCACCCCAGTCGTGCATATCGGTGAACTGGTGGCCCGGCAGCGGCCAACCCTGCGCGGCATAGACGCTGCGCAGCTCCTGCACGGTGTCTGGCCCCAGGCAGGAAAACATCAGAAAGCCATCGACCGCCAAAGCCCGGTGCCACTGCGCGATCAGGGCTTGCGGGTCAGGTGCGGAGTGCAACAGCATATTCGCCCACAGCATCTGCACGCTGCCATCGGGCGGCAACTGGGCATGCTGGGGTGGCGCGGTCCAGCGGCCCGGGTTCCACCACGGCTTTGCTACAGATTGGATAGCTGCATGCGCTTGATTTTCGTGCGCTTCCACCACATAACATGCAGAATCCGGGTAGCGCGCCGTGAGCTTGGCATGGGCTTCCAGGCCGCCGCGCACCGGCTCCCAGTGGGCCCAGGCCTGGGGCTGCAGCTTGATCCACTGCAGGCGGTCTTCCATGCGCCGGGCCACCTCCTCGTGCAACCAAGGGGAGGTTGTGGCGGGCAGCCGGGCCCAGCGGGCAGCAGCAGCGGGGTCAATCGTGGGCGGAAGTTGGGTCGTCATAAGCTAGCCGGCTAGTATATTGAGGCCATGTTCCGCGCGCTTATCCACCGGGCAGCAACCCTTTTGCCCAGCCAGTGCGCCGTCTGCCGGGCCTGGCCCAGCCAGCCGGTGTGCGGCGCTTGTGTGGCCCGCTTTGCCCAACCGCGCCTGCGCTGCAGCACCTGCGCCCTGGTGGTGCCCGAGGGCGTGGGCCAATGCGGTAGCTGCCTGCGGCAAGCGCCGCCACTGGACGCGTGCCTGGCGGCGGTGGACTACGCCTACCCCTGGTCGCAGTGCATTGCGCGCTACAAATTCCAGCAGCACGTAGGCTGGGCCGCCACGCTGGCCGACCTGCTGCGCCACAGCCCCTGGGTGGAACCTGCGCTGGAGCGCTGTGATGTGCTGCTGCCCATGCCTTTGTCCGCCGAGCGCCTGCGCGAACGCGGCTTCAACCAGTCGCTGGAGCTAGCGCGCCACCTGGCGCCGCACAAAACCGACGCCCGGCTGCTGCTGCGCACCCGCCATACCGCGCCCCAGCCCGCCCTGAGCCGCACCGACCGCCTGCGCAACGTCAAAGGCGCTTTCGCGCTGGAGCCCTTGCGGGCCCACAGTGTGCGGGACAAACGGGTGGTGCTTGTGGACGATGTGATGACCAGCGGCGCCTCGCTGTTTGGCGCGGCGGCCGTGCTGCGCCAGGCCGGCGCCGCGCACATCACCGGCCTGGTGGTGGCGCGTACACCCGTAGATTAGCGCTCGAAAAACGCCCGCACCACCTGGGCCACCCGGCGCACATCGTCTTGCGACACATCCAGATGCGTCACCAGGCGCAGGGTGTACAGGCCGGTGGCCAGCACCTGCTGGGCTTTCAGGTGCTCCACCAAGGCCTGGGCCTGCTCGGCAGCCACATGCAAAAACACCATATTCGTCGGCCCGGCATCCACCTGCAAGCCTGGCACACCTGCCAGCGATTCGGCCAACAGGCGGGCGTTGGCGTGGTCATCGGCCAGGCGCGCCACATGGTGCTCCAGCGCGTACAGGCCGCCGGCTGCCAACACGCCGGCCTGGCGCATGCCGCCGCCGACCATCTTGCGCCAGCGCCGTGCCTGGGCGATGAAGTCCTTGCGGCCCAACAGCACCGAGCCCCCGGGTGCACCCAAGCCCTTGCTCAGGCAGATGCTGACCGAGTCGAATCCGGCGATGAGCCGGCGCTCGGTCTGTATCAAAACCTCGCCCGGCTGCTGCGAGGCCACCACGGCATTGAAAAAACGTGCCCCGTCCAGATGGCACTGCAGGCCGCGCCCATGGGCCAGGGCCACCGCCGCGTCCACGTAGTCCTGCGGCAGCAGCTTGCCACCAATGGTGTTCTCCAGCGCCAGCAGGCGGGTGCGGGCGTAGTGCACGTCGTCGGGTTTGATGGCCGCAGCGATGCGCTCCAGCGGAATGCTGCCGTCGCGCGCGTTGTCCAGCGGCTGGGGCTGGATGCTGCCCAGCACGGCGGCGCCGCCCGCCTCCCATTTGTAGCAATGCGCCTCCTGGCCGACGATGTATTCGTCGCCACGCTGGCAATGCGTCATCAAGGCGATCAGATTGCTTTGCGTCCCGGTGGGGCAGAACAAGCCAGCCTCAAAGCCCAGGCGCTCGGCCAGGCTGTCCTGCAGCAGGTTCACCGTGGGGTCGTCGCCAAACACGTCGTCGCCCAGGGGTGCGGCCAGCATGGCGGCTTGCATGGCGGGGGTGGGACGGGTCACGGTGTCGCTGCGCAGGTCGATGGTTTTCATGGGGCGTCAAAAAGAGGGGGATGCGACAGGATAATCCAGGCATGTTGAACATCGTCCTGGTCGAACCCGAAATCCCGCCGAATACCGGCAACGTCATCCGCCTGGCGGCCAACACAGGCTGCAATCTGCACCTGGTGGAGCCGCTGGGCTTCTCCATGGACGACAAGCACATGCGCCGCGCCGGGCTGGACTACCACGAGTACGCCACGCTGACTCGCCACGCCGACTGGCCCAGCTTTCTGGCCAACGCCCAGCCCGACCCGCAGCGCCTGTTCGCGCTGACCACCAAAGGCACGGGCAATGTGTTTGACTGCGCCTTCGCGCCGGGCGACTGGCTGGTATTCGGCTCGGAAACCAAGGGCCTGGCGGAGAGCGTGCGTGCCGCCTTCAGCCCGCAGAACTGCCTGAAGCTGCCCATGCGGCCAGGCCAGCGCAGCCTGAACCTGTCCAACGCCGTGGCCGTAACCGTGTTTGAAGCCTGGCGCCAGTGCGGCTTTCAATAGCTCAAGCTATTAAATAGATAGCTACTCGCGCAGGTAAATCCTGCGCCAGAGGCCTATTTCTTATAAATCTGTTCAGGCGTAGTAGCGCAGCAGCGACTCGGCCACGCAGGCCGGTTTGGCCTGGCCTTCCAGCTCCAGCGTCGCCTCCAGGCTGATCTGCACGCCCGGCTCGGCCAGCGGCGTGCAGGCCAGCAGCTTCAGGCGCGCGCGCAGGCGGCTGCCCACGGGCACCGGATGGATGAAGCGCACCTTGTTCAGGCCGTAGTTCAGCGCTATGCGCGACTCCGCGATGGCAAACGAGTCCTCAAACAGGCGCGGCAGCAGCGACAACGTCAGAAAGCCGTGCGCAATCGGCCCGCCGAACGGCCCCGCCTTGGCGCGCTCCACGTCCACATGTATCCACTGCTGGTCGCCCGTGGCGTCGGCAAACTGCTGCACCTGGGCCTGGGTGATCTGCGTCCAGTCGCTGACGGCGATCTCCTGGCCCACGGCGGTGGCCAACTCGGCGAAAGTGGCGAAGGTTTTCAAGCGGCTCAGGCGTCCAGCCAGGCTGCCAGGGGATGCCACTGCTCCAGGTCTTTTTCGACCCGGCTGGGCGCCACGTCGAACAGGCTCAGGCCGCCTGCAGCCAAATGCACATAGTTTTGCGTGTCGCGCAGATGGGTCAGCACCGGGACTTCCAGGCCGTCCAGGTATTCGCGCAGGCGGTCGGCGGACAGGGTGCGCTCGTCCACCCGCATGCCGACCAGGCCGACCTGCATCTTGTCGATGCGCCGGTGCTCGGCCAGGCGGTCCAGAAACTTGCGCGTGGCAAAAATGTCGAACACGCTGGGCTGCAGGGGAATGACGATCTTGTCGGCCAGCTTCATCACGTCCTTGAAGCGCTTGCCGTCCAGGCCGCCAGGCGTGTCCAGCACCACATAGCCATCGTTTTTGCTGGCTTTGGGCGGTTTGTCGATTTCGTCAGCCGCCACGTGCCACGCAGTAATGGGGGCCGCGCTGGCTGGGCGCAGACTCAGCCACAGGTGGGACGACTGCTGCGGGTCGGCGTCGCCCAGCAGCACTGCATGCCCCCGAGACGCGTAGTAGCCCGCAATCTGGGTGGCCAAGGTAGATTTACCGACGCCGCCCTTGGGGCTGGCGACAACGACGATGGGCATGGAGAACTCCTGGTTGAGAATTTGCTATGTTAGCGGCATGCACGAAGCCAGTTCCCACCCCCATCCAGCCGACGCAGCGCGCCCCGACGACGCCCCACCGCGCATCTACCTGCTGGCTGCCCACCCGAACTGGCGCGCCTCGCACGTCAACCAGCGCCTGCTGGACACGGCCCGGGCCCTGGCCGACACCGCAGACGGCCAGCACCTGGAGGTGCAGGACCTGTACGCCAACTACCCCGACTACAGCATCGACGTGGCGGCTGAGCAGGCCCGCGTGGAGGCGGCCGACCTGCTGGTGTTGCTGCACCCCATCCAGTGGTATTCCATGCCCGCGCTGCAAAAACTGTGGTTTGACGAGGTGCTGACCTACGGCTGGGCCTATGGTGTGGTGTCCGCCGAAACCGACGAGACAGCGCCCCAAGGCACCCCCGGCACGGCGCTGCGTGGCAAGTCACTGTGGCTGGTGCTGACCACCGGCGGGCAGGAGGGCACTTACCAACCCCACCAGGCCAACGGCAAGCAGGCGACGGATTTCGATGCCTTCCTGCCGCCCTACCAGCACACCGCCGCGCTGTGCGGCATGCGCTTTCTGCCGCCGCTGGTGCTGCACAGCGCGCACAGTGCGGGTAAGCAAGAGGTGCTGGCGCATATCGCGCAGTTCCGCCAGCGACTACAGCACTACCCCCATTGGCCCGAAGCCGCAACGGACATCTGACACCCCATGGAACACGCTCCCTCCTGGCTGATCAACAGCTTTGTCTACCTGAGCGCGGCGGTCATCGCCGTGCCGCTAAGCAAGGCCCTGGGCCTGGGCTCCATCATTGGCTACCTGGCCGCCGGCATCGTCATCGGGCCCTGGGGTCTGGGCCTGGTGACCGAGGTGCAGGACATCCTGCATTTCGCCGAATTTGGCGTGGTGCTGATGCTGTTCCTCATCGGCCTGGAGCTGGAACCCAAGCGCCTATGGAGCCTGCGCCGCCCCATCTTCGGCTGGGGCTCGGCCCAGGTGCTGGGCTGCGCGGTGGTGATCCTGCTGGGCGGCATGGCCGCCGGCGCACCCTGGCGCATCGCCCTGGTGGCGGCGCTGGGACTGGCCCTGTCCAGCACGGCGATTGCGCTGCAGGTATTTGGCGAGCGCAATCTGCTGCCCACACGCAGTGGCCAGGCGGGGTTTTCCATCCTGCTGTTCCAGGACGTGGCCGCCATTCCCATTCTGGCGCTGCTGCCGCTGCTGGGCACTATTTCCGAAGAAAATGACGCGCTAGCGCATACATCACCTGCGCTGGCAGCTCTCAAAACAATAGCAGTCATCGCGGGCATTGTGCTGGGGGGCCGGCTGTTGCTGCGCCCGCTGTTCCGCTGGATAGCGCGCAGCAAGACGCCCGAAATATTCACCGCAGCGGCCTTGCTGCTGGTGGTGGGCATTGCCTCGCTGATGCTGTCGGTGGGTCTATCGATGGCGCTGGGGGCCTTTCTGGCCGGCGTGCTGCTGGCCGAGAGCGAGTACCGGCGCGAGCTGGAGACCGACATCGAGCCCTTCAAGGGCCTGCTTCTGGGCCTGTTCTCCATTGCCGTGGGCATGAGCGTGGACTTTGGCGTGCTGCTGCGTTCGCCGGGGCTGATGGCGGCCATCGTGGCCGGTTTTCTGCTGGCCAAGCTGCTGGTGATCTACGCCATTGCCAAGGCCATGGGCGTGCCCTTCCAGGAGCGGCCGGTGTTTACCGTGCTGCTGGCGCAGGGCGGTGAGTTCGCCTTCGTGGTGTTCCAGACCGCCACGGCGGCCCAGGTGTTTTCAGCGCAGACCTCGTCCCTGCTGATTGGCTCGGTAGCGGTGTCGATGCTGGTCAGCCCGCTGTTGCTGCTGGCCATCGACAAGCTGCTGCTGCCGCGCCTGGCGCAGCGCGGCGGGCCGCAGCTGGAAGAGCTGGCCGAGCAGCAAGAAGCGCCCATCATCATTGCCGGCTTTGGCCGCTATGGCCAGATCGTGGGCCGCATGCTGCTGGCCGAGGGCATAGGCGCCACCGTGCTGGACCACGACGCGGAAATGGTGGAGACCATCCGCCAGTTCGGCTTTCGCGTGTTCTACGGCGACGCCACCCGGCTAGACCTGCTGCGCCTGTCGGGCGCAGCCACCGCCAAGATCCTGGTCGTGGCAGTGGACGACAAAGCGCAGAGCCTGAAGATTGTGGACATCGCACGGGAGCATTTCCCCAACCTGGAGATCGTCGCCCGGGCCCGCGACGTGCCCCACTGGTACGCGCTGCGCGACCGGGGGGTGCAGCGGGTGGAGCGTGAATTGTTCGAGTCCAGCCTGCGCAGCGCGCGTTCGGTGCTGGAGCTGGTGGGTTACCCGCCGCACGAGGCACGGCAGCAGGCCATGCGCTTTCGGCGGCACAACATCGCGCTGTTCGAGCAGATGTACCCGCACCGCAAAGACCGCAACAAGCTGATCGCCGTGGCCACCGAAGGCCGCCAGCAGCTAGAGGAGCAAATGGCCCAGGAGCGGGAGGAGCAGGCGCAACGCCGCGCCCAAACCCGGGGGCACTGAGGCCCGGACTGTTTTACTCGACCACCTCGGGCTCATCCAGCGGTGCAACCGCCTGGTACGCGGCGGCCATCTTGGCCACCTCGTCGGCCAGCGCCTGGCGCAGGCTGGCCGGGCCCAACACCACGCAGCGTGCGCCATGGCGCAGGATGTCGCCCATCAGCTCCCGGTGGTCCATGTAAGGCACGCGCAGCAGGTAGCTGCCGTCCTGCTGCACGCGACCCTGCTGCTGCGAATGCCACTGCAGGTGCGCAGCTGCCGCCGCATGCTCTGCGCCAAACTGCAGCCGCGCCCAACGCACCCTGCCGCTGGGGTAAATGCCGTACAGCGGGCCAAAAGCCGCATCCAGCTTGTCCGCGCCCATGTCCACCGCGCCGGTGCCCAAGACCTGCACATCGGTGATGGCCGCCACTTCTACGCTATGCAGCTCGCTATGGCCATGGCACCACACCTCCAGGTACCAGATACCCTGGTAGGACACCATACGCAGAGGCGAAACCTCGCAACCCTCCAGCGTGAGATCGCCCTTGGTATAGGTCAGCAGCAAGCGCTTGCGCCGCACCAGGGCCTGGCCCACCCGCTCAAAGTAGCGCGGCGTGATCGGTTCGCGCTCCAGCCCGACGATGCGCACGCGATGGCGCAGCTCCTGCAGCTCCACGTTGTCGCTTTGCAAGAGGGCCGTCAAACGTTCGGCCTCGGACACGGGGTTGAGTATCAGCCCCCCGGTATCCAGGCAGGCCAACAGATGCTGCAAAGTCAACAAGGCCTGGATCTCAGCCGGCGAAAACCATAGGCCCGGTAACTCGTGGGCACTGGTTCTGGGCTCCTGCAGCGCCGCAAGCCGGTAGCCGCCCGCAGCGCGGCTCCATTCGATGGGCAATTTCAGCCGTTTGCGCAGGTCATCCAGATCACGCTTGAGCGTTGCACGGGATACTTTCAATTCAGCCTGCAGTGCGGCGAAGCTGATGACCTTGTGTTGGCGCAGAAGCTGGTCGATTTTGTAGAGGCGCCCCGTCTGGTCCATGGTATCTCCGGAGATGGAATCAGGTATTTAAGTAACAGATGTAACCATTTAATTCCATAGCCATGCAGAGAGCAAGGCACTTTTACACGGGGAACTAGCGAATTTCCCTTGGCTCAACCGTATACAAGCCTCATCCTTGCGGCATATTCATACAACTGCAGCACCTACTTTACAGTGCCTTGCAGCAGCTGTTTACCGGTAAATAGCATACCCAACATCAGGAAAATTGTGGCAAAGCGCAACGCCCTCCACGCCGCCACAAACGTCACGGACAACAGCAGCGACGACACCGCGAAGTTGCGCGTATCCAACACACCCCGTTAGTCCAAAGGAGCCCTTGCGCAGACATAGCCGACAGTGGTCAGCAGAGCTCCTGGACAAGGTGGTGGCTTTTAGGAAAGGGAAAAAGACCTCGGTTTGGCCGTGGTAGGCTTGGCTCCATGTTCAATCCCTCGCAAGCCGATGTCCGCCGATTTTTCTGTACTGTTTACGCCAAGGCGAAGACAGGTCAAGCGCTAGAAGCTATCGAAACAATAGCAAGCCAATGGATGGACGAGCATCCTGAATACCATGCAGACCTGCAGGATCTGGATGCCGCCCTGGTCCGCAATTACGACCTGGAAGCCGGCGCCACCAACCCCTTTCTGCACCTGTCCATGCACTTGTCGATCAGCGAGCAATGCTCCATCGACCAGCCGCGCGGCATACGCCAAGCGGTCGAGTTGCTGACGCGGCGGCGCGACTCGCTGCACGCGGCGCACCACGAAACCATGGACTGCCTGGGCCAGATGCTGTGGGAAAGCCAGCGCGCCGGCCGCCCTCCTGATGGTGAGGCCTATATCGCTTGTGTGCAGCGCCAGGCAACCCGGGACTGAAGTCCTGGGCACAGCACGACACCATTTTCAGCAACCATCAAAAAAGCCCGCAACAGCGGGCTTTTTTGTGCTCTAGGCAGGCTTAACGGAAGCGCGACTGCGGCACGACCTTCAGCTCGCCGTCCAGCGAGTGCACGTAAGAAGCCAAGGCCTTCAATTCGGCGTTAGAAAACTGCTTGGCCACACCACCCATGATCGCGTTGCCGCGACCCACCAAGGGATTTCCCTCGGTCTTGTACGACTTCAAAGCCACATAGAGGTAGTCCGCATGCTGGCCCGCAATCTTGGGGTAGCTGGGGTCGATGGGCTTGGAGAAGTTGTCACCGTGGCAGGATACGCAAGCACCCTTGGTCAGCAATGCTGCTACCTGGGCAGAGGGCTGCACGGTAGGCTTGGCCGGCAGCGCTGCGCCCTCCACCACACCCAGGGTACTGTAGTAGGCCGCCACGTCCGCCATGTCCTGGTCGCTGAGCGAATCGGCAATGCCGCGCATGGTGGGATGTTTGCGGTCGCCCTTCTTGTAGGCGCTCAACGCTGAGATGATGTACTTAGCGCCCTGCCCGGAAATCATGGGTACCTTGTGCACTTCAGGGAAGCTGGCCTGGTAGCCCTTGATACCGTGGCAGCCAATGCACATATCCACCTTGGCGTGCCCCGCTTTGGCATCTCCCACAATGTCTTGCGCACTCGCCAGAGTGCCCACCGAAGCTACTGCAAACGTCAACACCGTGGTCAATAATTTATTCATTTTTTGCGCGCACAATCTGGGGGAGAAACGAGCTTGATCATCAAGCTCGCCGACGTGCGCGGATTATATGCGTCGGCAATTCAATCACCCTACCCTCCTTTACCCCTACCACCATGAAGTTTCAAGGCTCCAACAATTACGTTGCTACCCAGGATTTGATGTTGGCAGTCAACGCGGCGGCCACGCTCAAACGGCCGCTCTTGGTCAAGGGCGAACCCGGCACAGGCAAGACCATGCTGGCCGAGGAAGTCGCCTCCGCTTTGGGTATGCCCTTGCTGCAATGGCACATCAAATCCACCACCAAAGCGCAACAGGGTTTGTATGAATACGATGCCGTCAGCCGGTTGCGTGATTCGCAACTGGGCGACGCGCGGGTCAAGGACATCCACAACTACATCGTCAAGGGGGTGCTGTGGCAGGCCTTTACCGCAGACGAGCCGGTGGCCCTGCTGATCGACGAAATCGACAAAGCGGACATCGAGTTCCCGAATGACTTGCTGCGCGAAATCGACCGCATGGAGTTCTACTGCTATGAAACGAGGGAGCTCATCCGTGCCAAGAACCGCCCGCTGGTGTTCATTACATCCAACAACGAGAAGGAGCTGCCCGACGCCTTCCTGCGGCGCTGCTTCTTCCACTACATCCAGTTCCCAGATGCCGGCACCATGCAGAAGATCGTGGATGTGCACTTCCCCGACCTCAAGAGAGAGCTGCTGGCTGCGGCCATGAACACCTTTTACGACGTGCGTAACCTGCCAGGTCTGAAAAAGAAACCATCCACATCCGAGCTGCTGGACTGGCTCAAGCTGCTGGTCGCCGAAGACATTTCAGCAGAGGCACTGCACAGCCAGGACCAGAAGGTTTCCGTGCCGCCGCTGGTAGGAGCCCTGCTGAAAAACGAGCAGGATGTAAGCCTATTTGAAAAGCTGGTGTTCATGAACCAGCGCAACCGCTAACCTTGCCATCCACAGTAGGAGTTTTGGAATGAGTTTTGTACAAGCCGTCAATCTACGTGCCCGCGGTGTCTTGCTGGAACCCATGGAGCTGCATCACGAAAGCGGCCTGCAAGCCGCCGCAGCCGACGGCGAGCTTTGGAACATCCGCGTCACCTCGGTGCCCGAACCCGAGAACACCCGTGCCTATATTGAGGCCGCCCTGAAGATGCGTGCCGATGGCAACCGCTTCGCATTCGTAGTCAAGGACGAAACCACCGGCCGCGTGCTAGGGTCCAGCAGCTACCACGACATCCTGCCAGCCGTGAAGCGCGTAGAAATTGGCTACACCTGGTATGGCAAAAGCAGCCAGCGCAGCCACGTCAACACCACGGCCAAACTGCTGTTGCTGACGCATGCATTTGAAACCCTGGGCTGCCATGTCGTGGGTTGGCGCACCGACAACTTCAACTTCGCTTCGCAAGCCGCTATCGAACGCCTGGGCGCCAAGAAAGACGGCGTCATCCGTGGCCATGCGGTGCGGCGCGACGGCACCATCCGGGACACCGTGATGTACAGCCTGCGCAGCGGCGAATGGCCCGAAGTCAAAGCGCAACTGCTGCATCTGCTGGACAAGCCACGCCCCTGAGCCTGCTTGCCGCCACCATGCTGATCGACTTCTTCTACACCCTGCGTTCCGCCAAGCTTCCGGTCTCCGTCAAGGAATACCTGAGCCTGCTGGAAGCGCTAAAGGCGGGTGTTGTCGGTCCGGCCAGCGAAGACGGCACCTCCATTGACGACTTCTACTACCTCAGCCGCACCACC
Organism: Burkholderiales bacterium; assembly: GCA_026400275.1. Lineage (GTDB taxonomy): Bacteria > Pseudomonadota > Gammaproteobacteria > Burkholderiales > Burkholderiaceae_C > Rhodoferax_B. The sequence goes on from JAPLPK010000032.1 coordinate 29,519, forward strand.
CTCATCAAGGACGAAAAGCACTACGACAAGTTCGACCAGGCTTTTGCCGCCTACTTCAAGGGGGTGGAGATGGTGGCCGACTTCACGCAAGAGATCCCGCTGGATTGGCTGCGCAAAAATCTGGAGCTGGACCTCAGCCCCGAAGAAAAAGCCCAGATCGAAAAAATGGGCTGGGACGCGCTGATGGAAACGCTCAAAAAGCGGTTCGAAGAGCAGAAGGAACGCCACGAAGGCGGCAGCAAATGGATAGGCACCGGCGGCACCAGCCCCTTTGGCGCCAATGGCTACAACCCCGAAGGCATACGCATAGGTCAGGAAAAGAGCCGCCACAAAAGCGCGGTGAAAGTATGGGACCAGCGCGCCTTCAAAGACTACGACGACCAGCAGGAGTTGGGCACGCGCAACATCAAGGTGGCGCTGCGCCGCCTGCGCAAGTTCGCCCGCGAAGGCCATGCCGACGAGCTGGACCTGCCCGACACCATACGCAGCACCGCGGCCAACGCCGGCTTCCTGGACATCAAGATGGTGCCGGAGCGCCACAACAACGTGAAAGTGCTGCTGCTGATGGATGTGGGCGGCAGCATGGACGAGCATGTGCAACGGGTGGAGGAACTCTTCAGCGCCAGCAAAAGCGAGTTCAAACACCTGGAGTTTTACTACTTCCACAACTGTGTGTACGACTTCATGTGGAAGCACAACCGCCGCCGCTACAGCGAGAAATTTGCCACCTGGGACGTCCTGCACAAATACAACAAAGACTACAAACTGATCTTCATCGGCGATGCGACCATGAGCCCGTATGAAATCCTGCAGCCCGGCGGCAGCGTGGAATACAACAACGAAGAAGCAGGAGCCGAATGGCTGCAACGCCTGACGCGCGCCTTCCCACAGTTCGCCTGGATCAACCCAGAACCGCAAGGCCTGTGGCAATACCGCCAAAGCATCGCCATCGTCCAGCAACTGATGGGCCAACGCATGTTCCCCCTGACGCTCAAAGGCCTAGAAGAAGCCATGCGCTTGCTTTCCAAGTAATCGGATGCTGCGCAAAGTTATATGGATCAGCCTTTGGGCGTGGGCTTTTGCAGGGACTGCTGCATGGGCCCAAACCCCTGCCAAATCGGCTTTTGACCTGCGCATCAACGCACCAGCCAATCTGACTGACATGCTCACGCGCCACCTGGAGTTGCAGCGCTACCGCAGCCTGACAGACCTGGACGCCACCGAACTCACGCGCCTGCTGCAAGCCGCGGAGCGCAATACCCGCGACCTGCTGGCGACGCGCGGCTACTTTGCACCTACGGTCACGCTGACCACGGAAGACACACCACAAAGTCCCACGGCCCCGGTCGAAGTGGTGCTGACCGTGGACCCGGGCGAGCCGACCCGCATCAGTGAGGTCCACATAGCCTTCAGCGGCCCGCTGGCCGACGACCCGGACAGCGCGCCGATGCGCGAAAGCATACGCGCAGACTGGCAACTGCACCCCGGCGACACCTTCACCCAGGACGGCTGGGACGACGCCAAAACCCAGGCTCTGCGCAGCCTGACCGCGCAGCGCTTTCCCACCGGTGAAATCCAGAACAGCCTGGCCGACATCGACCCCGACACCCACCAGGCACGCCTGGAGGTCACCCTGGCCTCAGGCCCGGCATACCGGTTTGGCGCCATGGAGGTGCGTGGCCTGGAGCGCTACGACGCCAACCTGGTGCGCAACCTGGCCCAACTGCCCACCGGCTCCGACTACACCCAGGCACAGCTGCTGCAGGCCCAGCAACGCCTGGCCGACAGCGGCTATTTCGATTCGGTCTTTCTCACACTGGACACCACCGGCGACCCTGCCGCTGCGCCGGTGGTTGCGCAGCTGCGCGAGGCCAAGCTGCAAAAGCTAGTGCTAGGCGTGGGCTTCAGCACCGACAGCGGGCCCCGCATATCCGCCGAGCACACGCACCACCAACTCCCTTGGATTGGCTGGCGCGGCGTCTCCAAGCTATCGCTGGACCACAAGACCCAAACGCTGGGCACCGAGTTCACCTCGCACCCTGACGAGCGCAGCTGGCGCTGGGTCACTTCCGCCCAGCTGGAACGCGAAGACCTCAGCGGCACCGTGACCAACAGCCAACGCCTGCGCGCCGGCCGCACACAGATCAACGACCACATCGACCGCAACATCTACCTGCAGTACGACCAGACGAGCACGACTACCGACTCCGAGCCGCAAAGCACAGCCAGCGCCATCAGTGCCAACTACGCCTGGACGCAACGCAACTTTGACGACATCCGCACCCCCACATCGGGCTACGGCGTGGCCGTGGAACTGGGCCAGGGCCTGACCTTGGGCAACGACCGCCAGCCCTTCACCCGGGTGCTGAACCGCTGGCTGGCCTACTTCCCGCTGAGCCGCCTGTTGCCGGTAGATGGCCCGTCCATGCGCCTGGGCCGACTGGCCATGCGGGCCGAAGGCGGTGCCGTGGTGGCCAAGGCCAGCGCCAACGTGCCCAGCACACAAGAGTTCCTAACCGGTGGCGACACCACCGTGCGCGGCTACAGCTACCACAGCATCGGCATCGTGGCCGCAGACGGCACGGTCAGCGCCGGGCGCTACATGGCCTCCGGCAGCCTGGAATGGCAGCGGCCCATCGTCTACAACGGCCGCACTACCGAGTGGGAAAGCGCGGTGTTCGCCGACGCCGGTGCGGTAGCTAACACCATCGGCTCGCTGGAAACCAAGGTCGGCGTTGGCGCCGGCGTGCGCTGGCGCAGCCCGGTCGGCCCGGTGCAGATCGACCTGGCCTACGGCCTGGCCACCCACAAGATGCGGCTACACCTGAGCGTGGGGTTCAGCTTCTGATGGCGATCTGGCGACCTTCACGCAAGAGCCTGCTATGGATGCTGGGCGCACCCTTGGTTCTGCTGGCCCTGGTGGCAGCCCTGGCGGGTGGGCTCTGGCTCTGGCTGGGTAGCGGCACCTCGCTGGCTACGGTCCTGGACCGCGTGGCACCTTATCTGCCCGCAGGCCATTCGCTGCAAGCGCGCGACGTCAGCGGCTCGGTGCGCCAGGGCGGCCACATCGGCAGCCTGCATTACCAAAGCCCAGACATCACCATAGACGCGCAAGACATCGCGGTGGAATGGCAGATCCAGCACCTGCTGCAGCGCAAGCTAAACCTCAGCCAGCTGCGCGTGGCCCAGCTGCGCATTACGCAAGCCCCTTCTACCAGCCCCAGCAAACCGCTGACCGAGGTGGTCCTGCCGCTGCAGCTGGATGTGGTGTTTGCGGTAAATGACCTGCAATGGACTGGCCCGCCCGCTCTGCTGGCCAGCAACCTGGCAGGCCGCTACCGTTATGACGGCAGCCAGCACCAACTGAAGCTGGACAGCCTGCACATCGCATCCGGCCAATACAGCGGGCAAGCCCAACTACAAGCACACAGCCCCATGGCCTTGGACGCAAAGGTAGAAGGCCAGGTTGAAACCAGTATTCCGGGTAGCAAAACTCCTTTGCACATCGCTGCAAGCGCCTCTGCCCAAGGCCCCTTGGCCGGCCAGGATGCCCAGCTGGAAGTACGGGCCCAGCTGACCCCAGACAAGGCAGCCCAACAGCCCTTGCAAGCCACCGTGACAGCGCAAGTACGCCCCTGGGCAGAGCAACCACTGCACCAGGCCGAGGCCAAGTTTCAGGACCTCAACCTCGCCGCACTCTGGCCCGACGCGCCGCAAACCCGTTTGAGTGGCACCGCCCAGGTCATGCCCGATGCGTCCGGCACACCAACAGGCAGCCGCTGGAACGCCAGCGCAGCCGTGGACAACCGCCTCAGCGGCCCCTGGGACAAAAACCGAATTCCGGTAGACAGCGCGCGCGCCCAACTGCAGTTTCAACAGGGCGCCTGGGTGGTGCAGTCGCTGACCGCCCAGCTCGGCCAGGGCAGCCTGCATCTACAAGGTCATTTGCAAAACCATTTGGACGGCACGGCCAGCAACGACTGGACCGCCCAGGCCGAGCTGCAACGTATCAACCCCTCAGCCATATATACCCAGCTGGACCCAGCCCCGCTGAACGGCCAGCTTAGCGCCCAAAGCCGCAGCGCCACCATCAGCTTCACCGCCGCCGTGCAGCCCGCCGGCGCAGCGCCCGCACGCTCGGCCCTGAACGGCCTGCGCATACAGCAGGCCCGGGCCGTGGGCCGCTGGGCCCAGGGCACGCTCAGCTTGTCCACCTTACAGTTACAGACCGACGACGCGCAACTGCAAGGCCAACTCGATGTAGCTCTGGCCAGCCGCGCCACCAAAGGACAACTGCAGCTGCGCCTGCCCGGCGCCAAGGCCGACCTGCAAGGCAACATCAGCGCCCAGCAAGGGGCAGGCGATGTCAGCCTGCACGTGACCGACGCGTTGTCCACCACCCGGTGGCTAGCCCGCCTGCCCGGCCTTGCCACCCGCCTGCAAAACCTGGCCATCAAGGGCCAGGCCGACCTGAGCGGCCACTGGACTGGCGGCTGGGCCAACCCCACAGGATCTACACAAAAATCAGGCGTTAATGGGTTGGGCCTGCAAGCCCAGCTGAGCGTGCCCACGCTGGAGCTGCGCCCCGCCAGCGGCGAACCCATCGTGCTGCGCAATGGCAAGCTGGACCTGTCCGGCAGGCTGCACGCAATGGACCTGCAACTGCAGGCCGAGCTGACTACCGGCACCCAGCAGCTGAAGCTGGACAGCCGCGCCAGCGCCGATCTTTCCGCCTCCAGCCAGTGGCAGGCCCGCATTGCCAGCCTGGTGCTGCAACTGCAGGACAGCACGCGGCCCGGACCGTGGCGGCTGCAGCTGGACCAACCACTGGCCCTGAAACTGACCCGTAGCGCCGGCACTACGGCACTGGACGCCGCCGCCGGCACCGCCAGCCTGACCGGCCCGGCACCAGGCAGCGCACGCATCAGCTGGCAGCCCGTGGCCTGGTTCCAGGATGGCGCGCACACCCGGCTGCGCACCCAGGGCAGCGTGCAAGGCATCACCATGGGCTGGCTGGAAACCCTGGCCGCCAGCAGCGGCCAACTGGCGCAGCTGGGGCTGAAGGGCGACCTGGTGCTGGACGGAGACTGGGACATCCAGGCCGCCCAGACCCTACAGATCAGCGCCAACCTCAGCCGGCGCAGTGGCGACATCCTGCTGCAAACCGGTGACGACACCAGCCCCGCACGCGCTGGCACCGCCAGCACGGCCAGCACCATCAGCGCCGGCATCCGCACCGCCAGCGTGGGCCTGCGCAGCAATGGCAACCAGATGCGCGCCAGCCTGCGCTGGGACAGCGAACGCGCCGGCCAGATCGAGGCCAACCTCGGCACGCAAATCAACAACAGCGATAGCGGCTGGACCTGGCCTGCCGACGCGCCGCTGAGCGGCAGCGTACGTGCAGAGCTGCCCCGGGTCGGCATCTGGTCGGTACTAGCCCCGCCCGGCTGGCGCATGCGCGGCACGCTGGCCGCCAACGCCAGCCTCAGCGGCACCCGCCAGGCACCGCAATGGACGGGCACGCTGCAGGCCGACGACCTGGCGCTGCGCTCGGTGGTGGAAGGCATAGAGCTACGCGACGGCCGCTTCCGCGCCACGCTGGAAGGCCAGCGCCTGAACATCAATGAATTCAGCCTACGCGGCGCCCCCACCGGCGGCACCGGTGCTCCCGCAACGAACGACGGCGGTACGTTGACCGCCACCGGCTTCGCACGTTGGTCCAGCGTGGCTCCGGTTGGCATCCAGCTGGACCTGCAAGCCCAGGCGCAGGCCCTGCGCGTCTCTGCCCGGGCCGACCGGCGCCTGTCGGTCTCCGGCAAACTGCAAGCCCATCTGGAACAAGGCAAGCTCAGCCTGCAGGGCGCAGTGAAGGCCGACCAGGCCCTGTTCATCCTGCCCGATGAAACCGCCCCCAGCCTCGGCGGCGATGTGGTCGTGCGCACCCGCAGCACCGGGGCCACAGCCACCACAGCGGCCACGCCCACCGCATCCAAGAACACTCCTGACATCACGCTGGACCTGGACCTGGGCAACGACTTCCGCCTGGTCGGGCGCGGCCTGGACACCCGGCTGACCGGCCAGCTCAAGCTGCGCGCCGGGCCTACGCTGGCCGGCCCGCGCGTCACCGGCGAGCTGCGCACCGTGCGCGGCAGCTACCGCGCCTACAGCCAGAACCTGGATATTGAGGAAGGCATCCTGCGGTTCAACGGCCCCTACGACAACCCCTCGCTGGACGTGCTGGCGATCCGCCCCAACCTCAGCGTGCGCGTAGGCGTGCAGATCACCGGCACCGCCCTGGCGCCGCGGGTGCGGCTGTATTCCGACTCCGACCTGTCCGACGCTGAAAAGCTGGCCTGGCTGGTGCTGGGCCGCAGTGCGGCCAACGGTGGAGCCGAAGCTGCGGTACTACAGCAAGCCGCGCTGGCTCTGCTGGGCGGCAATGGCAAGGGTATTTCAGGCGGCCTGGCGTCCGCACTGGGCCTGGACGAACTCTCATTCAGCGGCAGCGGCACCAAAACCGACGGCACCACCACGGCCGCAGCCGTCACCTTCGGCAAACGCCTGTCGCGCGACTTCTACGTGGCCTACGAGCACAGCCTGGCCGGCACGCTGGGCACGCTCTATATCTTTTACGACCTGAGCAAACGCTTCACCCTGCGCGGCCAGACCGGCGAACAAAGCGCGATCGACCTGATCTTTACGCTGACCTACGACTGAGCCGAAGCCGCCCGTGCCAGGCCCCACCATCCCGGCACCTCTTGTGTAGTTCAATGGATAGAACGAGTGCCTCCTAAGTGCTAAGTACAGGTTCGACTTCTATGGAGGGGACCACCGCCCGCCCCCCCGCGCAGCCTGCCACGTCAGTAGCTGCGCAAGCCCAGAATCTTCTCGCCCAGCGCGCTCAGCTCTGCTCGCGGATAACGTGTCTGCTCCCAGCCGCGCGGGTCTCCCGGAAATGCATAGCCCTTGGTCGCCTCGCAGTTGCGCCAAGACGTGACGCGCTCCTCGCGCAGCGCGGCGTTCTGCGTATCAGCCGGCGCGAACGAGATGTACTGCGCCAGCCGCACATCCTGGGCCGAGGTGTTGGGCCGTATGCCGTGGGCCAGCAGGCTGTTGAAGATCAGCAGATCGCCCGCCTGCAGCGGGATGAAGCGCGGCTGCCAGGGCACGCTGGCCAGGTCGGGGCGCCAGGGGTTGCGGTCCTTGGGGGCCTGCTGGCGCCAGGACTCCAGGTGCTCGAACAGCTCGGGAATGCACTGGAAGCCGCCCACCTCTTCACGCGTATCCGACAGCGCCAGCACGCCCTGCACGTTCACCGGTAGCGGGGTGGGCGTGGTGTCGGCGTTCCAGTGGATGAAGGCGGTGAAGCTGCGCTTGCCGCGGTTGGGC
>JAPLPK010000192.1 GCA_026400275.1 Burkholderiales bacterium
GACCACCGGAGCGGTGGTATCTGGTGTGGTCTCCACCACATCCGTCTCGTTGAGCGTGATGGTGGCCGTGGAGCTGTTGCCTGCGGCATCGACCACGGTCACGCTGTAGGCGTGGCCGTTGGGGCCCTGCTCGAAATCGTTGGCGGCGGAGGCCGCTCCGTTGGCGGTCAGAGAAATTGCACCGGTGCTGGTGTTGATCTGGTACAGACCGTCGGAGCTGGTGCTCACGCCGTTGGCGGTTTGGCCGCCGGTAAAGCTGAAGCCGGTGACGGCCGTGTTGTCGCTGGCGGCGACAGTGGCAATCGTGGTATCGGCGGCGGTGTTCTCGGCGTAGTTGAAGGACTGGGCGTTGACCACCGGAGCGGTGGTATCTGGCGTGGTCTCCACCACATCCGTCTCATTGAGGGTGATGGTGGCGCTAGAGCTGTTGCCTGCGGCATCGACCGCCGTGAGGCTGTAGCTATGGCTGTTAGAAGGGGTCTCAAAGTCGTTGGCAGCGGAGGCGGCTCCGGCGGCGGTCAGGGTGATGACACCGGTGTTGCTGACAGTGTAGAAGCCATCGGCGCTGGTGTTGGTGCCTGTTTCGGTGAAACGGTAGTTGGTGACGGCCGTGTTGTCGCTGGCCACCAGAGTTGCCACGGTGGCGCCAGCGACCTGGTTTTCCGCGTAGGAGAAGTTTTGGCTCGTAAACGTTGGGGCACTGGTGTCGGTGGTGTAGCTGGCAGCACCGTTGGCGCTGGCTGTGTTGCCTGCCGCATCGGTGGTGGTGACGGATGCACTGACGCTACTATTGCTGGCCAGCAAAGCGCCGGATACGGTTACGCTGAAATGCAAATTGGAATCCACCTGGCCGGTGAAGGTTTGCGTCCCTATCGTCAAGGTGACGGTATCTCCGGCATGGGCATTGCCACCGACTGTGCCGGTGATAGCGACGGAGCCAGCGGCCTCGCTGCTGTTGACGACGGAATCCCCGGTGATGCTGTCTAGTGTGATGGAGGCGACGATTCCGCTGGTGTTTGTGGTTGCGTTAACCAAGGGATGGGTTGGCAGAATTTGCTGCGTATCGGACGCCACGGCAGAGCGATCCAGGTTCAACGAATCCAGGCTTTCCGTGATGCGCAGAAGCTGTACAAAGCCGTGCGTACCGTTGGCATCACCGCCGGTCAAGCCCGCAGCGGTGGGGTCCAATTCGGTGGACAAATCTCCGCCTGACTGGATGATTTTGGTGACCTGGTCGGCGCCGCTGTTCAGGTCTTTCAGGACCGCCTCGGTGGGGTCGGTGGGCGCGGTACCCAGCAGGTTCGCGTCAATCAGCAGTTCACGGGCGGCGGTGATCGTGATCGGGTCACCGTGGGGCAGTGCCAGCTCCAGGTGCGCACCGTTGTCGGTAATGACCACTTGGCCTTCTTTGACTTCATCTCCCACCTTCAGCAGCACGCGCTGCCCTGAAGCATCTACGACCCACGCTTGGCCCTCCAGAAGGACGACGATGCCACGGGCTTGTGCTGAGACTTGGGAGGTTGCCATGGAGGTGCTTTGCATTCAAAAAATAAGGTGTCTGAATGCTATGCGGTGGATGCCTCTCCCGGTATTGGCCTTAGGTACAGGGTGAGGGCTGTTCGGCCGACTTTTCTCGGTGATTCGTGAATTTATTCACTGACGATGCACAGGATGGTGTTTGCTATATTATTTATAGCTGCACGCGCAGGTAATACCTGCGCTAGAGGCCTGTTTTATCTAAATTTAGCTGATGCCATGCACCCTGAGCGCGACCTGTAGGCGGTCTGTCAGGTTCATTTTTTCAAATATTGCCGCGAGGTGGGCTTTGACGGTGCGCTCGGAGATGTTGCAGCTCTGGGCAATGGCTTTGTTGGAGGCGCCTTGCGCTACCAGCACGGCGACCTCGCGCTCCCGCGCGGTCAGCATGGGGCTCCAGTTGTCTGGTGGGGCGGGCCGTTGGCTGGCTACGCGGTTGGCGTTGGCTAGCAGCTGTTGCATCAGCTCTTTGCCTACCCAGATGTGGCCTGCGGTGACGACCTTTTGGATCTGCTGCAATGTGTCTGCGGGTGCAAATGCCTGGCAATAGCCGCTGCAACCCATATCCAGCGCCGCTATGGCCTCCGCATCTTTGGGGTTGGAGCTGGCGCACACGATCCGGTAGTGTTGTAACTTGGTGCGCCAAAACGCATCGCCCCAGGCAGGAAGCTGTGGCAGTGCGGTATCTAGCCAAACCGTGGTGTCGGTTGGCTGCGCGCTGCTCGGCAGGTCTGAGAGTTGCGTCAGAAATGTGCTTTGGCTGCTGCCGAAGGCGTTTTGCCAGTGTTGGAGCAGGCCCGCGTCGTGACTGATGAAAACAAGGTATCCGGAATCGTTCATCGTTCGGTCAGGGCGTTGGCTTTGGCACGCAGTATGGGTTTGAGTAGGTAGGAGAGCACGGTTTTTTCGCCCGTCAGGATATCGACCTCAGCCACCATGCCAGGAATGATGGGCAGCTTGCCTGGGCCCAAATTGGTTGATAGGGTGCGTACACGCACCAGGAAGAAGGCATTGCCCTTTTCGTCCACCACGGTGTCTGCGCTGATGTGCTCCAGGGTGGCTTCCAGTCCGCCGTATGTGGCGAAGTCGTAAGCGGTGAATTTGACCATGGCCTTCTGGCCCGGGTGCAGGAAGGCGATGTCGCGCGGCTGCACACGCGCCTCCAGTAGCAAAGCATCGTCGGAGGGCACGATTTCCACCAGGTCTTTTCCTGGCTGCACAACACCGCCCACGGTGTTCACGTGGAGTTGCTTTACTGTGCCGTTCACCGGTGAGCGGATGTCGGTTTGTTTAACCTTGTCTTGCAGTGCCGTGCTGCCTTCGGACAGCGCACTCAACTTAGCATTGCTTTCGCTCAGCTCGGAGCGGGCTGTGTTGCGGAAGGTCAGGTCCACCTCCTGGATCTTGCGGTTGGCCTCCCCAATGGCGGCCTCCAGCCTGGGAATGTCTGAATTCGCGCTGTCGCGTTCCCCCCGGTAGCGGGCGACATCGCGTTCCAAACGCAGCAGTTCAACGTCCGACACGGCGCCCGATTTGGCCAGGGGCCGCGTGAGCTCCAGCTCTTTAGCGGTCAGGTTGTAGCTTTGGTTGGCTTGTTCACGGCGCGCTTTGACAGACAACAGCTCCTGCGAGCGTTGTGCAGACTGTTGGCGCGCAACGCCCATCGATGCGTCCAGTTCGGCGCGGCGCGATTCGTACAAGCGGCGTTCCTGCTCGGCGATCTCCGGGGCTTCGGCGGTCACCTTGGGCGGCGGTATGAAGCTTGAGCCTTCCGCCAGGGCCTTCAAGCGGGCCGACTTGGCCAGCAATGCCAGGTACTGGGATTGGTTTTCGCGCAGCGAGGACACCATGCGTGTGGGGTCCACCTTGAGCAGCAAATCACCTACCTTAACGCTTTGCCCTTCATGGATGGCGATCTCGGACACCATGCCTCCGTCCAGGCTTTGCAGCACTTGTACCTGGCGCGATGGAATCACCTTGCCCTCGCCACGGGCCACTTCGTCCAGGGTGGCCCAGCTGGACCAGGCCAGGAGCGTTACCACGGCCAATGTGCTGATCCACACCATGATGCGGGCACCGCGCGGCGTTTGCTCTGCAATCGCCCAGTCTGCGTTGGCGTCAAAGTCCTGGTCGTTCGATGTGTCCTTGCCCAGTAGCAACTGTGAAGCCCGGTCTATGCCTCTGGAGCAGGGCGCGTACAGGCGCTGGGCTAGCTGCACCATGCGGTGGCTGGAGGGTGTTCCGGCGCTCATGCGGCTCTCCCGATGCGGCCGCTTTGCAGCGCTTCCACGACCTGGGCCTTGGGGCCGTCGGCCATGATTTGCCCGTTGTCGATCACGATCAAGCGGTCCACCAGCTCCAACAGGGCCGTGCGGTGGGTGACCAGCACCATGGTTTTACCCACGGCGAACTGGCGCAGTCGCGTTTTCAATTGCTCTTCACTTTGGTGGTCCATGGCGCTGCTGGGTTCGTCCAGCAACAAAATGGGCGGGTCGTTCAGCACTGCGCGGGCAATGCCTACGGCCTGCCGCTGTCCGCCCGAAAGGGTTTCTCCGCGTTCGCCAACCAGCATGTCAAAACCGCGTGGATGGCGGTGGGCGAACTCGGTGACGCCGGCGACTTCGGCGGCCGTCAAAATATCCTGGTGGTTCACAAACGGCGCACCCATGGAGATGTTTTCCTTGAGGGAGCCAAAGAATAAGTTGACATCCTGCGGCACAAAGCCAATGGCGCGGCGCAGCTCGGCGGGGTCAATTTGCCGCGCGTCTATGCCGTCCACCAAAATCGAGCCATGGGTAGGCTGGTACAGGCCCAGCATCAAGCGCTGCAGAGTGGATTTGCCGGAGCCGATACGGCCTATGAAGGCCACTTTTTCGCCCGGGTTGATCTTGAACGACACCCGGCTCAGGCTCGCCTGGTCTTGCCCCGGATACGAGAAGTCCACGCCCTTGAACTCGATTCCGCCCTGGAAGCTGGTGCGGTGGATGAAGTCCGATCCGTCCGGACGTTCGGGCTCTTTTTTCATATGGGTTTCTACCGCGCCCAGGCCGTTTTTTGCATGGTGAAACTGCATCAGCAAGCCCACTACCTGGCTAAACGGTGCCATGGCCCGACCCGCCAGCATGGATGCCGCGATGATGCCGCCCATGCTCACTTCGCGGTTGAACAGCAGATACACCCCGGCGATGATGGTCGTGATCGACACCCACTGCTGCAAAGACTGGGCGACGGTCAGGATGGAGCTGGAAAGCAGCTTCAGTTTGCTGCTCTGCTGTGCCAGGAAGACAGTGGCTTGCTCCCACTTACGTTGGAAGCTGCTTTCTGCCACCATGAACTTGATGGTTTCAATGCCCACCAGGCTTTCGACCAGGGATGCATTGCGCTGGGCTGTTGCACGCTGGGTAAGGTCTACCAGTTCGTGCATTTTTTGCTGTACGACCAAAGACGCCAGAACCAGAACGACGATGCAGACCAGCGGCGGCAGCAGCAGCCAGGGCGAGATCCATACCAGCACCAGCAGGAAAATGAACACAAATGGAATGTCCACCAGGGTGGTGATGGTGGCAGAGGCAACAAAGTCCCGCACCGACTCAAAAGCCCGCAGATTGGCCGCGAACGAGCCCACTGAGGCGGGGCGGTCGGCCAATTTCAGGCCTAGCACCCGCTCCATGATTTTGGAGGACAGGGTGACATCGATGCGCTTGCCTGCCGTGTCCAGAATGTAGCCCCGCAGAATCCGCAGTACTGCGTCAAAAATCAATACCAGCGTGGCGCCCAGCGCCAGCACCCACAGCGTCTCTTCGGCGTGGTTGGGGACCACCCTGTCGTATACCGTCATGCTGAAGATGGGTGTGACCAAGGCAAAGATGTTGATCAGCAAGGCCGCCAGCAAGCTGTCCCGGTAGAGGCGCCAGTTTTGAAACACCACCCCCCAAAACCAGTGGCGGCTGCGCACGGCCGAGGTCTCCGGTGCGCGCGGGTCGAACTTGAACACCGGGCGCATGAAAAACACCACGCCCGTGTACTGTGCCTCCAGGGCCTCCCGCCTAAGCACCAGCGCCGAATCTCCCCCCTCGGGCAAACGCACGCGGGCTTCTCCGGAGGGCAGCCACTCCAGCAAAACGCAGGCTTGCTGGTCGTTTAAAAGCAAGATGGCGGGAAGCAGGCTGGGACGCAGGTCCGCCAAGCTGCGGCGTGCCAGCCGGGCCGTTAGGCCGGCCCGGGCCGCAGCTCTGGGGACCAGGGCAGGTGTGATGCGGTTGTCTGAAAGCGGCAGCCCCGCGGACAGTGCCGTGGGGGTGGTCGAGATATCGAAGATGCGTGCGATTGCGACGATTGCATCCAGCAAGGGATCTACATGGGCCGCATGTTCATTGATGCGCCAGTGCACTTGTGCTGTGCTGTGGTCGCCAGTGGGGTGGGGCAGGTTCTGATTGGATACTTGCATCACAAAATTCCGTTGTCGGTGTCCAGCAGATTCAGCGCCCCGGTGATTTGGCTACGTCTGTTCTGGCGATGGGTCATTTTTTGCTGGGCTGCAACAGGTAAATCGGTCAGGCGAATGATGTTTTTGGCGATCAACGTGTACACAACGTCTTCAATCACGCGGATGAAGTCGGCATCTATCTCTGAAAACTCCGGCGCAGGGCGGGGAGAGGACAGGAAGGCCTGGATGTCCGGGTGGCTCTCTTCGATCGCTTCTGTCTGCGCTTGCGGGATTCGACTGAGGCTGGCAATGTTGCCAGAGGCGTCGCGTGTGACGTAAAACATGAAAATAGAGGTCCAGTCAGGCTAGGCGTTGACGCTGGCTGCAGCGAAAGCCGCTAATTTAACTGACGGAAGTCCTGTGCGGCGCTTACCAAGCGTCTGTTTGCGATCTCACGCTGACAACAGCGTTAAGTTCGGTCACAAAACAGCTCGTTTTCTCACACACAGAGTTTTTTATCTGCGCCAAAATGGACTTAACTCTCCCAGGATGTGCGCTATGCAATCTGCCGGTGTCCTTGACCGGTTGGTCCGGCTCATCCCCCCAATCGGCGCTAGGCCTGAGCGCTGCCGTCATACCCCCTGTCGCGAGCCCTGCACTGAACGGCAGCAGCGTTTCCCCGGGCTTGGATCTGGGCCTGCGCTGGCGTTCTTCCGAGGACAGCCGGGGGCGCGTGAATATCGGCATCTGGCAGCACGTGGCGCCGGCGCCGGATGCGATGGCGCTGATCCAGCGATCAAATGGCGACCTCGGCTACGACACGCGGTTGGAAATGCAGTTCAGCTCGGCCACCGCACGCGGCATCCAGTTCGAGCTGGGTGGTGCCTTGGGCATGCAGCTCAACAACAACGAGAAGGTGGTGCTGCGCGTCAGCCGTGGCAAGCCCACGGTGTATTACCGCGCAAAGTTTTAACCCGAATTCCGCTAGGTTCCGGGTGCCTTATTCTGCTGTTGGAGTAGTTACGCCCAACAACTGGTGCAGCCGTGGCGAAGTCGTCGTGTACTGGAACGGGATTTTCTTGCCGGGGAAGACCCGCGGCGCAGCGGCGTAGGCCGCCAGCGTGGCTTCGTGGAAGCCGCAGACGATGAGCTTTTGCTTGCCCGGGTAGGTGTTGATGTCGCCCACGGCGAAGATGCCTGGCTCGCTGGTTTCAAAGCGCGCTGTATCCACGCTCAATTGCTTGCGCTCCATAGCCAGGCCCCAGTCGGCGACCGGACCTAGCTTGGGCGACAGGCCCTGGAAAACGCTGATTGCGTCTACCGGTAGGCGGTGCGGCAAGCCATCTACGTCGCTGATCTGCAGGGCGGTCAAGCGGTTGGCATCGGCTTCAAAACCAGTGATCTGCCCGACCATGAAATGCATGCGCCCGGCTTGCTGCAGCATCTGCATTTCCACAATGTCTGCGGTGGGCGCTTGAAGCACGTCGCGGCGGTGTAGCAGTGTCACGCTCTGGGCATCGGTCTCGGCCAATACCAGAGCGCAACGCAAGGCGGCCTCGTCACCGCCCACTACCACCAGGTGCTTGCCCGTGACATCGGCGGGTGGGGCGTGGTAGTGCAGCTGGCTGCCTTCAAAGGCTTCGATGCCGTCCAGCTTCAAGCGCCGAGGCTGGAAGGCGCCGACACCAGCCGCGATCACCACCACGGGTGCCAGCAGCTGGGTGCCGCGGTCGGTGGATACCAGGAAGCGGCCATCGGCCTGTTTGGCGATGCTGCTGACCTGTTGGCCCAGATGGAACTGCGCGCCAAAGGGCTGAATTTGCTGAAGCAGCGACGCGGCCAGCGCACGGCCCGTGGTGGCCAGCGTGCCGGGGATGTCGTAGATAGGCTTGTCGGGGTAGAGCTCCATGCACTGGCCGCCTGCGTGGGGCAGGGCGTCAACCACATGGACGGGGACTTCCAGCAAGCCCAGCTGGAAGACCTGGAACAGCCCGACCGGGCCTGCGCCGATGACGACGGCGCCGGTTTCCAGTACGGGCAACATAGTCAACTTGGGTTTAACGTTCCAGCAGCTGGATCTTGGGCATCACGTCTTTCCAGTCGTCTGCGTCGGGCAGGGCTGGTTTGCGTTTGGTGATGCTCTTCCAGCCGTCGGCGCGGGCCAGTTCGACATTCAGCTTGATGAAGGCCAGCTGGTCGGCAGGCATGTCTTCTTCGGCATAGATGGCGTTGGCCGGGCACTCGGGGATGCATACGGCGCAGTCAATGCATTCATCGGGGTCGATGACTAGCATGTTCGGGCCTTCGCGGAAGCAGTCCACGGGGCAGACGTCCACACAGTCTGTGTATTTGCACTTGATGCAGGCTTCGGATACGACGTGAGTCATGGTATTTTTTTCAATTGCGGGGTTAACCCGTGATTTTAAATTAGCGGACCAGCACGGCGCCCGAGGTCTTGTGCGATGCCGTATCGACCAGCACCAGCGCACCCAGCGAACGCGAAGCGGTATACGGCAAGGTGGCAATGCCTTCCTGCAGTGCCAGCTCGATATGGCCGATGGCGTTGGGGGGCAATTCGCTCGCGTCTTCCTCGGCCAGGGTGTTGATATCCAGCTTGTGCACGATGCGTTTCACCTTGGCCTTGACCCAGCGGTGGCCGTGCAGCGCCCAGTAGACGCGGCCGGCAACCAGGGGCTCATCGTCCATCCAGGCGACGGTGGCCGAGATCTCGCGGCTGGCTTCGAACTGGCCAGGGGCCAGTAGCCAGTCGCCGCGCGATACATCGACTTCGCGGTCCAGCGTGATGCCGGCGCTATTGCCGGCCAGCACGCTCTTGGGATTGCGCGCATGGTCCAGCACCTGGGCCACGGTAGCGGTCTGGCCGCTGGGCAGAATGCGGATTTCTTGGCCTACTTCCACCTTACCGGTGGCGACCCGGCCCCAGAACACGCGGCGGCCCTGGCTGGTGTCGGCACTCGACGAGAACTTTTCGACCCATTGCACTGGGAAGGCGAAGGGCTGTTCGACCTCGGCCGGTGTGCTGGGCAGTTGCTCCAGAATTTGTAGCAGGGTAGGCCCGGTGTACTTGCACCAATCGGGGTTTTCGCTGTGGCCGGCTTCGACCACGTTCCAGCCCTTCAGCGCCGAAATCGGCACGATGGCCTTGACCGGGATTTCGGCGGCGGCGGCAAAGCTGTTCAGCGCGGCGCTGATGTGGGCAAAGGCCAGGGCCGAGTCTTCCACCGCGTCCAGCTTGTTGATGGCGAACACGATGCTGGGCACGCGCAGCAGGTGGCATAGCAGCGAATGGCGGCGGGTTTGCGGCAGCAGCTCCAGGGCAGCGTTTTTCCAGTCCAGCTTGGTGGCATCGACCAGCACCACGGCGGCGTCGGCGCTGCTGGCGGCGGTGACCATGTTGCGGGTGTACTGCTCGTGGCCCGGCGCGTCGCCGATGATGAACTTGCGGCTTTCGGTGTTGAAGTAGCGGTAGGCCACGTCGATGGTGATGCCTTGCTCGCGCTCGGCGCTCAGGCCGTCGGTCAGCAGGGCCAGGTCGGTCTCACCCTGGCGTTGCACGCCGGCCAGGTGGTCTTGCAGCACGGCTTTGGTGTCGACCAGCAGGCGGCCAATCAGCGTGCTCTTGCCGTCATCGACCGATCCGCAGGTGATGAACTTCAAGGCAGATAGGGCTGCAGCGCTGGTAGTGCCTGCGGGAGTAGCTATAGAAGTGGTAGCAATCATCAGAAGTATCCGTCTTTCTTGCGCTTCTCCATGGAAGCCTCAGAGGTTTTGTCGTCCATGCGGGTCGCGCCGCGTTCGCTCACGTCGGCGGCCAGGGTTTCGATCACGATGTCGCCAGCGCTAGCGGCAAAGCTCTCCACCGGGCAGGTGCAGGTGATGTCGCCCACGGTGCGGAAGCGCACATCGCGCATCTCGGCGGTTTCGCCGGCTTTCAGCGGGGTGAGTTCGGTGACTGGCACCAGCAGGCCCTTGCGCTCCACCACTTCGCGTTTGTGCGTGTAGTACAGCGATGGCAGTGCGATCTGCTCGCGTTCAATGTACTGCCAGACGTCCAGCTCGGTCCAGTTGCTGATGGGGAACACGCGGAAGTGTTCTCCGGGTTGCAGGCGGGTGTTGAACAGGGTCCACAGCTCAGGGCGCTGGGCCTTGGGCTGCCATTGGCCGAAGCTGTCGCGGTGGCTGAAGATGCGTTCCTTGGCGCGGGCTTTTTCTTCATCGCGGCGGGCGCCGCCGATCAGCGCGTCGAAGCGGAATTCTTCGATGGCTTCGAGCAAGGTCACCGACTGGTGCACATTGCGCGATTCGCCGGGATGGGCCAGGCGCACGGTGCCGCGCTTCATCGAGTCTTCAACGTTGCGCACGATGAGTTCGGCGCCGAGTTCCTTGGCGCGGAAGTCGCGGAAATCGGTCACTTCATGGAAGTTGTGGCCGGTGTCGATCATCAGCAGCGGGTAGGGGATGCGGCCGGCTCCGAACGCCTTTTCGGCGCATTTCAGCAGTACCAGCGAGTCTTTGCCGCCCGAAAACAGCAGGGTGGGGCGTTCAAACACGGCGGCCACTTCGCGCAGGATGAAGATGGTTTCTTCTTCCAGCGCGTCGAGGTGGGTGTTGCTCAGATGGTGTGGGGTCACTTGGGTATTCATGTCGGGGTCAAGTTTCAGTGGGCAAGGTGTAAGCCGCACTCGCGGTTGTCTTCACCCTTGGTGGGGTCCACGTAGTCAAAGTTGTTGGGCAGGCCGTGGGTGACGCAGTATTCGTGGAGCTCTTTGGACGACCAGTGCAGCAGCGGCGCGACCTTGATCAGGCCGTCGGGGTTGATGCTGACAGGGTCCATCTGGGCGCGCACGGCGGTGTCGGTGGCGCGCAGGGCGGTGAACCAGACCTTGGGTGCCGTCTCGCGCAGGGCGCGGGAAAAAGGCTCCAGCTTCACTTCTTCGGTGAAGGCTGCATGGCGCGGGTCGTCCAGCGCGGGTGTCGCGCCGTCTACCGCCTCGCGGTGCGCACGCGAGCGCAGT
The DNA here is from genome assembly GCA_026400275.1 of Burkholderiales bacterium. Lineage (GTDB taxonomy): Bacteria > Pseudomonadota > Gammaproteobacteria > Burkholderiales > Burkholderiaceae_C > Rhodoferax_B. The sequence continues at coordinate 10,999 of JAPLPK010000192.1, forward strand.
GGCAGGTAGATGCGAAGGTTGAGCTTCAGCTGTTTTGTCACTTCATCGACAAAACGGTAGGTGGCCTCGGTGTTGTAGCCGTTGTCCATCCAGACCACAGGCACGTCGGGATTGACGCGGGTGACCATGTGCAGGATGACCGCTTCGAACGGGCGGAAGTTGGTGGTGACGATGGCAGGCTGGCCTAGGCCAAGCGCCCATTCCACCAGCGCGGGGGCGTTGCGGCCGAGGTCGGCGTTGATTTGTGCGAGGTTGAGGGTGCTCATGGTGTTGTTTCCTATCGGGCCGATATCAGGCCGAGTCCTGCCGCTCCAGCTCGGCACCGTAGGCTGCGCTGTCTTCGGTTTCGGCAAAGTGGGGGACGACATGGACGGCGTCGCCTTGGTAGAAGCCCTGGAAGCGGTCGAACTGGCGCTGGGCGGCGCTGGCGTCCACGCCTTCGCGCAGCACAGCAATGTCGAAGCCGCTGCGCTGCATTTGCACCAGCTGGTCGATCAGCACGTCGCCCGTAGCGCGGATTTCACCCGTAAAACCCAGGCGGCGGCGCAGCAGAAAGGCCTGGCTGTAGGCGCGGCCATCGGTGAACTTGGGGAAGTTCAGGTCGATGCGGGTGACGCCCGCCAAGTCCAGGCTGCGGGGGTCTTCGGTGTTGGCCAAGGCTATTTGGTCTTTTTGGCCTTCAGCGCAGGGAATGTGTGCGGTAGCAGCTATTATTTTCATAGTATTTCCTCTCAGGCTTCGGCCGTGGCACGGGGCGCTTTGCCGGTGCTGATGCGGGCGTTGTTAGCGGCCAACTTGAACGGGTCCTGACCGACGCGGCGCAGGGTGTCGATGAAGTTTTCACCGCTGTGGCGGGTGCTGCGGTAGGTGTCCAGCACGGCTTCGATGACTTCGGGTACTTCGGCGGCGCTGAAGGAAGGGCCGACGACCTTGCCGGCGATGGCGGGGCCAGACAGGTTCGAGCCGTCCGAGCCGGCCAGCGTCACCTGGTACCACTCCTGGCCGTCCTTGTCCACGCCCAGAATGCCGATGTGGGCGCTGTGGTGGTGGCCGCAGGAGTTGATGCAGCCGCTCATGTGCACGTCGATTTCGCCCAGGTCGTGCAGCTCGTCCATGTCCTGGTAGCGTTGGCTGATGGCTTCGGAGATCGGCAGCGAGCGGGCATTGGCCAGGCTGCAGAAGTCGCCGCCGGGGCAGACGATCATGTCGGTCAGCAGGCGAATATTGGCACGGGCCAGGCCCAGCGCCTTGGCTTCGGCATACAGCGCGGGCAGCTCGTCGGCGCGGACCCAGGGCAGCACCAGGTTCTGGTCGTGGGTGACGCGGGTTTCGCCGGCGCTGTAGCGGTCGGCCAGGTCGGCGGCGGCATCCAGTTGCTCTGCGGTGGCGTCGCCGGGCGAGTAGCCCAGGCGTTTGAACGACAGGGTCACGGCGCGTAGTAGGGGGTTCTGGTGGGCCGCGACGTTTTGCTTCAGCCAGCGGGTGTATTCCTTGTCGTCGACAGGGGCGGCAGTCGGGTTGGCCAGAGCAGGCAAGGCACCGACGCGGCTGGCGGGTGGCACGAAGCAGGCGGTGACGCGGTCCAGCTCGGACTGGCTGATGGTGTGCGGCGCGCCGTCACGGGTCAGGATTTGCTGGTATTCATCCTCAACCTCGTCGATATAGCGCTGGCCTTCGGCCTTGACCAAAATCTTGATGCGCGCCTTGTACATATTGTCGCGGCGGCCCCAGCGGTTGTAGACGCGGACCACGGCTTCCAGGTAGTTCAGGATCTGGTTCCAGGGCAGGAAGTCGCGGATCACGGTGCCGACGACCGGTGTGCGGCCCATGCCGCCGCCAACCATTACGCGCAGGCCGACTTCACCGGCCTCGTTCTTCAGCACATGCAGGCCCACGTCGTGCCAGGCGGTGGCGGCGCGGTCGTCGGTGGCGCCGACGATGGCGATCTTGAACTTGCGCGGCAAGAAGGCGAATTCAGGGTGTAGCGTGCTCCACTGGCGGATGATCTCGGCCAGGGGGCGGGGGTCGGCGACCTCGTCGGCGGCAATGCCGGCGCGCTCGTCGCTGGTGGTGTTGCGGATGCAGTTGCCGCTGGTCTGGATGCCGTGCAGGTGCACGCTGGCCAGCAGGTCCATCACGTCGGCGCTTTTATCCAGCGGAATCCAGTTGAACTGGACATTCTGGCGCGTCGTGAAGTGGGCGCAGGCGCTGGGCAGGCTGTGCAGATCGCTCAGGCCGGGGTTGGCTTTGGTCAGGTCGTGCGCGTCTTTTTTGTCGTAATCGCGGGCGATGGTGCCCAGCACGCGCAGCTGGGCGCTGTTCAGCTCACCATAGGGCACGGCCACGCGCAGCATGGGTGCAAAGCGCTGTACGTACCAGCCGTTTTGCAGGCGCAGTGGGCGAAATTCGTCTTCGGCAAGCGTACCCTTTTGCCAGCGTTCCAGCTGGTCGCGGAACTGGGCGGCACGCAGTTGCACAAACTGTTTGTCAAATTCGGTGTATTGGTACATTTTGGTTGTCTATCGTGGTACGGGTCGCGTGGGGGCAACCCGCGATTTTAAAGTGCCAGTAATTTGGTGCCCGCATAAGCCAGCAACAAAGACAGTACGCCGCGGATGACGCGGTCAGGTGTCTTGAGCACCATGTGCGATCCGAGCCAGATGCCGGGCAGGGAGCCGGCCAGCAGCTTGCCCAGCAGCGGCCAGTCCACCGAGCCCAGGCCGGCGTGGCCCAGGCCGGCTACCAGCGTCAAGGGCACGGCATAAGCGATGTCGGCGGCAACAATGCGCTGCAGCGGTAGTAAGGGGTAGAGCAGCATCAGCACCGTGACGCCAATCGCGCCAGCGCCCACCGAGGTGAGCGTCACCAGGCAGCCTATGCAGGCACCAAACAGCAGCGGAAGGCTCCAGTGGCGCGGTCGCTCTGCCTGGGCCATGGCCTGGTTGCTGATGGTGCGCGGTGCGCTCTTGCCGCGAATGCTTTTGTAGAGCGTGGCCAAGGCCGTCAGCAACAAAGCCACGCCCAATGTGGTGGTCATGATTTTTTGCACATGGGGGTCGGCTGGCCCCAGCGTGTGCAGTGCCCACAGGGTCAGCAGTGAGGCTGGCACGCTGCCTGCGCACAAGGTGGCCACGATGCGCCAGTTGACCAAACCCGAGCGCGCCATCTTCAGCGTGCCGCCTGCCTTGGTGAAGCAGGCAAACAGCAGGTCCGTACCGATCGCCAGGTAAGGCTTCATGCCAAAGAAGAAGATCAGAATGGGTGTCATGAGCGAGCCGCCGCCCACACCTGTCAGACCCACTACAAAGCCGACAAAAAATCCAGCGAAAACAAAAGCTAAATCATGCATGGCCGCGACTATAGAAGCCGGTCCAATGATTCCAAACTACTTTATTGTTCTACCAATATGCCAATAGGCATATTTAGAAATAAGGAAATTGGCTTTGGCGCTTATTTGTTGTTCGCGCTGGCGGCGTAGGCGGCATCCATTTGCTCGTTGATGGCGTGCCACAACGGGCGCATCATCAGGCGTGCGCCCTGGTAGACGTCGTTCACCTTCAACATGGACGGGACACGTAGGCCGCGGTGTTCCACGGGGCCGCCGATGGGGATGATATTGACGCCAAGTTTGGCGAAATGCTCGGCCAGGCGGGGTTCGGTGAGGGTGAACAGGATGTCTATGCCCTGGCGCCGCGCCATGGCCAGTGCGCCGATGTACAGGCTGACGGGAATATAGGGGAAGCGAGGCTGGTCGCGCTCTCCAAAATCAGATTCTGAGATGGTGGCTTCGCTGTGTTGTTCACCCTTACGCCGGCGGAACTCGGACATGACTGCAAGGCGCGACACTTCGGCAATCCGTTCGCGCGGTTGGCGAGCCGGGTCGATGATGCTGCGGTCTATGGTGTGTCTGCAGGTGACTTCAAATGGCAGCGGAGCCGCAGGGTCGGCTGGGTCGGTCAGTACCAGTCGGGCACAGCCCGCAAGCCTGTGTGGCTCGCCCGCTGTGCGCACCAGGCAGTGCTGCGAGCGGTAGTCGTACTTATCGGTCTCGCGTTGGTCTTCCCGTACCGGCTCAAAGCCTAGTTCACGGGCATACACATCATGGCGAACGAAGAATACGTCGTTGACGCGCGCCTCTTCCAGTGCAGGGGCAATCTCGAAATACTGCTTGTAGCTGTCACCCAGGTTGAGTCGTCGATTTTCTGACATTGGAAGCCTTGCTGGTTGTCTCGTCCTGCGTCATGCTTCGAACCGTGCGCGCCGCGTACTTCCATTATTCAGGTTTTATGTCCTTGACGTAAAGTTTTCTTGGCGTTGCTTGCTATTTCTCAAGCTTCGGAAAGTAGCAGGGCCCAAGGCGTTTTTTGCCAGGCCAGAGCTTCCTCGCGCAGCAGGTGGGCCGATTGTGGGTATGCCTGCGACCAGCCAGGGCGGGTGGACAGCGAAAACTGCGTGGAATCGCCCAGTTCCAGTTCTAGTCCTTCCACATCTGGATCGCGGCGGGCGTGGCACAGGATGGCAGCCACCCGTAGCGACAGCAACTGCTGCATGTAGTCGGCATCATTGAAGTCGCATTCGAGCTTGTGCAACTTGCCACGGTGTCCCAGCACCAGTTGGCTCAGGCGCTGCAACTCCGATAAGGCGAAGCCAGGCAGGTCGGCGTGGCCCAGAATGTAGGCACCATGCCGGTGGTAGTCGTTGTGGGAAATCTGGCTGCCGATTTCATGTAACTGGCCTGCCCAGTGCAGCTTGCGCTGCAGTCGGGTAATTTCTGCCGCAGGGACGCCGCTGCGCTCCTGCATCTGGCCAAACAAATGGCTCGCGGTCTGGGCTACGCGTTGTGCCTGGTCCGCGTCCACCACAAACCGGGCGGCCATGCGTTGCACGGACACCGCGCGCAGATCCGTTTCTTCCTGGCCCCGCGTGACCAGGTCGTACAGCACGCCGTGGCGTAGCGCGCCATCGGCTGCATGCATTTCGTCTATGCCCAGCAGATCAAAAATGGCACGCAGCACGCTGATGCCGCCGCCGATGACCAGTTTGCGGTCGTCCTTCATGCCTTCGATGCGCAATTTTTCGACGGTTTGAGCCTTGAGCAGCCGGTCGCTGATCCAATCCAGGCCTTCACGGGTAATGAGATTCAAGGGCCAACCGGCGGCGTGCAGGATGTCAGCAACTGCGCCCACCGTGCCGGAAGAGCCATAGGCTACATCCCAGGTGTCACGCCGGTAGGCATTCACGGCTTCGTCTAGCACTGCTTTGGCGGCAATTTCGGCGATGCGGAATGCATCACGGGTGAATTGACCCTGGGGAAAGTATTTCATCGACCAGGCGACGCTACCGACCCGGAAGGATTCCATGACATTGGCTTCGTACGCCTGGCCCAGAATCATTTCGGTGGAGCGGCCGCCAATGTCTACCACCAGGCGCCGTTCGTCCGATTGGGGCAGCAAGCGGGCCACGCCCTGGTAGATCAGCCGGGCTTCTTCCCGACCCGGAATCACGTCGATGGGGAAGCCCAGAATTTCATGTGCTCGGGACAGAAACGCGTCCCGGTTCCGGGCTTCCCGCAGGGTCTGGGTTGCCACAGCTCGGACCTGGTGCGGTTTGAAGCCCGCCAGGCGCTCGGCGAAGCGGGCAAGGCAATCCCAGCCGCGCTGCATGGCTTCGGCGCTGAGGTTGCGGTTTTCGTCCAGACCGTTGCCTTGGCGTACGGTTTCCTTCAGGTATTCGGTGCGGTGGATCTGGCCATGGTCGAGCCGGCCAATTTCCAGGCGAAAGCTATTGGAGCCCAAGTCCAGGGCGGCGAGAAGTGTTCCGTTTTGCATGGTGTCGCAGGTTTTTGTGGGCGCAGCATAGCACCCATGTGGCCTAGGACCTCGTTCGCGCCTTCCGGCCCCGGTGTGGGCTTTGTTTTGTCATATGTCTGTCACATAACCTTCTTAAATTAGCACCATCGCACAGATTTACCGCGACCGGTAAATCGTCGGGTTGGTTTCCTCACACTTTAAGGATTTGCTGATGCATACACGTTTCAAAATGGCCCTGGTGGGTCTGGCTGCTTCCGGCGTACTGTCGTTTTCGGGCCTGGTCAGCGCCCAAGAAATCACCGGTGCAGGTGCCACCTTCCCGGCTCCCGTCTACTCCAAGTGGGCGGCTGAGTACAACAAGGCTACGGGCGTGAAGATCAACTACCAATCGGTAGGTTCTGGCGCAGGCATCAAGCAGATCGACTCCAAGACGGTGGATTTCGGTGCTTCCGACATGCCCCAAACTGATGACGTGCTGAAGTCCAAAGGCCAGATGCAGTTCCCGGCCGTGATTGGCGGCACCGTGCCCGTGGTGAACATCAAGGGTATCGCTCCCGGCCAACTGAAGCTGACCGGCCAAGTGCTGGGCGATATCTATCTGGGCAAGATCACCAAGTGGAACGATGCGGCCCTGGTGGCCCTGAACCCAGGCCTGCCTTTGCCTGACGCCGCCATTTCCCCCGTGCGCCGCGCCGATGGTTCGGGTACGACCTTCAACTTCACCAACTACCTCAGCCGCGTCCATCCAGAGTGGAAAGAAAAAGTGGGCGAGGGCACAGCGGTGAACTGGCCTGTGGGTGCGGGTGGCAAGGGTAATGAAGGCGTTGCCGCTTTCGTGAACCGCCTGCCCAATTCCATCGGCTATGTCGAATACGCCTATGTGAAGCAAAACAAGATGACTTACGCGGTGCTGAAGAACCGTGACGGCGTGTTCGTGACACCAAGTGACACCGCATTTGCTGCGGCTGCTGCTGGCGCGGATTGGAACAAGTCGTTCTACCAACTGATTACCGACCAGCCCGGCAAGGAAGCCTGGCCTATCTCTACCGCTACCTTCATCCTGATGCATCTGAAGCAGGACAAGCCCGCCAACGCTACCGAAGTGTTCAAGTTCTTCAATTGGGCTTACAAGAACGGCGCCAAGATTGCGGACGATCTGGACTATGTGCCTTTGCCAGCACCCGTGGTGGCTTCCATTGAGAAGGCCTGGGGCCAAGTGACGGACGCTTCTGGCAAGCCTGTTGCCATCAAGTAATTGGGCTCACCCCAGGCTGCAGTGATGCGCATCTTTCGCCAACCCCCTTGCAGGGGGCAACACCAGCAGCCTGGCGACGCCAGTTCTGCGGTGTTTATGGGCGGTGTGCGTTCTTGCTGTGGCATGGGGATAGTTAGTTACTAACAATGAACCAAGGAAAGGAGCAAAACGTGTCATCTACACTTCCGGCGCAAGATCTATCGTTAAATCCGTCTGTCAAGACTTCCGGACATGTGATGAGCACTCCTCCGCGCCCCAAAGCGGCCCGTTCGGGCCCTGTCGTCGACCGTATCTTTGGCTGGTTGGCCAAAGGTTCGGCCATTTTCACCCTGGCAATGCTGGTGGCGATCCTGATGTCGCTGGTGGTCAGTGCCTGGCCTGCCATCACCAAGTACGGACTGGGCTTTTTGACCAGCACTACCTGGGACCCGGTGAAAGAGGAGTTTGGCGGCCTGGTGATGATTTACGGCACGGTGATGACTTCCATCATTGCCTTGCTCATCGCCGTGCCGGTCAGCTTCGGTATCGCATTGTTCCTGACGGAGTTGTCCCCAGCCTGGCTGAAACGACCCCTGGGTACCGCCATTGAGCTGCTGGCTGCCGTGCCGTCTATTGTGTATGGCATGTGGGGTCTGCTGGTGTTCAGTCCGGTGCTGTCCACCTACGTTCAGCAGCCGCTGCAATCCTTGTTCAGCGGTGTGCCCTATGTAGGCGCCCTGTTTTCAGGCGCACCGGTGGGTATCGGCATCTTGTCTGCCGGCATCATTCTGGCCATCATGATCATCCCGTTCATTGCGGCTGTCATGCGTGACGTGTTTGAGGTGACGCCCACTTTGCTGAAGGAGTCCGCCTACGGATTGGGTGCAACCACTTGGGAGGTCGTGTCCAAGGTGGTTCTGCCTTACACCAAGTCCGGTGTGATCGGCGGCATCATGCTGGGTCTGGGGCGTGCCATTGGCGAAACCATGGCGGTTACCTTCGTGATCGGCAACTTCAACCAGCTGGATTCATTAAGCCTTTTCCAGGCCGCAAACAGCATCACCTCCGCGCTGGCAAACGAGTTTGCCGAAGCGGGCGAGGGCTTGCACCAAGGTGCTTTGATGTACCTGGGCTTGGTGTTGTTCTTTATTACTTTCGTCATTCTTTCCCTGTCCAAGCTGCTGCTGCTGCAACTGCGCAAGAATGAAGGAGCCAAATCATGACCACGAGCGAAATGTTGCTCAAAGCGGCTGCCGTCGAGCAGGCTCGCGGAGTGAAGTACGCTGCCCGCAAGCGGGTGAACCAGATTGCCCTGGTGTTGGCGCTAGGAGCCATGGCTTTTGGCCTGTTCTGGTTGTTCTGGATCTTGTTTGAAACCGTGCGTCTAGGAATCGATGGCCTGAGCTTGGCCACCCTTACGCAAATGACTCCTCCGCCAAACGACGAAGGTGGTTTGGCGAATGCGATCTACGGCTCGGTTTTGATGGTGGGGCTGGCCACGTTTGTCGGTGCTCCCATTGGCATCATGGCTGGCATCTATCTGGCCGAATACGACACCAAAGGCTGGCTGGCATCGGCCACGCGGTTTGTGAACGACATTCTGCTGTCGGCTCCCAGCATCGTGATCGGTTTGTTTGTCTACTCGGTTGTTGTGTCTCGATTCAAGTCCTTTTCGGGCTGGGCGGGCATCGTGGCCCTGGCCTTGATCGTGATTCCGGTGGTCATCCGTACCACGGAAAACATGCTGCAACTTGTGCCACCAGGCCTGCGCGAAGCCGCTTACGCCCTGGGTGCGCCCAAGTGGAAAGTGATTTTGAGCATCACCTTGAAGGCCGCACGGGCTGGTGTGATCACCGGAATCATGTTGGCTGTGGCCCGTATTGCCGGCGAAACTGCACCGCTGCTCTTTACTGCGCTGAGCAACCAGTTCTGGACTTCCAGCCTGAGCCAGCCCATGGCCAGCTTGCCGGTGACGATTTTCAAATTTGCGATGAGCCCCTACGAGAACTGGCAAAAGCTGGCTTGGGCCGGGGTCTTCTTGATCACCATGACCGTGTTGGGTCTGAACATTTTGGCCCGCGCCTGGGCTGGTAAGAACAAAGGTTAACCATGCAAACCGCTATTGCCCAAAACTCCAAGATTTCGGTCAAGAACCTGAATTTCTACTACGGAAAATTCCATGCGCTCAAGGGCATTAATATGGAAATCCCGGAAAAGAAAGTGACGGCTTTCATCGGCCCATCCGGCTGCGGCAAGTCCACCTTGCTGCGCATCTTTAACCGCATGTTCGAGTTGTACCCCGAGCAGCGCGCTGAAGGCGAGATCATGCTGGACGGAGAAAACCTGCTGACCAGCAAAAAAGACGTGGCCTTGCTGCGTGCCAAGGTCGGCATGGTGTTCCAAAAGCCAACGCCGTTCCCCATGTCGATCTATGACAACATCACTTTCGGTGTGAAGCTGTTTGAAGACCTGAGCGCTACCGATATGGAAGAGCGCGTTGAATGGGCCCTGCGTAAGGCTGCTCTGTGGACCGAGGTCAAGGACAAGCTCAACCAGAGCGGCTCCAGCCTGTCTGGCGGACAGCAGCAACGCCTGTGCATTGCACGCGGCATTGCGATCAAGCCCGAGGTGCTGTTACTGGACGAGCCTTGCTCGGCACTGGACCCCATTTCGACCTCCAAGGTCGAAGAGCTGATCACCGAGCTGAAGAATGACTACACAGTCGTGATCGTGACCCACAACATGCAGCAGGCCGCGCGTTGCAGCGACTACACCGCCTATATGTACCTGGGTGACTTGATGGAGTTTGGTGCCACCGAAGACATCTTCTTCAAGCCCAAGCGCAAAGAGACCGAGGATTACATCACCGGCCGTTTCGGTTGATCTCCGCCTACCCAAAGGACAACACCATGCCTGAAAAACATCTTTCCAGCCAGTTTGACGCGGAACTCAATGGCGTTTCCAGCCGTGTGATGGAGCTGGGCGGTCTGGTTGAATCGCAAATTCGCCAGGCGATCTACGCGCTCTCGCAATTCAGCGGTGAAGTGGCCGACCAGGTTTCTGAGACCGAGCTCCGCGTGAATGCCATGGAGATAGAGATCGACCGCGAGCTCTCCAGCATCATTGCGCGTCGCCAGCCCACGGCCCGTGATCTGCGCTTGTTAATTGCCATTTCCAAGACCACCGCCAATCTGGAGCGCGTGGGCGACGAGGCCAACAAGATCGCCCGCATGGTCAAGTCCATTGCCCACAGCAGCGCGCCACGTGCCCTGCCGACGCTGGATCTGCGGGTGTCGGCTGACATGGCTTCAGGTCTGCTGCGCAAGGCCTTGGACGCCTTCGCCCGCCTGGACACAGCCGCTGCAGTGAGCATCCTGAAGGAGGACGATCTGCTGGACAAAGAGTTCGACGGTTTTGTGCGCAAACTCATCACTTACATGATGGAAGACCCGCGTACCATTTCTGCCAGCCTGGATCTGCTGTTCATTGCCAAAGCCATCGAGCGCATTGGCGACCATTCCAAGAATATTGCCGAGTTCATCATCTACATCGTCAAAGGCGAGGATGTGCGTCATGCGACCACGGCACAGGTGGAGTCGGTGCTGCAATGAAAAACATGCCACGGGTTTTGATCGTCGAGGATGAGCCGGCGATTGCCGAGCTGATTGCCGTCAACCTGCGCCACAGTGGTTTTCAGCCCACCTGGGCGATGGACAGTGTCACGGCCCAGTGCGAGCTGGATGCGGTTTTGCCCGATGTAATCTTGCTGGACTGGATGCTGCCCGGTGAAAGCGGCTTGTCACTGGCCAAGAAATGGCGTGCCAACCCGCGTACCAAGGCGGTGCCCATCATCCTGTTGACCGCACGCGGCGACGAAAGCGACCGTGTTGCCGGCTTGGATGCCGGCGCGGACGACTACATCTCCAAGCCTTTCTCGACCAAGGAAATGCTGGCCCGCATCCGTGCTGTGCTGCGTCGTCGTGCGCCCGAGCAGGATGGCGGTGTGGTCAGCATAGGTGCTTTGGTGTTGGACGCGTCCACTTACCGGGTGACCTTCCAGGAGCAGGCGGTGAAGATCGGCCCGACCGAATTCAAGCTGCTGCACTATCTGATGAAGCATTCCGAGCGCGTGCACAGTCGTTCGCAACTGCTGGACCGTGTCTGGGGTGACCATGTATTCATTGAGGAGCGCACGGTGGACGTCCATGTGAAGCGCTTGCGCGAGGCCTTGGGCGCGGGCGGCGCCATGGTCGAGACAGTGCGTGGTGCGGGTTACCGCATCACGGCCCAGCCGGTGGTGGCGTCTGCCCCAGCGGCTGCTTCGGCAGCTTGATTTTCGGGGTGGCCTAGGCGTCGCCCCTCAATTTACTATCGCCCCTATGTGGTTTCGTTTCTTGAGTTTTTTGGGCGTGCAGGTGGCTGCGGGCTCGCTGGGTTGGGAGTTGGGGGGCTATCTGGGGGCGACCATAGGCACGGTGCTTTCCAGCGCTGCCTGGATGCTGGTGGATATATGGCGCGGTGGTCGCGTGATGCAATGGTTGCGTACCGGTGAGGTCGCCCAGGCGCCTCATATGCAAGGCTGGTGGGGTGACTTCAGTGACCGCATGCGGCGTTGGCTACGTCAGACTGAGCAAAAAATGCAGGATTCGGATCGGCGCCTGCAGGAATTTCTTGCCGCCATCCAGGCATCGCCGAATGGTGTGGTGCTGCTGGATGCCGAAGGGCGCATAGAGTGGTGCAACCAGATCGCGGCCACCCATTTCGGCTTCGACGTGTCGCGTGACCTGCAGCAACTGATTGGCAACCTGGTGCGCGACCCCGCATTTGCCAACTATGCAGCGGCACCCGACCCGGCGGCGGGCGTGGTGATGATAGGCCGCGGCGGCAGCGTGACGCGCCCCGTTCGGTTGTCCGTGCACCTGCATCCGTATGGCGAGGGTCGGCGTCTGTTGCTTTCGCGTGACATTACGGCGCTGGAGCAGGCTGAGGCCATGCGGCGTGATTTTGTGGCCAATGTGTCGCACGAGATCCGCACGCCGCTGACGGTCATGTCCGGCTTCGTAGAGACCATGCAAAGCGTGCCGCTGGATGAGGAGCAACGCGAACGCTATCTGGGTTTCATGGCCCAGCAGGCGGACCGTATGCAAACCCTGGTGAGTGATTTGCTCACCCTGTCGTCCATTGAGGGCGGCCCTGCGCCCAGCAGCAATGACTGGATACCGGTGCGTGATCTGATTGCCCACTGCGCCCGTGAGGCCGAGGCCTTGTCAGGCCTGGTGACAGCAGGGCATGCCAAGTCGCATTCCCTGCGTTTTGGACCCATGCCCGACGGCGCGCTGGCGGGTGCGCATAGCGAGTTGCTCAGTGCCATGTCCAATCTGGTGAGCAATGCTGTGCGCTACACGCCGCCCGGTGGGCGGATTGAGGTGCGTTGGGCGCAGCTACCGGATGGGCGTGCCGAGTTTTCCGTCAAGGACACCGGCCCGGGCATCGCTTCTGAGCATTTGCCGCGCCTGACAGAGCGGTTTTACCGGGTAGACCCCAGCCGTTCCCGAGAAACCGGTGGAACCGGCCTGGGCCTAGCAATCGTGAAGCATGTGGTGCAACGCCATGGTGCTGAGTTACAGGTGGAGAGCACCCTGGGCCAGGGCTCTCGATTTGCGATTGTCTTCCCGGCCAATCGTCTGCGCGTAGAACAGCAACCAGCCTACGCCAAGTAGTCTCTGCTATTTAATATATAGCTGCTGGCGCAGGTGATATCTGCGCCAGAGGCCTAAATCATCAATAATTTTTGCGCACGTCCTTGCGCTGGTACAGGCGGATGTTTTCGCCGTTATCGTCACGTCTGCGTACATTCAGGCGCAGCGACCAGGCGCTCAGATCCAACGAGTCGCGCGGCGGGCGTGCCGTGGTGGCATCGATCAGCAGCCAGCCGCATTGCGAGCCATCTGCAGCCGGTGTCAGTTTGAGTTGGCCGTGGTACTGGAGGGCGGCGATCTGGCCGCTGTTGAGGTTTTCAAACGCCACACATTCCAACGGACTGGATTTCTGCGATTGCGCCCGGATTTCCTGGCTTACGCTGCGCACCATGGGCACGTAACTGCGGGCATAGTCGACGGCCGGCAGGCCCAGCGTCATCAGTAGCAGCCAGCACAAGGCCGTGCCGCCAGCGGGTAATACCAGGCTTTTCCAGATTGCGGAGCGGTGGCGACCTACCCGCCATTGCACTAGCCAGATCCATACCAGGGAGGCTAGCAGCGCGGGCAGGAACGTGGGCCAACTGAAATAAGGAATGAAGCCCGGCACCAGGCGCGCTAGATTGGCTGCCGGTTGTTGCGGTATGCCGGTTTGTGCCGCAAACCATATTACCCAGATGGTGAGCGCGAATACGGTGAAGAACAGCAATGTGAACCAATCCACCAGTGCCGAAACAGTGCGGCTCAAGGTGGGTAGTGCAAACGCTGCTAGCGTCGCCATGGCCGGCAACGCCAGCAGCAGGGAGCGGTCGGCAAAGTTCGTGCTTAGCGTGGTAGCAAGGGCCACAGCCACAAACCACAACGGCAGCGCCAGATGGCGACCAAAGTTGCCACTGGTCAGCTGTTTGCGCCAGCGCCACAGGGTCCACATGGCCAGGGGCCAAACGGGCCAGGTAAACCACAGGAGCAGCCGCAGAATGCCCCGGATGTTGGCGCCGTTGGTTTCTGGCAGATCGATGCGCCAGCGCCACAGGTCCAGGCGCCAAGCCAATGCGGCCACGGCGGTCGTCAGCAGGATGATGGCAGCGGACCAGGCTATGCTGCGCCGCGCGCTGTGGGGAATGTCCAGTTCGGACCGGTCGGGCTGGTCATGGCGGTCCAAAAAGCATACTAGCGCTCCGCCCAGGCCTAGCAACACAGCCATGGCTGGGGCGCCGGAAAGTGCCAAGCCCGCCAGTCCAACCGCAATGCCGGCGGCAGGAAACCAGGTTCGGTAAGGCAGGGCAGACATGGCAAAAAAAGCCAGGCTGGTGAACGCCAGTTGCGCCAGGGCAGGCGTGGTCTCATGCGATAGCTGCGCAAGCCCCAGGCAGGCGATGATGGCCAATAGACCGCCATCTGCCATGGCGCGGGCGTAGTCGGTCGGTTTGGCCTCCCCGCCAAAAGCGAACGCCACAGGTTGCGCGCGTGGGCTGCGGGCCAGGTAGTAGACCGCATACCAGGTGGTGGCCAGTGTCATGCCCAACAGCAGAATAAAAGGGACGCGTGCTGCGAAATCCATGGCCACGGCCGCCGGGCTCCAATGCACTGCCCAGGCGCCCAGCCAGTAGGGCAGCAAGGCTTCGGTTTCAGGGGCTTGGCCTAACAATCGCGGATGTAGCCAGTCGGTGGCGCCCTTGGCCAATTCGGCGATGTAGCCGAAGGTCTCCATATCGTTGTTGCGCCAGGGTTCGCGGCCCAGAAAACCAGGCAGGATATAGGCTAGACACAATAGCCATAAGGCCACGCGCGGCAGGCGGCGTACGGCACTTTGTGCCACGATGGCAGGGGTTGGATGGTTCACAAGGCGGGAATCTTACGGCCAATAAAACAAAAGGGCAGCGCGGATAAACCGGGCTGCCCTTCTTTTCCGCAGATGCGGATGCGGAAGAACTTATTCTGCGGCTTTGGTAGCTGCAGTGGTCTTGCCGAAGCGGTTGCGGAAGCGCTCCACGCGGCCACCCATGTTGTCCACGGACTTTTGCGTACCGGTGTAGAAGGGATGGGACTCGCTGGAGGTATCCAGCTTGTACAGCGGCAGTTCGCGGCCGTCTTCCAGGGTGATCATTTCCTTGGCGTTAACGCAAGAACGGGTCACAAACTTGAAGTTGTTGGACAAGTCCAGGAAACACACTTCACGGTAATTGGGGTGAATGCCTTCTTTCATAGCTCTTCCTTTTCAATTGCGTTAGCCGCCCGGTGCCTTGGGCAATCTGTTTGCCCAATTCAAAAGCCCGGTACTTTTCGCGATTAGCCTTCGATTATCACATATTTTGAAGAACTACTATCCGCCGCGACGCATCATGTCGAAGAATTCGACATTGTTCTTGGTGGATTTCATGTTCTTCAGCATCAGTTCCATGGACTCGATCTCGTCCATGTTGTACATGAACTGGCGCAGGATGCGGCTCTTTTGCAAGATCTCAGGCGACAGCAGCAGCTCTTCGCGGCGGGTGCCGCTGCGGTTCAGTTGGATCGATGGGAACACGCGCTTTTCGTACAGGCGGCGATCCAGGTGGATTTCGCAGTTGCCGGTGCCCTTGAATTCTTCAAAAATCACTTCGTCCATGCGGCTGCCGGTGTCGACCAGTGCGGTGGCGATGATGGTCAGCGAGCCGCCTTCTTCCACATTGCGGGCGGCACCCAGGAAACGCTTGGGGCGCTGAAGCGCGTTGGAGTCCACGCCGCCGGTCAACACCTTGCCTGAAGAGGGCACGACGTTGTTGTAGGCGCGGGCCAGGCGGGTGATCGAGTCCAGCAGGATCACCACGTCTTTTTTCAGTTCGACCAGGCGCTTGGCGCGCTCGATCACCATCTCGGCCACGTGCACATGGCGGGCGGCGGGTTCGTCGAAGGTGGAGGCGATGACTTCGCCCTTCACCGAGCGCTGCATTTCAGTCACTTCTTCGGGGCGCTCATCAACCAGCAGCACCATCATGTGGCTGTTTGGATAGTTGGCGGCAATGGCGTGGGCCATGTGCTGCATCATCACCGTCTTGCCGCTCTTTGGCGGGGCGACCAGCAGGGCGCGCTGGCCTTTGCCGATAGGCGCCACGATGTCGATGATGCGGCCGGTGATGTTCTCGTCGCCCTTGATGTCGCGTTCCAGCTTCATCTGCTCTTTGGGGAACAGCGGAGTCAAGTTTTCGAACATGACCTTGTGCTTGTTTTCTTCCGGGCCGCCGCCGTTGACCTTGTCGAGCTTGTTCAGCGCGAAGTAGCGTTCGCCGTCTTTGGGCGTGCGCACTTCACCTTCGATCATGTCGCCGGTGTGCAGATTGAAGCGGCGCACCTGGCTGGGGCTGATGTAGATGTCGTCGGTCGATGCGGTGTAGCTGGTATCCGGGCTGCGCAGGAAGCCGAAGCCGTCCGGCAGGATTTCCAGCACGCCATCGGCAATGATCTGCTCGCCGGTGCGGGCGCGCTTTTTGATGATGGCAAACATCAGCTCTTGCTTGCGCATACGGCCGGTGTTCTCAATTTCAAGTTCTTCGGCTTGCTTGAGGACTTCAGACACGTGCAGTGCCTTGAGTTCGTTTAAGTGCATGGATGGACTCCTGTGCGGAGTTCTAGAGGAAAAAGGGGGGGAGGTTTTGAGGAGGCTAGAAGGGCCTCACAAACCGGGAACTCGAACCGTTTTGCTGGGTGGCAATCGGGTGAATGGACGAATTATGACAGGAAAAAACGAAGCCACCGCAGGGGTGGCTTCAGGGAATGCGCTATCAGGCCAGTTGCTGGTCGATAAATGCGGTGAGTTGGGCTTTGCTCATGGCGCCAACCTTGGTGGCAGCCAGTTCGCCGCCCTTGAAAATCATCAAGGTGGGAATGCCGCGGATGCCGAACTTGGCGGGGATGTCGCGGTTCTCGTCCACATTCATCTTGGTGATCTGCAGCTTGCCTTCGTAACCGGTGGCAACTTCGTCGAGAATCGGTGCAATCATCTTGCAAGGACCGCACCATTCAGCCCAGTAGTCCACCAGGACAGGGGTGTTGGATTTCAGAACGTCCGCTTCGAAAGTGGCGTCCGAGATGTGTTTGATGAGTTCGCGGGCCATGGGGGTTCCTTAAACTGAGTGCCGATACGACTGAAGTTGCGGCATTGTGACAGAAAGCAAGCCCCCTCGTCCTGTGTGGACGCGCTATGTGGTGCTATTGCATCCATAGCGAAAATCCATTTCCCCCTCTACACCACAGCCTTATCAATGCCACCACTCCACGACCCGCTATGGTTTGCCCCCGCAACCGGCTTGCTGGACCAAATGCGGCAGGCCATGGCGCAGCGCCAGGCCCATCCATCGCGCACCGTGGTGTTGCTGCCCTATGCGCAGCTGATGCCCCTGGCACAGCGCTTCTGGGCCCAGGCCCAGCCTGCGGGCTTTACGCCGCGTTTTGAAACTACCTTGAATTGGGCGCGTAGCCTGGGCGGCGTGCTGCAGGGCGCGCACGACCTGCGCTTCGACACCGCCATGGACATGTTGCAGGCGCCGGCTTTGCTGGACAGCGCCGGCCTGGGCGCCCAGGCCGAGGCCTTGGCGGCCCGGCTGGTCGAGGCGGCCCACCAACTGGCGCCTTTGGCCGCCGCCGTGGCACCGCAGCAGCGGGTGGAATGGGCAGCCCAAGCCCGCGCTGCCGTGGCTCTGGGCATGGAGGCATCGGTGCTGGCCCTTGAGAGTGTGGTGGCGCGCATTGCCCTGGAGTGGGCGGCGGCATCCAGTTATGCCACCGACGCGCTGTGGAATGCCGCCGTGCCGGAGGGCCTGGACTGCGTGATCGTGCTAGACGGCTTCCAGTCCGAGCCCTTGGTCGAGGCCCTGTGCCAAGCCTGGGGCAGCAAGGTGACCCGTTTGCTGCGGCCCGATCCGCCGCTGCCACCCATGCCCGCGCTGCATCCCTGCACCGATTCCGAGGACGAAGCCCAGCGCGGTGCCGCCTGCGTGTTGCGGCATATCGAAGCCGGCCGCTCGCCAGTGGCCCTGGTGGCAACGGACCGGCTGCTGACGCGCCGCATCCGCGCCATGTTGGCCACACAGAACGTACGTATACGCGACGAAACCGGCTGGAAGCTGTCCACTACCCGCGCCGCGGCCGAGGTGGTGGTCACGCTGCGCGCGGCCCGCTGGGACGCCAGCAGCGACGCGGTACTGGACTGGCTGAAGAACGCCCCCGCGTTCCGGCCCCGCGTGGTGCAAGGCCTGGAGCGCGCGCTGCGCAAGGCCGCCGCGCAAAGTTGGTCATCCTGGAGCCCCGAGGCCACGCCGCGCCAGCCCGCCGTATCCGATGCGGTACGTCTGGCCAATGAATTGCGCGCCAGCCTGCAAGCGGCGCGCCCCCTGGTGCAATGGCTGGCGGCTTTGCGCGGGCTGCTGCAGGCCAGCGGCCAATGGCCTGCGCTGGTGGCCGACGTGGCGGGGAATAGTTTGCTGTCGGCGCTGCGCCTGCAGGAGGGCGCCGAGCAAGAACTGCTGCAACTGCCGCAGGCCGCCCGCCGCATGCGGCTGGCCGAGTTCAGCACCTGGGTGGGCGATACGCTGGAGGCGGCCACCTTTGTGCCCACGCACCCGCTGGACGAGCAGGTGGTGATACTGCCGCTAAGCCAGCTGCTGGCGCGCCCGTTTGCGGCCCTGGTGCTGCCGGGCTGCGACGAGGTGCGGCTGGCGGTGTCGCCCGAGCCACCCGGCGCCTGGACCGTAGCCCAGCGAGAAGCCTTGGGCCTACCCTCGCGCGCTGCGCTGGAGGCCGCGACCCGTGCATCCTGGGCGAATGCCCTGCAAACCCCGCACACCGACGTGCTATGGAGGCGCAGCGACGCCTCGGGTGAAGACCTGCTGGCCAGCCCGCTGGTGCAGGCCCTGCGTGTGGATGGCCAGGATGTGGTTGCCGCCGAGCCGCGTATCCCGCGCAGCTTGCAGCCCCTGCCCAGCCTGCCGCCGCTGCCGGTGGGCCAGGATTTGCCGGTGCTGCGCCTGTCGGCCAGCGCTTACGAGGATTTGCGCCGTTGCCCCTACCGCTTCTTCGGCCTGCGCCAACTCGGCCTGCAGGAGTCGCAGGAGCTGACCGGCGAGGTGAATAAGCGTGACTTTGGCACCTGGCTGCACGCGGTGCTCAAGACTTTCCATGAAGAACTAAATAGGGCTCCAGCGCAGAATTTATCTGCGCGAGTAGCTATGATAAATATAGCGTCTGAAAAGGTAACCCAGGACATGCACCTGGAGCAGGCTGAGTTCCTGCCCTTCGCCTCGGCCTGGCCGCGCGTGCGCGACGGCTACTTGGACTGGCTGGCCCAGCACGAGGCCAGTGGCGGTGTGTTTGAACAGGCCGAAAGCGCGCTGGAGCAGCCCCTGGGCCCGCTGACCCTGATAGGCACCATTGACCGTATCGACCAGGTACGGGCCGACGGCAGCCACACTGCGCTGGTGATCGACTACAAGACCGAAAACGCCATGGCCACCCAAAAGCGCATCCAGCAGCCTTTTGAAGACACGCAACTGGCCTTCTATGCCGCTTTGTTGCCGCACGACACCCTGCGAGCCGCCTACCTCAATGTGGGAGAGAAGGACGGTAGCAAGCTGTTTGAGCAGACCGAGGTCGTGGAAGCGCGCGACGCCTTGGTACACGGCATCCTGGAAGACATGCAGCGCATTGCCGATGGCGCCGTGCTGGCCGCGCTGGGCGAGGGCATGGTCTGCGAGTTCTGCGCCGCACGCGGCCTGTGCCGCAAAGACTGGTGGGGTAACTAGCTGTTTCCAGATCGCTTTAGCCACGCGCAAAACGCCACCGCCTGGGGGTTCTGCGCAGCGTGCGGCGGGCGTATCCAGTAAACGTTCTTCAGGTCAATCTCCAGCTGTGGGAAGGGCCGCACCAGCAGTCCGCTGTCCAGCACATCGCGCAGCTGGTGCGGGTTGCCCAGCGCCACACCCATGCCCTGGATGGCGGCCTGCACCGCAAGATGGGTGTGGTCGAAGGTGACCATATTCGCAGCTTGTAGTTCGGGTTCACCTGCCGTCGCCAGCCAGTCCTGCCAGAACATCGGGGTGGAGCGGCTCAGCAGCAGTGTGTGCTTGCGCAGGTCGCCGGGCTTGCGGATCGCCAGCTTGCCGGATACCAGCTGCGGGCTACACAGCGGCGTCAGCGACTCGGGTAAAAACGCTTCGATCTGCACGCCCTGCCATTTGTCCTTGCGCAGCAGCTCCGCGCGTTCAATGTCGTACATGCAGCGTATGGATACATCGTAGGCCGCAGGGTCAAAATCGAAGGCGCTGGCGGTGGTGGACAGCTGCACGTCCACATCGGGCACCTCGGCACAAAAGCTGGCCAGGCGGGGGATCAGCCACTGCGCCGACAGCGTGGCCATGGAGTTCACCGCCAGCGTGTTGCGCCGCCCCCGCCGCTCGATGCGTCCGGTGGCCTGGGCCATCAGGTCGAAAGCGCTGCTCAGGCTGGGCAGGTAGGCGGTGCCTTCGGCCGTCAAGCCCAGGCGGCGCCCGTTGCGCTGCACCAGCGCCACGCCCAGCCAGGCCTCCAGTGCCTTGATCTGGTGGCTGACGGCGCTTTGCGTGACGTGCAGCTCCTGCGCGGCCAGGGTCACGCTCTCACAGC
Organism: Burkholderiales bacterium; assembly: GCA_026400275.1. Lineage (GTDB taxonomy): Bacteria > Pseudomonadota > Gammaproteobacteria > Burkholderiales > Burkholderiaceae_C > Rhodoferax_B. The sequence continues at coordinate 31,374 of JAPLPK010000192.1, forward strand.
GCGCAGCGGCCTCGAAGGCCCGCAGCATGTTCATGGAAGGGAGGCGGCGGGCGTTGCTCATATCGGGCCCGGGTTTTTTGGCATGAGATTAATTCATCTATTTCTTAAAAATGAGCGATAGTCACTCGCCCATTGGCCCACTACGATCCGTCACCATGGAGCCTGGCACTGCCGTATAAAACTCATCTTATACCGGGCCTTGGGAAGCCGGTTATGCAGCCTGCCACGGGAAATGGACTGCCAAAATGGCTTACCCTCCTGGCATTGCCGGGCATCCATCGCGATCTCGCCTAGGCCCCCTTCACTGGAAACCAACTTCATGTACAAAACCGTTGTCTTCGACCTGGGCGCCGTGCTCCTGCACTGGCAGCCTGTAGACCTTGTCGCCACCATGCTGCCCCAGCATGCCCCCACGCCGGAAGCCGCCCAGCAGCTGTGCGAGCGCATCTTCCAGGGCCTGCACCCGGGCTCTACCTGGGCTGAATTTGACCGAGGCCGCGTCGAGCCCGACGACCTGGCCGTGCAGTTGGCCGCCCAGACTGGTGTGGACGCCGACGACCTGCTCGACTTCATCCACGCCATTCCCGACCACCTGCACACCAAGCTGGACACCGCAGCCCTGCTGCCACGCCTGCAGGCCCGGGGCCACCGGCTGGTGTATTTGTCGAACATGCCTACGCCGTATAGCGAGCGTCTGCTGCAAGAGCGCGAGTTTTTCCACTACTTCGACGACGGCATTTTTTCCGGCCTGGTGGGCTTGGTGAAGCCTGAGCACGCCATCTACGCCAAGGCCGAATCCGAGTTTGGCCTGACGCCAGAGCACACGGTTTTCGTGGACGACAACGCGCACAACGTGCAGACCGCGCGCGCCCGTGGCTGGCAAGCCATTCAGTTCCTGGACGCCGCCCAGTGCGAACGTGACCTGCAAGCTCTGGGCTGGCTGGAGCCCGCGCATGGCTGATGCGGACCCCATCGCGATGGCACGCTCGGGCCTGCCACGCTCGCCCAGCGTGGGCCACCGCTGGGGCCTGGCCCTGGCGCCGCAGATACGGGTGTTTGCCGCTTTCTTTCTGTATGCCTTCAGCCTGGGCAGCATCTTCCCCCGGCTGGGCGAAATCCAGCGCGGCATGGGCGTGGGCGAGGGGGCTCTGGGCTTGGCGCTGATTGGCACGGCTACCGGCACCTTGGTGTCGCTGAGCTTTGCCGGCCCGCTGTTGGAGCGCATGGGCTACCGCCGTGCGCTGCTGGTTTTGACGCCCCTGGTGGCGGTGTTCTTTGCCATTGCCTCCTGGGCCAGCGGGCCGCTGGTGTTGTACTTCTGCCTGGTGCCTGCGGGCCTGTGCATAGGCATGGTGGAGATCGTGGTGAATGTGGAGGCCGACCGGGTGGAACACCAGCTGGGCCGGCGCATCATGAACCGCGCCCACGGCTTCTGGAGCTTTGGTTTTTTTGCCGCCGGCCTGATGGGCGCTGGCGTGTCCCAGCTGGGCATCAGCCCACAGCTGCATTTGATGGTCATGGTGCCGGTGGTGCTGCTCGCGGTCGTGCTGCTGCTAGGCCGTTTCAGCCCCGCGCCGCTGCGTGAAGTGGCGGCGGGTGATGCGCCGCCACACTTTGCCCGGCCCACGCTGGCCATCATGACCCTGGTGTGCGTCACCCTGTCGGCCATGCTGCTGGAAGGGGCGGGGGCCGACTGGTCGGCTATCTATATGCGCGACGTGTTTGCCGCCTCGCCACTGCTGTGCGGCCTGGCAGTGGCCACTGGTGCGTGCACCCAGGGCCTGATGCGCTTTTTTGCCGATGGTCTGGTGGACCGTTACAGCCCGGTGGGCGTGGCGCGCGGCTTGTTGTCGGTGCTGGGCGTGGGTGCCCTGCTGGTGGTGTTCGCACCCGGGCCGGCCTGGGCTCTACTGGGCTTGGGTCTGATGGGTGTGGGCACCAGCGGCATCTTCCCGCTGGCCATGTCGGCCGCAGCGCAGCGGGTGGACCGGCCTGCGGCGGTGAACGTTGCGGCGCTGGCGCAGATTTCGTTTGTTGTGTTCCTGCTGGGGCCGCCACTGCTGGGCCAGGTGGCTGAGCACTGGGGCGTGCGCTGGGCGTTTGGCATGTGCCTGCCGTTTGTGCTGCTCAGCCTGCTGGCCGCTGGTGCGTTGGGTAAAAAGGATTGACGTAAATGACGCTAGCTGCCTACGAGCACAACGGCCGGCCGGTGGAACGGGCGGCGTTTTACGCCATGGCCTGCGACCCACGCCGCAGCATCGCGGTAGAGGCCTGCGCCGGCGCGGGCAAGACCTGGATGCTGGTGTCGCGCATTCTGCGGGCCTTGTTGGAAGGGAGCTTGGCTACCGACGGCCACGGCGTGGCCGCGCATGAAATCCTGGCCATCACCTTCACCAAGAAAGCCGCCGGTGAAATGCGCCAGCGGCTGAACGACTGGCTGGTCGAATTTGCCCAGGCCAGCCCGGAAAAACTGGCCTCCGAGTTGCAGGCCCGGGGTGCGCCTGCTGCGCAGTTGCAAGTCCAGGCGGCGGCCCTGAAGCAGCTTTACCCCCAGCTGCTGGCCAGCGCCCGGCCGGTGCAGATACGCACCTTCCACAGCTGGTTTGCGGCCCTGCTGCGCACCGCGCCGCTGGCCGTGCTGCAGGACCTGGGCTTGCCCGCCAATTATTCGCTGCTGGAAGACGACACCGAGGCCGTGCGCGAGGTCTGGCCGCGCTTTTACGCCACGGTGGTCGATAGCCCCGGCGCGCGTGCCGATTTCGAAGCCCTGGTGGCCGAGCACGGCCGCTTCCAGGCGCAAAAGGCGCTGGCTTCGGCCCTGGGCAAGCGCGTCGAATTTGCGCTGGCCGATGCACACGGCGTGGTGGATGCGTCCGTGCCGCCGTTTGGCGAGCAGTTCCCCGCGTTTGCCGGGCTGGCTGCGCCGGAAGATTATTTGTGGACCCAGCGCCCGCTGCTGCAAGACGCTGCCGGCAGCCTGGGCAAGGCCAGTGCGCCTACCTTCTCTGCCAAGGGCGGCGAGTTGGAGCGTGCCATCACCGCCACGGACGGGGAAGGCGTGGCCGCCGCGCTGTTGACCGCTACCGGTTCGGCGCGCAAGTTTGGCGAGAAGATCGTCGGCATCGCCACCATCCGCGCGGCGCAAGAGGTGGCCCTGCAAGTCGCCCAGGCCCAGCTGCAACACGCCGCCTGGAGCCACCAGCAGCGCATGGCGAGGCTTACCCGGGTGATGGTGGCTGAGCTGTCCGCACTCAAGTTCGAGCGCGGCTGGGTGGATATGAACGATGTGGAGCGTGCGGCCTCGGTGATGCTGTCCGACCCGGTGCTCAGCGGCTGGGTGCAGGAGCGGCTGGACGCCAAGGTCAAGCACCTGCTGATCGACGAATTCCAGGACACCAGCCCGCTGCAGTGGCAGGCCTTGCACGCCTGGCTCAGCGGCTATGCGGGCTCGGGTGGCAATGCACCCAGCGTGTTCATCGTGGGTGACCCCAAACAGAGCATTTACCGCTTCCGTCGTGCCGAGCCCCAGGTGTTCCGCGCGGCGCAGGCCTTTGTAGTCGATGGCCTGGGCGGTGACCTGCTCAGCTGCGACCACACCCGCCGCAACGCGCCGCCGGTGATGGCCGCTGTCAACAGCGTGATGTCCGCAGCCCAGGCCGCTGGTGCCTACGACGGCTTCCGCGACCACACCACCGAATCCACCGCCCAGGGCGCGCTGCGCTGCCTGCCGGCCATTCCCCGCGACGCGAATGCGAGCACGGCGGCAGCGGGCGAGGGCGGTTGGCGCGACAGCCTGGGCACACCGCGTGAAGAACCCGAGGACACCCTGCGCACGCTGGAATGCCGCCAGGCAGCCCACTGGCTGGCGCAGCAGCTGGCCGACGGCCTGCCGCCGCGCGAGGTGATGGTGCTGGCCCGCAAGCGTGACCGCCTGGCCACCATGCGTGATGCGCTGCGCAGCCTGCACATTCCCACCCAGCAGCCCGAAAAAGCCGACCTGGCCGACGCCCCCGAGGTGCAAGACATCGCCGCGCTGCTGGACGCGCTGGTGTCCACCCACCACGACCTGTCGCTGGCCCAGGCGCTGAAGTCCCCGCTGTTCAGCGTGACAGACGCCGACCTGGTGCACCTGGCCACGCTGCAACGCGCCGCCCGTGCCGACACCGAGCGCCAGGACGACAGCAGCTGGTGGACCTTGCTACACAATTCAGAGCTGCTACCGCAGGCGCTATCTGCGCTGGCGCCGTATTTGTTGCGATGGAAGCAGTGGCTGGACACATTGCCGCCGCACGACGCGCTGGACGCCATTTATGCCGACGGTGACGTGTTGGCCCGCTTCGCCGCCGCCGCGCCCGCCGCGCTGCGCGGATCGGTGCAGGCCAATCTGCGTGCCGTGCTGGGCACGGCTTTGCAGCTGAACGAAGGCCGCTTTGCCACGCCGTATGCGCTGGTGCGTGCACTCAAGGCCGGCGGTGTGAAAGCCCCGGTCACCAGCCTGCCGGACGCTGTGCGCCTGCTGACCGTGCACGGTGCCAAGGGCCTGGAGGCCGCGCTGGTGCTGCTGCTGGACACCGATTCCCCGCCAAGCAAAGCCGAAACCATGGGCGTACTGGTGGACTGGCCCGGCGAAGCTGAGGCCCCGGTGCGCCTGGTTTTCCTGGCCAGCGAGTCGCATCCCCCCGCCTGCGTGGTCGATGTGCTGGCCATAGAGCAGGCCGCACGCCGGCGCGAAGAGCTCAACGGCCTGTACGTGGCCATGACGCGCGCGCGCCAGCAGCTGGTGCTGTCGTCGGTGCAGCCGCGCAACGCGGTGGACGGTTCCTGGTGGCAGCGCCTGCAGCCGCTGGCTGAGGCTGTGCAGCTGCAGACGGATGGGGCGGCCGCATCCACCGCGCCGGCCATGGACGCAGCTTTCGAGGTGCTGGTGCTGCCCGACATTGGTTTGTCGGCCACGCCGCCGCGCGCAGTAGCTGAGCCTGATGGTGCAGAGTCGCGTGTGGGCCAGGCCATGCACCGCCTGCTGGAATGGGTGCCGCTAGGTAGTGCCGTGCTGGACCCGCAAACCCTGCCCGTGGTGGCGCGTGAATTCGGGCTGGATGCCGAGCAGGCACGTGAAGCTGCCGCCATGGCCGCCGCCATCCTGGCCGGTGATGGGGCCTGGGCCTGGAGTGCCGAGGCCATCGATTGGCATGGCAACGAGGTCGCGCTGACTTGGCTGGGTCAGACTCAGCGCCTGGACCGCCTGGTGCGCCGCCGTGATACGGGTGCCTGGTGGGTTCTAGACTACAAATCCGCAGCTACGCCACAGCGCCAACCGGCCTTGGTCCAGCAGCTGCGTGGCTACCGAGCCGCGCTGCAGGCGGCCCAGCCGGGTGCTTCGGTGCACGTGGCGTTTCTGACCGGCAAGGGAGTGCTGGTGGAGGTGGATTGAGCTGCCACGGGGCCTATTTGGGCGCGGCGCTGCCCGTCCATTTCATGGAAATCTTGTCCAGTTCGCCAGAGGCCCGCATTTTGTCGATGGCCTTGTTCAGCCAGTTGCGCAGTTCTATCTCGGGCAGCTTCACCGCCATGGCATTGCCCTGGTTGAACAGCGTGAACTTGACCACCAGTTTGGCGTCTGGGCGGCGCAGTATGGCTTCGCGTGCCACGGTTTCTGGCAGCACCACCACGTCCACCTCGTTGGCCACGACGGCCTGGAAAGCCAGGGTGTCGTCCAGGTAGCGTTGCAGCTGTATGCCGGCCAGGTTGGCCTTCAGCAGAAAGCTCTCTTGGCTGGAGCCCTGGTTCAAGCTGACACGCTTGCCGCGCAGCCCGTCCAGCCCGGCCAGCGGCAGACCGGCATTGGCGACCGCCACCATGCGAAAGGCGTTGTAGGGTTCGGTGAACAGCACCAGCTTGGCGCGTTCGGTTGTGGGCGCCAGGGTGGCGACCAGAAAGTCCACCTTGCCGTCCAGCAGGGCGTTGATGCGCGCCGGTGGCGGCAGGGGGATAAGCTCGGCCTTCACGCCAAGATAGCCGGCCAACAGCTGGGCCACATCAATGTCGTAGCCCACCATTTGGCCCTTCTCGTTGGTCGAGCCGTAGAGCGGCTGGCCAGCCAGCACGCCTATCCTGACCCAGCCACGGCTAGTGATTTCGTCAGAGGTCAAGGCGCTGGCCTGCGTGGCCAGCCAGAGCAGGGCGCCACCCAGCAGGGGGCGAAGGAGGGTGCTGAGGGAGTGAAGTGTGCAGTGCAGGCGGCTGTCTTTGCGCATAGTGGTGTGTCTCGCAGGCGTAGAGGCCATAGTGCAATTTTTACACCCTTGTCAGCGCAATCGGATGTTCCTTTGTTTTCGGCATACAAACGCCTGCATGGAGTGGTAAGAACCCTCAGTGCCTGGGGTAGGAAGCGGCCGCCGCGATGGCCAGGCCGGCGTATAGGACCAGGGCCACACCCAATAGGCTTAGAACTACAGTCATCAGCGTCTCCGGTTCTTGGATAATGCAGGGTTTACGGGCCTGCCCCGTGTGTGGCTGCCCAGCTGCTGGCCGGATTGTGGAAGCCGATTGTTTCAGCGGTGTTGCAACTGCATGGCTTGGCCTGCAGCCCATTTCCCTAGCGACCTTCCGCTGACCGCTGCCGTAGCCATGGCACGGGCGCCCATTTGGAACGTAAACACGTTCTTATTCCTTACCGAACCTCACTGAAAGATGGCATGCAAGACGAAATGACGCCCAAGGGCAAAACCGCACTGGTTATAGGCGGTGGCCCGGCCGGCCTGATGGCGGCCGAGGCGCTGGCCCAGGCCGGTGTTGCTGTGCAGCTATTCGATGCCATGCCCTCGGTGGGGCGCAAGTTTCTGCTGGCGGGCAAGGGTGGTTTGAACCTGACGCACTCCGAGCCCGCAGAACTGTTCGCCAGCCGCTTCGGTGGGCGGCAGGAGCTGGTTGCACCCTGGTTGCAAGACCTGGGGGCGGCGCAATTGCGCGACTGGGCCCAGGGCCTGGGCGTGGAGACTTTTGTAGGCAGCTCCGGCCGGGTGTTCCCCAAAGACATGAAGTCCGCACCGCTGCTGCGTGCCTGGCTGCACCGCCTGCGCGTGGCGGGCGTGCAATTCCATATGCGCCACCGCTGGGTGGGGCTGGAGGGCGCGGCCTGGCATTTTGAAACCCCCAAAGGCCCGGTGCAGGCTACAGCGGACGTGGTGGTGCTGGCCCTGGGTGGCGGCAGCTGGGCCCGCCTGGGCTCCGACGGCGCCTGGGTGCCCTTGCTGCAAGCGGCCCGCGTGCCGGTGCTGCCGCTGCAGCCGGCCAACTGCGGCTTTGACGTGGCGGGCTGGACCGAGCATTTCAGCAGCCGTTTTGCCGGGCAGCCTTTCAAGACCGTGGCCCTGTCTTTCACCAATGCGGCTGGCGACAGCTTCCGCCGCCAGGGCGAATTTGTCGCCACGGCTACCGGCATCGAGGGCAGCCTGGTGTATGCCGCCTCTGCACTGGTCCGTGACGAGATTGCGCTGAACGGCAGCGCCACCGTCTACCTGGACCTGCTGCCCGACAAAACCGCCGAGCGCGTGCTGGCCGAGGTCGCCCACCCGCGTGGCACGCGTTCGCTGTCCAGCCACTTGAAAAGCCGCCTGGGCCTGGACGGCATCAAGGCCGCCATCCTGCACGAGCTGCTGGACAAGGCCAGCTTCCAGAACCCGGCCGCGCTGGCCGCTGCCATCAAAGCCCTGCCGATCCGCCTGGTGGCGACCCGCCCGATCGACGAGGCCATCAGCAGCGCCGGCGGCGTGGCCTTTGAGGCCCTGGACGCCGACCTGATGCTGGAGCCGCTGCCGGGCGTGTTCTGCGCCGGTGAGATGCTGGACTGGGAGGCCCCCACGGGCGGCTACCTGCTCACGGCCAGCATGGCCAGCGGGCGTTGCGCCGGCTTGGGCGCAGTGAAGTATTTAAGCCGATAGCGCATATTCCACCTGCGCAGGCAGCTATTGAAAATATAGCGATATTCGGCGCACGGTGGATACACCTGATTACCAACTGGGCAGGCAATTGGCGGCTTTATGCCCAATTGGGGGGATGCGTCCAAAGAGGGCCTGCGCCAGAATCCCGTAGCGCCAAATCACACAGAAAAGACCCGAGGACACAGGCAAGCGACGCGCGCTACAAGGCACTTGGGGTGGGGAGGCAAAAAAAGAAAAGAGCGGTTGCAAATTGCCTTACAACCGCCCGCAGAACACATGGCCCAGGCGGCAACCTGGGCCATGGGCGTGCCGGGTCCGACACAAGTTCGGACTGGGCACGAAGCTGCCGCGAGGGCAGCATGTTTTTATTGGAAACCGGAATGCGGTGGATTTTACAAAGCTTGGCACAAACTGCCACGGCTTTGGCCGCAGACCCCCGGTAAACCGTTGACCCACGCACCCGCACCTATTTTGGGGTTTTAGCTTTTTGTGGCTCTGGCGCAGTCAATGCCTGCGCTAGGTGCTACTGAAAATATAGCAAATCAATACCTAAGGCTAACCAAGGCTATCCATGGCTTCAGGGCGCATGCCCGCTGGGTTCCACAATCACCAAAGCAATGCCGCAAACCAGCAGCCCCGCACCGGCCCAGAACGCGGCGGCCGGACTTTCGGCAAAGAACACATAGCCCAGCGTGGGGCTGAACAGCAGCAGCGAAAAGCTGCCGGCCTCCACCGCCGAGGCATCGCCCGCGCGGTAGGCAAAAAAGTAAGCCAGGTAAATCCCTGAGGCCGACAGCGCCACCAGCGGCAGCAGGCCCCACAGCGCGCTGGGCACGCTGGGCAGGCTAAAGCCGCTGAGCACGCCAAAGCTGATCCAGCAGGCGGATTGGCTCCAGGTCAGCACGGCGATAGGGTGTTCCGAGCCCGAGTATTTCTTCAGCACCACACCCAGCATGGCCTCCATCAGCGCACCGAACAGCGCCACCAGCGCGGCTGGCTGGAAGGCGGCGGCGCCGGGCTGCAGAATGGTCAGCACACCGCCAAAACCGACAGCCACCCCCAACCAGCGCAGCCAGTGGGGGCGCTCGCCCAGCAGCCAAACGCCCAGCGGCAGCATGAATAGCGAGCCCGTCATCAGGTAGGCGCTGGCCTCGGCCAGGGGCAGGTGCGATACCGCCCAGGCGGCGCAGGCCGCCGAGGTCACGATGAAGACGGCGCGCAGCAAGTGGAGATAGGGGTTGCGGGTGGCGATGATGCGGCCCCGGGTCCACAGCACGGCGGGTACCTGCAGCAGTAGGACCAGGCTGGCCTGCAGAAACAGCACCTGCATGGGGGCGATGCCTTCTGCCATCAAGCGCTTGTTGCAGGCGTCCAGCACCGACCAGCACAGCATGGCCAGCATGACGAGCATTACACCACGGGTATTGCCGGCCAGTTGCAGCCAACGGGTTCGAAAAGATTGCAGCACGACAGTGTTTGAGATTTTGGCAGTTGGCGCAGGTGTCATCTGCGCTGATAGCTATCTAATGTATAGCAATGTGCCATCTCACCTGCGGCTGCGCATGCACATATGGGGGATGCGCTACGAAGGCTCTGGGTTCAGAATGCGTTCTGAGAACGTGTTCAAAGGCTTTTTGGGGCCGCGCAGAGGCCTGTTAGGGATGCGCAGCTAGGCGCAAAACCTTGAGCCTAGGCTTCTGCCTTGGTTGGTTTTGTGACGACGCTGAGCGCCCGAACAGGCATCTGCCCTGCGGGTTGGGGTGAAATCGGGCGATTTGTCCGCCAGAGCCCTTGCATGGGCAGAGAGCCCATGCTGCGGTCTCCGACGGCCAACTCATCCCGATTGCACCCCAACGCGGCCTCAAAAAGACTTTGAACACGTTCTCAGGAGGCCGCCATGCCCGCAACGTCCAGCCAGCTACCCGATAGCCTACATGCCCTGTTGGAGGCCGAGCGCCAGGCCGTGGCCGCACGGCGTAGGTTGGTGCTGGGCGAAGTGCAGGCGCAGGCCGACCCGGCCGCGCTGGATCTGCCACGCGTTGGCCTGGCCTTGTCGGGCGGCGGTGTGCGCAGTGCCACGTTTGCGCTGGGCCTGCTGCGCGGTTTGGCGCAGAACCGCAGCCGGCCAGCGCAGCCACCTGCGGCCGTCCAGCGGGACCTGGCCAGCGACGGCTTGCTGGGCCGGGTGGATTACCTTTCTACCGTTTCCGGCGGCGGCTATACCGGCGCCATGTGGGGGCGCTTGGTGGCTAGCTACGGCATCCAGCGGGCGCAGGCTTTGATGGCCGGCAGCGGCTCGCCGGTGTTGCAGTGGCTGCGCCGCAATGGCCGCTACCTGACGCCAGCCGGCTCGCGCGACACCGGCATCGCCGTGGCTACCTATTGGCGCGCCTGGCTGGCCATCCACATGGAATTCATGTTTGCCAGCATCTTGCTGGGCGCGCTGGTGATTGCGCCGCATTTGCTGCAACACCGGCAGCGCTGGCTGGATGCCTGGGCGCCCTGGGGTACGCCCTGGTGGGTGTTTGCATTGTTGTTCTACCTGGCTTTGACGCCAGGTTTGGTGGCGGGCTACTGGGCCGTGCGGGATGCGCCGCCGGGCGGGCCCATACGCCGGCGTGGGCCGGGCCTGCGTGGCGGTATGTTTTTGCTGGTGGCGGCCCTGTGCACGGTGCTGTTGTGGGTGCAGGTGGTGGCAGTGGGCTGGACGGCTGCGCTGCGCGACGGCCCGGGCTGGCTGAACCTGATAGCCCTGGGCATGGCATCGCTGACCCTGGGGCAGGGCTGTGTGGTCGGCTGGCTGTGGCTGTCGCGCGGGGCCTATTCGCTACGGGTGGCCTTGGTGCGCAATCAGCTCACCACGGCCTTGCGCGCCGTGTTGTTGGGGACCTTGGGTCTTCTGTTGGTGGGGCTGCTGGACTGGTGCAGTTGGTGGCTGCTGGAGGCCCTGCTGGACGACCGCAACCTGCCCTGGTTGTGGCGCGGCGTGGGAGTAGGGGGCCTGGTGCTGCTGGTGTTGCGCAACCTGGTTCAACCCCTGCAGCAGATGGCGGCAGAGACCAGCAAGCAGGCGCAGGACTGGCTGCCGCGCATCGTCAATTGGGGCAGCCAGATGGGCTTTGGGCTGCTGGTGATGTTCTGGCTGGTGCTGTTGCAGTGGTTTGTGTTTTCACCCATCACCTTTCCGGCGTTCAACGATATACCGGCCACCTTGCGCCTGCTACTGTTGCTGGCGGCCTGGGCGATGTGGATGCTGCTGACGGCGGGCAACGCGCAGATGGCCAACACCTCGTCGCTGCACAGTTTCTACCGGGCGCGCTTGGCGCGTGCCTACCTGGCGGTGGGCAATCCGGCACGCCGCCTGGACCAGCCCAGCCAGCACCACCCCAGTGTCACCCAGGTGGTGGAGGGCGATGACCAGCGCCTGGGTACCTATGCGCCAGAGCTGCAAGGCGGGCCGCTGCACCTGGTGAATACCTGTTTGAACCAGACCCGGGATGACCGCAGCGGCCTGTACAACGCGGACCGCAAGGGCGCGGCCGTGACGGCCAGCTGGCGCGGTTTCGAAGTCGGGCCGGATGCATTCATGGCTTCGCGTCGCCATGATGACGCTGGCTCGTTGGGGCGCTGGGTGGCGGTATCGGGTGCGGCGGCATCGTCGGGGGCGGGGGCTTACACCTCGCGCGGCCTGGCTTTGCTTTTGTACCTGATGGGGGTGCGCCTGGGCTACTGGATGCGGGCCCCGCAGGAGCATGCCCAATTGCGCTGGGGCAGCCGTCTGGCCTGGCTCTGGAGCCCCAAGCCGATGATGCTGGCCAGCGAAGCTTCGGCCACTTTTTTCGGCCTGGACCGCCCCTGGTGGTACCTGTCGGACGGCGGGCATTTTGAAAACACCGGCGTGTATGCGCTGCTCAAGCGCGAGCTGGATTTCATCATCCTGTCCGACGCCAGTTGCGACGCCAACTACGAATTCAGCGACCTGGAAAACCTGGTGCGCAAGGCGCGCATCGACTTTGGTGCCGAGATCGACTTCTACAGCCATGCCGAGGCAGCGCGCAAGCTGGTGTCCGATGGCAGCGGTGTCACCGTACTGTCGCCCGAGGACATGGCCAACAACCATTCCTGCCGAGGCGTGATGCTGGCACGCATCCGCTACCGCGAAAGGCCGGGCGACGATGGCCAGCCCATGCGCCCTGAGGGCACACTACTGGTGGTCAAGCCGAATCTGCACGATGCGCTGGATGTGGATGTGCTGGCCTATGCGCAAAAACACCCCAGTTTTCCGCACGAGTCCACGGTGGACCAATCGTTCGATGAAGCCCAGTGGGAGAGCTACCACCGTCTTGGCGAGGACTTTGGCCGCGCCTTAACCGACGACTGGCTGGGCCAGTTGCCGGGATGGCGCAGCAAGGCCCGGCATGGCATGGATGTGGCGGCACGCCTGAGCGGTGCCCGGGTTGGCGATGCCGCTCCCAGCGAGCCGGTATGGCGGCGCGGTGCGCGGGCTGCGGCCATTGGCACCACATTAGGCCTGGGCGCATCCGGCACGCTGGTGTTGTCGCTGTGGCAGGTGCAAGACCAGCTGCAGCGCCAAAGCCATGACGAGCAGACCGAAACCCGCCAGTTGTTCATCAAGGTGTCGGAAGGCCTGGCAGTGCAGGATTGGGGCTGCCCCAAATTGCCGGAGCATCTGTTGACGCAGACCCTGGATCTGCTGCAGCGCCGCGACAGCCCGGCCATGCGCCCCCTGGACGCCAAAGGTGTGGACCGCCTGGTGCAGCAAATGGCGCAGCAGTGCGAGAAGCCGGTGGGCGCCGCTGCCGAGGGTATGTTGGCGCCAGATTGCCGCGCCAACTACCAGCGCATGCAGGAACATTTGTGCAGCGAGGTCAAACGCCCGCTGGGTGATGCATCGGCCATGAACTACTGGCTGCCACGGGATGGCCCCGAGCAGCAGGCGTTGGACGCCGACAAGAAATGGAAGCAGCTGGCCCAATACTGGGATGCGCAGTCGGTCTGGGCGCTGCTGCGCAAAGAGCCGGATGTGGTGGCGTCGTTACCGGCTCCAGTGGGTACGCCTGGGCCCGTCATACCCGTCAAACCAGGCAGTGCTGCATCAGCTGCAGCGCCGGTTGAACCAGGGATGCCCAGTGCAGATGAGTTGGCGCAGGCCTGCAGCCGCCCAGCGGGCAAGACATTGGTCTATATGCAGGTGTACGACGCCGGGTCTTTGTTGGCAGCGAATACGCTGCGTGAGCGCATCAAGTCGGTGGCCGACCAGGTGGCGGGGGCCACGATTCAGATTGCTCCGGTGGAGAACGTGGTGCGCAGCGCCGATCTGCGCCAGCAGCGCCGTCCCGTGCCGTGGCCGCGGGCTACCTTTTTGCTGCACGACCGGGGGGATTTGGCGGCGAAGAACTGCGCCCAGGTGCTGGCCCGCTTTGTCGGCGAGCCCTGGTCTCCGTCGGGCACGGTGCCATGGATACGTGATCTTCCCGACCGTTTGCCGGTTACGCCGGGGGTGCTGGAACTGTGGCTGCCGGTATCAACCTCTCTCAATCTCGGCGCGGCGAGCGATGTAGAAGCAGCCCGTTTGGCGCGTTTGTACTAGCGCTGAACGGGTATCGTTGGTGTGGTGGGAGTTGTGTCGGAAATTTTTACACCTCTTTGGAGCTGGATCCCCTGAGGGCTTCGTGAATTATTAATTTGTTTATTAAAATCAAAGTGTTGCGATTTGCGCGCAGTGGGTGGCCCTTTACTTGCTTTGCCTGTAACATAAAGTGAAGTGATGTGTGTAAAGCGCCATCCTTCCGTAGCTAAGGCAGGTCCACTCAAAACTATTGGGTAACGTATGAGAAATGAAGTCCAAATGCCGTCCGAAATGGACGCCGTCTCGCCAGTGAAGGCAGAAGGTGGCGTGCAGCAGTCCCGCCGTCGCCTGATTCAGGCAGGTTTGGCGGCAGCTCCCGTGATGTTGGCGGTCAGCGGCCGCTCCGCAATGGCTGGTGGTACCCCCGGAACTACGGCCAAGTGCCTGTCGCCCATGGCGTGGTGCTCTGCAAATCCGACCAGCGGGCAGGCGGTGGGCTCGATCTCTCCCAAGTCCATGGGTAACCCAGGCTGCAACCCCAAGCAGTGGAAGCCTTGCGAGACAACGCAGACGTTCCCGAACACGCCTTCCTGGCCGTCGGGCTGCAAGCCGTTCTCCACGATCAAGTACCCCGGTGGCAAGAGCAGCACGAATTGGGTGTCCGGCCAGTGCCGAACGTACTCTGGTCTGTCGCATAAGATTACAGTGAATGGTCAAACGCAGGATCCGGGCTGGAACTCGGGGACCGTTTTGTCCTGGTTGGATTCCCGCTCGTGCAGCAATATCCTGATTGACGAAGCCGATTCTGATACTTTGAAGGCCCATACCTGCGCGGCCTATCTGAATGCAAAGTTGGCCGAAGACAATGGCAAGCGTTTCCCTGTTTCCAGTGCTGACGTCAAGGCGTGCTACCAAGAGCGTAAGCTCGGTACTCGCTCTGTGACCGATGCTCAATTGCTGGCTTACTTCAAGCAAACTTGCGCTTGACGCCTGAAGCGGCGCCTGTCGTCGAAGTACACGCCTTCGGGGATGTTGTAGGCGTCGCTTTTGATGGCGAAGCCGAAGCCGTCGTGTTTTTACCCAATTCCGGTGATGTGTTGATCAGTGCGCAGCCGCAATGGCAGCAGCTTTGTGCCGAGGTTTCCGGTGTTGCAGCCGTGCTAGGCGATGCGGAGCAGGCGCAGGATCTGCGCTCTACCTTGCTGCACCTTGGTGCAAAAATCGACGGAAGCTATGGCGGCTGAGCAGATGCAGGCTGTGGAAGAAAAATCAAATTCTGTGCTGGGCTTGCTGGGCGACTTCTCGGTACCGGAAATCGAGAGTTGCCTACGCGGTGCGGGCCTGAGCTTGCAGGTCTCCGACTTTCGCTGCCTGGTGCGTTCAGATACCGGTCTGCTGGCTGAGCCATTGCGGGTGTTGTACCAGCACTATCCCGCGTCCGCACAACCCAGCGGTTTTTACGATTTCCGTATTTCTCTGACGAAGAAGCAAGCTTTCCCCTGGAGCACTCCGGAGGTGGAGTTCGACTGGGAAGGGCATAGTCCATTTCCGGCTTTGCCTTTGGGGCAAGCCCATCCGCTGTTTGAATGGGGTTTGAACTGGTGTATCGCCACACTGAGTGGTGCACATACCGTGATCCATTCCGCTGTAGTGGAGCGTGGTGGCATGGCCTTGGTATTGCCTGGGCAGCCGGGAGCCGGCAAGAGCACCTTGTGCGCCGCACTGGCCTTGAGCGATTGGCGGCTGCTGTCGGACGAGCTAACCATCCTGTCCCAGAAGACAGGCCTGGTGCAGGCCATGCCACGGCCCATCAGCCTGAAAGCTGCGTCGATTGACCTGGTGCGCGAGGGTTTTGCGCATGCGGTTCTGTCCAGCGCCGTCCACGATACCCACAAGGGCTCAATTGCTTACGCTCAACCGCCCCGTCCTGCAGTGGACGCCTGCCGCCAGACAGCGCGTGTGGGCTATGTGATTTTTCCGCGCTATGTCAGTGGCGGTGAATTTGTGGTCGAGTCGATTTCGCGGGCCCAGGCCTTGGCCGAACTGATGAGCCATACTTTCAACGTCGGCTTGTTGGGCCGCCAGGGCTTTGAGTCCCTGGCGCAGGCCATTGCTGGGGCACGCTGCTATGCGGTGGAGTACCCGGATCTGGCCAGTATTACTTCATGGATTGACCAGACGTGCCGTCCCCAGGATTAGTTGAATTACTGCAGCAGCCGGCCCGTGCGCTCCAGGTGGATGAAGCCCACTGGAACGATATTGTGGTCAGCGGACAAGACAAGCAGCTCTTGGGGCCGTTGGCGGCGGCGCTGGTGCGTGCGGGCGTGATGCCGCAGCTCTCCAAAGCGGTACGCCTGCATCTGGATCTGGCCCTGCTGGTGGCGCAGCGCCGCCGGGAGGCTGCGCTGTGGGAGGTCGAGAACCTGCGCCGGGTCGTCGACCCCGAAACTCCGCTGTGGGTACTCAAAGGCTGCAGCTACGCGCTATGCCGTGACCATATTGCGGCAGGACGTTTGTTTTCCGATGTGGATATCCTGGTTCCACGGGCGCTGCTGGAGCGTACCGAAGGCGACCTGATTGCGGCCGGCTGGACCCCCAGCAGCCTGAGCGCCTACGACGAGCGCTACTATCGTGACTGGATGCACGAGGTGCCGCCCATGGCCCACGTACGGCGGCACACGACGCTGGACCTGCACCATGCCATCAACCCGCCCGTGTCGCGCGTCCATGTGCCTACGGACCGCCTGCAGCCGTCCATCGTGGAGGTGCGCCCTGGTATCTTTGTGCTGGGTCCGACCGACCGGGCCATCCACTGTGCGCTGCATATGGTGCAAGAAGGGGACCCGCAGAAACTCATGCGCGACCTCTATGACGTGCAGCAGCTGGTGCAGCAGCATTTCAATGGTGACGCAGGGCCGGTGCTCGAGCGTGCGCGCAGCCTGGGCGTGGCGTCCATCGTGGAGTCAGCCTTGTCCGCTGCTGCGGCTGTGTTTTCTGCCGATGGCGCCGTTCCAAAGGGTTGGCTGGCGTGTAGCCTAGTGTCTGCTGCACGCGGCAACGGCATATCAGCTTCTGTAGCGTCGGTGCTGTTGCTGGCGTATTCGCATTGGATCAAGATGCCGCTGCGCTTGCTGCTGCCCCATTTGCTGCGAAAGGCCTGGCTGAGCCTGCAGAAAAGCAAGACCGAGGACTAACGCTTCTGGTTTGCGGCTGCGTGGGCAGCCGCGTGTTTACGGCCTTTAGCCGTGGGCCGTCTGCAGGTGCTGGCCGTCCGCTACCAGCTGCACACCGCGTACCACGTTGCCTACCACAATCACTGAGGGACTGCCGAGTCCTTCCCGTTCAATCGTCTGCTGAAGCGCGCCCAGTTGCGTGATGGCATGACGCTGCGTACCCAGGCTGGCGTTCTGCACCACGGCGACGGGGGTGCTGGCGGGAAGGCCGGCGAGCAGCTCGTCCTGGATGCGGCGCACGCCGCTCACACCCATGTAAATCACCAGGGTGAGTTTTGCGCTAAATGCGGTGGCCGCCAGGGCGCGCCAGTCGGTGCCTTCGTCGCCAGGCTTGGCATGGCCTGTCACGAAGATCACGCCGTGGGCGTGTTCCCGGTGGGTGAGTGGAAAGCCCAGAGATGTGACTGCGGCCAGGCCGGAGGTGATGCCGTTGACTACGTTGACACGTATGCCTGCGGCTTGCAGGTGTTCCACCTCTTCACCGCCGCGGCCAAAGATGAACGGGTCGCCACCCTTCAGGCGCACCACGTTTTCGCCTTCGCGAGCGGCCATGATCATGAGTTTTTCAATGAAGGCCTGGGGCGTGGACTTGCAGCCGCCGCGCTTGCCTACATGGACGATGCGCGCTGTGGGCGGGGCATAGGCCACGATCTCGTCGCTGACCAAGTCGTCCACCAGCAGCACAGTGGCAGCCTGGATGGCTTTGAGCGCTTTCAGCGTCAGCAATTCCGGGTCGCCAGGGCCGGCGCCGACCAGGTGGACCATGCCGGGCTGGAAAGAGGTGGATGCGGTGGTGTTCATACGTGGGCGGGGCTATGGGCTGCGGTGTGGGTGGCGATTCGGTGTGTGATGCGCAAGATATGTTCCACCTGCTGGGCAATAGGGGCTGGAACAGGTTTGCGCCCGGCCAGCACGTCCTGGGTATAGGCGGCGGTGGTCTCTACGTCAATCTCTTTGGGCAGCTCGGGCACGGCGGCCAACGGGCCGGCATGGGCTTCCTGCACCACCTGGGGCTGGCCGTGCAGGTAGGCGGTCATTTGTGGTGCGCGGCGCGGATCGGCCACGACTTCGCCTTCGGTGCCGCGCAGCAGCAAGGCGTTGCTTTCCATCAGGGCAAAAGTGGCCGCCATGGACACCGCGTATTCGGGGTGGGTATAGCTGCTGACCACCAAGCTGGGGCCGGCGCAGGGCGCCATCAGCTTGACCAGGCTGTGTGCCGGGTTGCGCAGGCCGACCACGCGGCGCACGTCCAGCAGGCGCTTTAGGCCGGGGCAGAGCAGCTCGGTGCTGGCAAAGCAGACTTCGCCATTTGCTATGGTTCTAATAGCTGTCAGCGCAGGTATATCAAGCGCCAGAAGCACATTTTGTGCAGTAACGCGGCTGGACTCGGTGGCCGTGCCGTGCACCAGCACTGGCAGGCCTTCGCGGGCCAGCAGCAGGGCCAGCAGGGGGGTCAGCACCGGCAGTTTGCGGGCGCCGTTGTAGCTGGGCAGTACGACGACTGGACGCTCGCCCGCAGGCACCAATTGCAGTCGGGCACGGGTGGCATCCAGAAAGCCAGCCATCTCGGCGGCGGTCTCGCCCTTGATGCGCATGGCCAGGCAGAAGGCGCCGATTTCCAGGTCGGTCAGGCCGCCGTCCAGCACCTGGCCGAACAGGTCGGTGGCTTGCTCGCGCGACAGCGCCCGTGCGCCGTCTTTGCCGCGGCCGATTTCTTTGATGTAGTGGCTGATTCCCATGGCCTGATTGTCGCGGATGGCTGATAACAAATAGTTATTTGCGGAATGACGGGCGGCGCGCGCTCAGGCCGGCTGCGCCGTTGGCATCGTGGCCCGCACCATGCGACGCAATTGCGGCAGGCAGGAGCCGCAGTTGGTGCCGCATTTCAGCTGGCTTTGCAGCTGGCCCAGGCGTTCGTCTTCAAAGCCACGGCACTGGGTCAGCTCGGCGTTGATGGCGTCTTCGGTCACGTTAAAGCAGGTGCACACCTGGGTGCCGCGCGCCTTCACCGCCACCGGCGCTTTGCTGCCGGGGACCAGCAGCAGACGGCCATAAGCCTGGGCGGGCAACTGGTCTTGCAGCAGGGTCTTGATCCAGCCTTCGGCGCTGGTGTCGCCGGCCAGTACAAAGCCGGTGAGCTGTACGGTGTCGCCCTCGCGGGTCAGGCGTACTGCGCGGCGTTGGCCCTTCTTTTTGTCGGCGTAGCGCAGCACATCGGCCGCGTCCAGGCCCAGCAGGTTCTCGATGCGGGCCAGTATTTCGTCTGGTGGCGTTTCGTGGCTGGCCGCGCGGAACAGCAGGCCGCTGCGTTCACGGCCAAAGGGCACGACGCTGGCGTAGGGGAACTGCACCATCAGCGCCTTGAGCTGCTCGCGGGCGGCCAAGGCCTGGTCGTCGGGCAGCCAGGCTACGCCCAGCAGGGACCAGGGCAGCTCGGCCTTCAGGATTTTCACCGCCGCGTGCTTCAGCTCTGGCTGCTTCGATGTGGCGCAATAGGCGGACGTGGTCAGTGCATTCACACCGGTCAGGCGCTCGCCGCTGGCGCTGACGCCGCTGAGGAATTCCTCGCCCCAGTGCATGGCGATGAAGGCCTGGCTCATGCCGACCTCGGAGCTGGCCTGCAGTGGCACCACGATGGAGCCGCGTCGGCCATTGGTCGCGCAGGCGGCCTGTGGTCAGGGAGAAGGGGTATCGCGCCTCGCGTGGCTCGGCCACCGGCTGGTACACGGTGTTGGCAAACTTTGCTTTTCCGTCTGCGGTGGGGAAGATGCCGTCTTCGTACAGCCGAGCCTTGCCGGTACTTTCGCCGGTGCGCAGCGGCCATTGCTGGGGGGCGGCGTCCAGCATGGCGTAGCTCATGCCTGTGATGTCCAGGTCGCGGCCACGGGTGGATTCGCGGTGCTCGTTCCAGATGGATTCGTCCGTGGGGTAGTTGAACAGCGCGGCGGGGCGGCCGAGTTCGCCTTCCAGCAGCTGGGCGAATTCGACGGCGATCGACCAGTCATGCCGGGTCTCGCCGGGGGCTGCAACCGCCGGGCGCACGCGGCTGATGCGGCGCTCTGAATTGGTGACGGTGCCGGTCTTTTCGCCCCAGGTGGTGGCCGGCAGCAGCAGGTCGGCGTATTCGCAGGTGGTGGTGGTGGCAAAGGCTTCTTGCACGATGACCAGCTCGGCGCGTTGCAATGCGCGGCGCACCAGGGCCTGGTCGGGCATGCTTTGGGCCGGGTTGGTGCAGGCGATCCACAGTACTTTGATGTCGCCGTCGGCAGCGGCCTGGAACATTTCCACGGCGGTCTTGCCGGGCTTGGACGGTACATCGGGCACGCCCCACAGCGCGGCGACTTCGGCGCGGTGCTCCGGGTTGGCCAGGTCGCGGTGGCCGCTGAGCAAGTTCGCCATGCCGCCGACTTCGCGCCCGCCCATGGCGTTGGGCTGGCCAGTGAGCGAGAACGGGCCGGCGCCGGGCTTGCCGATCTGGGCGGTGGCCAGGTGCAGATTGATCAGCGCTGCGTTTTTGGCCGTGCCGCTGCTGGACTGGTTCAGGCCCTGGCAGTACAGGCTGAGTGTGGCTTTGGAGGTGGCAAACCACTGTGCCGCCTGGAACAGTGCGGCCTTGGTGATGCCGCAAATTTGCGCGACCAGCTCGGGCGTGCAGTCGCGCACCGTGGCCTTCAAGGCGTCGAAATCGTTGGTGTGCGCCGCAATGTAGGCGGCGTTGGTCCAGCCTTCCCACAGCATGATGTGCAGCATGCCGTTGAACAGCATCACGTCGGTGCCGGGCTGGATGGGCAGGTGTAGGTCGGCGATCTCGGCGGTGTCCGTGCGGCGCGGGTCGGCGTAGATGATCTTCATCGCCGGATTCGCCTTCTTGGCGTCTTCGATGCGGCGGAACAGGATGGGGTGGGCCCAGGCCGTGTTGCTGCCCACGATGAAGATGCAGTGCGTGTGGTTCACGTCGTCGTAGCAGGGCGGGGGCGCGTCGGCACCCAGTGTGGCTTTGTAGCCGGCCACGGCGCTGCTCATGCACAGGCGGGAATTCGTGTCTACGTTGTTGGTGCCGATCAGGCCCTTGGCCAGCTTGTTGAAGACGTAGTAGTCCTCAGTCAGCAGCTGGCCAGAGATGTAGAAGCCCACAGAGTCGGGGCCGTGGTCCTGGATGACCTGGGCGAACTTGCGCGTGGCCATGCCCAGGGCGTGGTCCCAGGACACACGCTTGGGCGCCTGGTCACGCTGCAGGCGCTGCATGGGGTAGAGCAGGCGGGTCTGCATCGTGACTGCGGCGCTTGCCGTGTGGTGCAGGGTCGAGCCCTTGGTGCACAGCCGGCCGAAGTTGGCCGGGTGGTCGGGGTCGCCGCGCACGCCGGTGATCTGCGCGCCCGCGGATTCGATGATCACGCCGCAACCGACGCCGCAGTAGGGGCAGGTGGATTTGGTTTCAGTGGGAGTGGTCATGGGGCGCGAGTCAGTGCGTGGCGTTAAGCGTTTTCGGGCTTTTTGTGGCCGGGGCCGGCGACGGGGGCGCTGAATTCCAGCCCCACGGTGGCCAGCTCCTGCGGGTCCAGGTGCACGGTGCCGTCCACCACCTTGACGTTGAACTTGGGCGTGCAGCCCTCGTCGGGCGAAGCGGCCTGGCCGTCGCACAGGCCGATGTTCCAGTTGTGCAGCGGGCAGGCGACGCTTGTGCCGAAGACGATGCCCTGGCTCAGTGGGCCGCCCTTGTGCGGGCAGCGGTCCAGCAGGGCGAAGACTTCGTCCTGGCTGTTGCGGAACACGGCCACGTCCATGCCCTGGGCACGGGTCACGCGGCGCGAGCCCAGAACCGGGATGTCTTCCACTTTGCAGATGACTTTCCATTCACTCATTTTGCTATTCCTTTTGTAGCTGCTTGCGCAGGTAGTACCTGCGCTAGGGGCATTATTTTTATAAATTTAGGCGGCGATCGTTGCGACCGGCGTGAACTGGCGGGTGTCCACTTGCGCGTCCTGGAAGTCGAACCAAGGGTCGGGCTCGCCGTCCAGTGCGAACTGCAGCTCTTCGTTCAAGGCCTTGCGACCTTCGGCGTCTTCCAGGATTTTTTTCTTCACGTAGTCCAGACCGACGCGGGCCACATAGTGCACGGTGCCGTCCACCACCTTGACGTTGAAGTTGGGCGTGCAGCCCTCGTCGGGCGAAGCGGCCTGGCCGTCGCACAGGCCGATGTTCCAGTTGTGCAGCGGGCAGGCCACGCTGGTGCCGAACACGATGCCTTGGCTTAGCGGGCCGCCTTTGTGCGGGCAGCGGTCGAGCAGGGCGAAGACTTCGTTTTGGCTATTGCGGAACACTGCCACGTCCATGCCCTGGGCACGGGTTACGCGGCGCGAGCCCAGAACCGGGATGTCTTCCACTTTGCAGATGACTTTCCATTCACTCATTTTGCTATTCC
>JAPLPK010000146.1 GCA_026400275.1 Burkholderiales bacterium
CACGATGGTTTGGTAATCGCTGTGGCCAAACGGGGTGTACTTCTCGTCGATGTCCTTGTCGTCCACGCCCTTGCTCTTCAGGTAGGCGCGCAGAATCTTGTTGGTGGTACGGGGGTAGACGTAGTCGGTACCCAGCAGCACCCAGCGCTTGGCGCCGCCACCGGCCTTGCTCATCAGGTAGTCGACAGCAGGAATGGCTTGCTGGTTAGGCGCAGCACCGGTGTAGAACACGTTCTTGGACAGCTCTTCACCTTCGTACTGCACGGGGTAGAACAGCAGGCCGTTCATTTCTTCCACGACAGGCAGCACCGACTTGCGCGACACAGAAGTCCAGCAGCCGAAGATCACAGCAACCTTGTCCTGGCCCAGCAACTGCTTGGTCTTTTCAGCGAACAGGGGCCAGTTGGAGGCGGGGTCCACCACCACGGGCTCCAGCTTCTTGCCCAGCACGCCACCCTTGGCATTGATTTCGTCGATAGCCATCAGCACGGTGTCTTTCAACACGGTTTCCGAAATGGCCATGGTGCCCGACAGGCTGTGCAGCACGCCGACCTTGATGGTGTCGGCCGCATGCGCGGGAATGACGGACAGGGAGGACAGGGCGACCGCGGCGGTCAGCGCCTTGAGAGTGAATCGACGTTGCATGTGTGCTTCTCCGTTAAGTAAATGAACCCGGTTCGCCGCGCCCGGCCTGTGTTGGACACAGGCTTTGTGCGGCGATGGGTGAACTTTAGGGAGTACCCGTAGATACGGAAATACGCCGGGTGGCGTACAGGCGGGCATTGGTGGCTAAGCCCAAGGCCGCCCATGCACAGCAACAAGGCGCCTAGGTGCTACGCACGCGGCGCAAGCGCGGGGAGACCAAACTTGCTACCCAGGATGGTGCCTAGCTCTTCTGCATCCAGCGCACGCTCTTCAAGCTTTCCGTGCGTGACCGTCTTCAGCTGGCTGCCGACCAGGATGTCGCGCCCCTGCGGGTTGTGCAAAACCACCACCACTTTCTGCACAAAGATGGCACCCGGGTGCGTCGAGTTCATGTAGTTGGCGGGCTCGAAGTCGATCCACTCCTGCGGCGACAGATCGAAGCCGTACTGGTTTTGCCACTGCCCTCCCGCATAGGCCTGCAGCAGGTAGTCGCCGCTCTCGGCACGGCTCAGCTTGAAGCGGTCTGCGTCCTGCGGCACCTCCACGTCCAGCAGTGACAGCCGCATAGGCGCCCGGATGCCGTAGCTGCCAAATCCCAGGTCGCACAGCCAGTCTTCGCCGTCCACCGTGGCAATGATGGCCATGTGCGTCTTGGGGCGCCTCACCGGGTAGAACATGGGCCGTGCCGCAATCAGGCGGAACGGTATGCCCAGCGCACGCAAGGCCATCGCAAAGATGCCGTTGACCTCGTAGCAGTAGCCGCCGCGCTGGCGGTCGATGATCTTTTCAACGATGTGCTCAGGCACCAGGGAAACGATCTTGCCGGCCTGCACGTCCAAATTCTCGAAAGGCACGGTAAACAGCTGGCAACGCATGATTTCGACGAGCGTGGCGGCATCGGCCTTGGCATTGCCTGTGTATCCGATCCGCTGAAAGTAGCGCTGCAGGTTGAAATTCTCGGCTTGCATAGAAAAGTCCTGTGATAGGTTAGCTGGGGGCAGGTACCGATGATGCTGCGTATCCACCAGCCAACGGCACCAGACATTAAGACGCATGTGCTATACAGATAACGACAAACCATATCTGTTATGCAGCACAGTTACATCCAGCTTTCCAAGCTCTTGAAGCTCGACATCCGCCGCCAGCGCTACCAGGTGGGCGCCAAGCTGCCGTCGGTGCGGCAGTATGCCGAATCCCAAGGTGTCAGCGCGTCCACCGTGGTGCGCTGCTACCGCCATTTGGAGAGCGAAGGCTATGTGGAAATCCGCGCCAAGTCGGGCATGTACGTGGCCGACTGGAAAGCGCAGCAGGCACGCGCCCCCGCCAGCTCGGCTATGGCCCCTCCACCCGCACAGGCTGTGCAGTACGAGCAGCTGGCATCCCTGCAACACCGGATGACGCAGCTGTATGTGCTGACGTCCCTGCCGTTGACGTTGCCGCTGCACCTGGCACTGGCCGCCCCACCGTGGTACCCCTGCGATGCCTTGGCGCGCATAGGCCAGCGCGTACTGCGCCGCGACGTATTGGCATTCGGCGCCTATGCCACAGGCACCGGACTGCCGGCCTTGAAAACCGCCTTGGTCGGCCATTTGACGCGCTGCGGCATCGAACTGGGCCCTCACGACCTGCTGATGACCAACGGCGCCACCGAGGCGCTGCAGATCGCACTGCGTGCGGTCACCCGACCAGGGGACACCGTGGCGGTGGAGTCGCCGGTGTACTTCGGCATTGTCCAGATGTTGGAGCACCTGGGCCTGAAGGTGCTGGAAGTGCCCTGCACCGCCAGCCAGGGCATCAGCCTGGAAGCGCTGGAATACGCCCTTGAACAGCACGGCAGCGTGCGCGCCGTGGTGGTGATGCCCAGCTTCCAGAACCCGCTGGGGTCTTGCATGCCCGACGCGGCCAAGCGGCGCTTGCTTGGCATCGTAGAGAAACACAACAGCGTGCTGATCGAAGACGATGCCTTTGGGGACCTGGCCCCAGCCGCCGAGCGCCCACGGCCCGTCAAGGCCTGGGACCGCACAGGACGGGTGATCTACTGCGGCTCGGCCAGCAAAAGCATGGCGCCCGCCATGCGCCTGGGCTGGGTGGTGGGCGGCCGCCACCAGCGGCTGCTGGAGTCGCTGAAGCTCAGCAACTCTTTGACCACGCCGCTTTTCGAGCAAGCGGTGCTGGCTGAATTCATCGCGTCCGGGGCCTTGCCCTCACACCTGCGCAAGCTGCGCGAACGGCTGGCGGCCACGGTGGGGCCTGCCACGCAGGCGGTCCTTCAGCACTTCCCGCTGGGCACGCGTGCAGGGGGCCCGGCTGGCGGCTGGTGGCTGTGGATCGCTTTGCCTGACGCGCTGGACACCATGGCGCTGCTCCACGCTGCGGCGCAACGCGGCATCACCTTCACACCGGGTGCGTTGTTCTCGGCGTCGGGCAAGTTTGCCAACCATCTGCGCCTGAACATCGCCCGCCCTTGGGACCGCGAACTGGAGCAAGGCATCAAGACCCTGGGCCTGCTGGCCAAGGCGCAGCAAAGCCAGCCTGCGCCAAACGCTGGTGTGGGGCCTTGAACTGCAGACTGAACTTAGTTATGTTGGCAGGCCACAGACGGGCATGATTGCTGCATGGCCCGGCACGACGAGCTGGCCGCCACGCACCGGCACTTCGGCTTCTTCCGGTGCCCCACGCCGCAGAGCCGGCACCTCTAATGCCTGGCTGACACCGCCGACGCGCCGCTGAGCAGCACAACAAAGACGGCCGATGTCTGCGAGATGAAGATCATCGACATCACCGACCAACCAGCGCTAGGGCGACGCTGAACAAGTCCCTTGCGGTCTGCGCATCCCTGGCCTCGGGCGGTCTGCTGCGTTGCAAATCCTCGCCATAGCCCAAGCTATGTCTGCGGTTTGCGCCTTGCATCCCATCCCGAGCCAGGGCGCGCAGCCTCGCGGGGACTTATTCAGCGTCGCCTTAAGGCGGGCGTACCGCCTCCACCTGTACCAGCAGGTGTACAGCCTTGGGCAAGCCCCAGCTGACACCCATGTCCATACCGTAGTCTGTGCGGTCTATGGTGGTTTCAAAACCACCGCTGCACACCTCGGGCGCGGGCGGCACGGTGCAGGCGAAATGGGTGACATGCAGCACCACAGGCAGGGTCTTGCCCAGCAGAGTCAGGCTGCCGCCCACCTCGGTCAGTGTGTAG
>JAPLPK010000237.1 GCA_026400275.1 Burkholderiales bacterium
CCGATACCGCTATTTCTTCTTGCCAGAGGAAAGTATGGTGGTTCCGACTGCCTGGAAATCATTGACGGCATGCAACGTTTAAATGCCATATTTTCATTTGTTAATCAAGAATTTGCCTATGAGGGTGAATATTTTGACCTCAAGACAATGGTCGAATCACAAGATCAGCTGGACAAAAATCTATTAGAACAAAAATCTCCAATAATGGCACGAGATAGATGTGTACAGATTGCCACTTACACGATTGCAATTTCCGAATTTGCATCTTCAAAAGAAGAATTTATTGATGAAGTCTTTCGACGCATCAACTCAAATGGAAAATTTTTATCACCGCAGGAAGTTCGTTCTGCTGGGGCAGTTTCTTCATTCGCAGAGTTAGTCAAACATATTTCACAGAAAATTCGAGGTGACGTAACAACTACGGATCTGTTTCCACTACAAAAAATGCCTGAGATTAGTCTTAGTGACAATAATCAGCGCGGCATTCACATAGATTCGACGTTTTGGGTATCAAACGGAATATTTGTTCGCCAGCAAGTAAGAGAAAGCCGTGATGAAGAAATCATTGCAGACATGCTAGGCTTCATCTTAATGGGATCTGATGCAAGATCAGCATCCGAGGTACTGGACGACTACTACGGCATTCATAGATATGAAGCGGGTGAAAGTCGTAAGTCGCAGCTTGAAGGAGCTCTTCAAAAATATGGTGCCGATATTCTTCAAGAGCACTTTACGTCCTGCCATAGCACTATTAAAGACTTACTAGACAAGAGCGGAAAACACTTTTCTTCAATTGCAATGAAGAACGCTGCCGCTGCCCGGTCAGCTCGTTATTACCAATGTGTATTCCTAGCATTCTTCAGACTTCTGGTGCGCGAATCAAAAATTATTGGTGATGACAAAAAACTTCTGGCCGCACTAACCGGAATCGGCGAACGTGTGACCATTACGCCTGGTGGAAAGTGGAGCGGCACTGAGCGTGATGCGAATGTGAAAATTGTCTATGGATTGATTCACGATGCATTCATAGACAATCCGAATCCTGATCCAGCAAACACAAGTTGGCTTACACAGTTTTCCAATCTTCTTTCCCAATCAAAACTGGAACAACCGTGTTATGACTTCAAGCAAGGCTTCTTGAATTTGAGTCAGGGTGGTGGATTTGATGAGACCTGTTTTGAAGGGATTCTTCAAACCATGTCAGCACTGGCTAATCAAGGGCCAAAATCTGTTGGTTATGTGTTAATTGGAGTTGCCGATAAAAAGGGAACCGCAGACCAGCATAAAAAAATATCTGGGGATGATTACGCTGTATGCGACGGTCACTTCATCACTGGAATTGATTTCGAGGCCAAATCAATATCAGGCAATTTAGATAAGTACCAGCAGTATTTTGTTCAGCGAATTCAGTCATCAAAACTGGAGGAGCAAGTTAAAGGACAAGTCCTAAATGATGTTCGTTTTGTTTCCGTCTACGGGAAGCATTGCCTCGTGATCAAGGTCAAAGACATTGGTCGAGCTACACATTTCGACAATCGATTTTTTGTGCGTTCGGGTGCAAATACTGTCGAGGCGAAAGGCGTTGAAGTGATTACTCTCGCATCGCGATTTGCCTGATGGTTGTTCACCAACTAGGCCAAGCGAAGCACCTTTACCGGTGTAACTCCAGTCCGCTTTCAAATCGGCGCAAGCCGTGCCCCCAGCCCCTCACTTCTGGTTCGAAGAGCTAAGCCCCAAGCAGCACTTCAGCAAAGACGCCGCCCTAGACGAAGCCATCCGCACCCGTTTCGGCCCCACGCTGGAGGCCGCAGCCCAGTGTGAGCTGTTTGCCTGGCGCGCCACACCCGAGGGGCGACTGGCGGAGATAGTGGTGCTGGACCAGTTCTCGCGCAATGTGTACCGCGACACGCCCCGCGCCTTTGCACAGGACGCCTTGGCCCTGGCGCTGGCACAAGAGCTGGTGGCCAGCGGGCAAGACCGTAACTTGCCCGTAGCGCAACGCATATTTGCCTATATGCCCTACATGCACAGCGAGTCCACGCTGGTGCACACCCAGGCCGTGGCCCTGTTTGCGCAGCCGGGTATGGAAAACAACCTGGACTTCGAGCTGCGCCACAAAGCCATCATCGACCGCTTTGGCCGCTACCCCCACCGCAACGCCGTGCTGGGCCGCAGCTCTACGGCGGAAGAGCTGGTTTACTTGAGCGAACCGGGGTCTTCGTTCTAGGCTTGCCCCTTGGACTTGCTACGCTTTTGGTAGCTGCTTGCGCAGGTTTTATCTGCGGCAGAGGCCGATTTAACGGGAAACCGTTACGCTCCAGTAAACTCCCGCCATGCACCCTGCCATCGCCCAACACCGTGCCGGCATCACCGCCATCTGCCAGCGCTACCGCATCCAGCGGCTGGAGGTGTTTGGCTCGGCGGCGCGGGCAGATGACTTTGACCCAGCCAACAGCGACGCAGACTTTTTGGTGGAGTTTGCGCCCGACGTGCAGCCCGGGCTGGATTCCCTATTTGGAGCCAAAGCGGCGCTGGAAACCTTGCTGGGCCGTGGGGTGGACCTGGTAGAGCCCGGCGCTGTGCGCAACCCCTATGTGCTGGCCAGCATCAACCGCAGCCGTGAAGCCGTCTATGCAGCGTGACCCGCGTGCCTAATTCCATTTCCAGATCAATACGAGATTAGGCGCGAAGCCGCAGACAGTGGTTTGCCACGGCAAGGCGAAGCAACGACATATTCGGATTGATCTGGAAATGGAATAACTGTGGGACGTGCGCGAATCTGCCTTGGCGATTCAGTCGTTTACCGCAGGCATGGACGCAACAGCCTACGCGGACAACGCGATGGCACAGGCGGGGGTAGAGCGCAAGTTTGAAATCATCGGCGAAGCCCTCAACCAGTTGGCCAAGTTGGACGCAGCCATGGCCGCACACATACCTGACCTGCCGCAGATCGTGGCATTTCGCAACCAACTGATGCACGGCTACGCCACAGTGAATGTGGGCACGGTGTGGAACATTGTCCAGGACGCCCTGCCCGCATTGCTTGACGCAGTGCAGGCCCTGTTGGACGAACTGCATTAGAAATTGGCTGCGCTGGTGCTCGCCCAGGCCGCAACTCTACGGCGCAAGACCTGGTTTTCTTGAGCGAACCCGGGTCTTCGTTCTAGCCTTACGCCTTGGATTTGCTACGCTTTTGGTAGCTGCTTGCGCATATTGCACCTGCACCAGCCACCTATTTCACACAAAAATCTAGGGGCCACTAAACTCTTGCCCATGCCCGTCCAAGCCAAACCAGCCCCGCGCGTAGTCGTCTTTGCAGGCCCCAATGGGGCGGGCAAGTCTACCCACGCTGATGCCATCCTGGCAGCACTGGGCATCGAAGTGTTTGTCAACGCGGACTACATCGCCAGAGGCTTGTCGGGGCGCAACACCGATGCAGTCGCATTTGAAGCGGGCCGCATTATGCTCAAGCGCTTGCGCCAGTTGGGTGATGCGCAAGCAGACTTCGCGTTCGAGTCCACCTTATCCAGCCGCAGCTTTGCGCCCTTCTTACGCTCGCTCAAGGCGCAAGGCTACTCCGTGGCGGTGTACTACTTTGCACTGGCCAACCCGCAGATGGCGGTGCGCAGGGTGAAGTTGCGTGTAGCTCTGGGCGGGCACGATGTGCCAGCTGACGTGATACGTAGACGCTTCGGACGCAGTCTCGACAACTTCTTTGCGCTGTACGCGACGCTGGCCGATGAGTGGACTCTGTTTGATAATTCAACACCACCCCAGGCGCAAACGGTTGCCGCCTTCGCTGCAGACCAACTGACTGTTATGGAACCCACCACATGGCGCAAGCTCCAAAAACCCCGCAAAACCGTCTGACCCCCTCGCCCAAAGCACTGCAAAAAGCTTTGCAACAGTCGGCACAGCAGGCGCAGCGCTTGGCCGATGCTTTTGGTGTGAAAGTGCCCGGCCTCAAACCCAAAGTGCCTCACAGCGTGTCGCATTCGGGTTGAGAAACTACATTTTTTATAGCAGCTTGTGCTGACTCCACGGGCGCTAGGGATGCTCTGCAAAACTCAAGCGAGGATGAGGTAGTGCGGATCGGGATGGGATGCAAGGCGCTTTTTGCAGCCAATAGCCGTAGCTATTGGCAAGAAAAGCAACGCCGCAGACCGCCCGAGGCCGTGCTGCCACAGCCCGCTAGGAGTTTTGCAGAGCGTCCCTAGAGGTTGTTTGAACTTATTTAAACCTGCAGCGCCTCTAAACTCCCATCCATGCGCCCCTCTGAAGCCATCACCCTGCACCGCACGCAAATCCGCGAGATTGCGCTGCGCCACCGCGTCAGCGGCGTGCGGGTATTTGGCTCGGCCCTGCATGGTGATGACACCGTCGATAGCGATCTGGACCTGCTGGTGGAACCCACGGCACACACCACTTTGATGGACATTGGCACCATCCGCTTTGAACTGAAGCGGTTACTGGGCATGGAGGTGGATGTGCTCACCCCCAATAGCCTGCCCGCGAGCTTTCGCGATCAGGTTCTCAATGAAGCAGTAACTCTTTAAGCGTTGGGCCCATGCCCCGCAAACACCACCACGTCTACGTGGTCGAACTCTCCAAAGACGTGCTGCTGGAGCCGCGCTTTCGCAAGGGCAACCCGGGCTATGTGGACGGCAAGCCCTGCGTGTATGTGGGTATGACCGGGCTGGACCCGGATGTACGCTTTGACAAGCACAAGGCCGGTATCCAGGCCAACCGTTTTGTGCAACAGTACGGCATGCGCCTGCTGCCGGACCTGTACGAGGGCTTCAACCCCATGGGCTATGACGACGCGGTGGACAAGGAGATCGAGGTGGGTATCGACCTGCGCTCGGCAGGGTTTGGGGTGTGGCAGGCCTGAACAGGCTTGTAAACTCGCGGGCTTTGCCTGCCTGGGTACGGAGATCGCATGAGTAAACCTGACAACCACTACAAACCCTTCGTGATCGGCGTTGCAGGCGGCAGTGGCAGCGGTAAATCGACGGTGACGCGCCAGGTGCTGTCGTCCATCGGGCCGGAGATGGCCTCGGTGGTGTACCAGGACGACTACTACTGCGACCAGACGCACCTCTCGATGGATGAGCGCGTCAAAACCAATTACGACCACCCCGACGCCTTCGACTGGCCGCTGATGGTGAAGCACATGCAGGCCCTGCGCCGGGGTGAGTCCATCGACATGCCCACCTACGACTTTGTGACGCACAACCGCGCGCCCACCACCGTGGTCGTTAACCCGGCGCCGGTGATCGTGATCGAAGGCCTGTTTGCGCTGTTTGACGCGGACTTGCGCAAGATGATGTCGCTCAAAATCTTTGTCGATACCGCCGCCGATGTGCGCTTCATACGCCGCCTGCAGCGCGACATGGCCGAGCGCGGGCGCAGCGCCGAGAGCGTGATCAACCAGTATCTGGAAACCGTGCGACCCATGCACAAGCAGTTCATCGAGCCCACCAAGCGCCGCGCCGATGTGATCTTGCCGCACGGCGCCAACGGGCCGGCGGTAGACATCATCACCACAAAGGTGGTGAGCCTGATCCGCGACTTGGAACGCGGATCAGGCATCTAGTTTGCTACACTTTTCATAGCATATTGCGCAGATTAAACGTGCCCTAGAGGCATATTCATCTCATGAGATACATACCTCAGACGGACCACCACAA
>JAPLPK010000072.1 GCA_026400275.1 Burkholderiales bacterium
CAGGGCACAGCAAAATGCTTTGCGCCAGCTCGTCATGCTCAGCCTGGCTGAACAAATCCATGGCCACCCAGTCCGGGGGGGTGGTGCCGTCGGCCAGCACCAGAATCTCGCTGGGGCCGGCAATCATGTCAATGCCCACGGTACCAAATACGCGGCGCTTGGCGGCGGCCACATAAGCGTTGCCGGGGCCGGTGATTTTGTGCACGGCGGGGATGGTGGCAGTGCCATAGGCCAATGCGGCCACCGCTTGCGCGCCGCCGATGGTGAACGCACGCGTCACGCCGGCCACATAGGCGGCGGCCAGCACCAAGGCGTTTTTCTCGCCCTTGGGCGTGGGTACGACCATGATGATTTCGCCGACACCCGCCACGTGGGCGGGGATGGCGTTCATCAGCACGCTGCTGGGGTAGGCCGCCTTGCCGCCGGGCACGTAGATGCCGACACAGTCCAGCGGCGTGACCTTTTGGCCCAGCAGGGTGCCGTCGGCGTCACGGTAGCTCCAGCTCTCGCCCGAGGCTTTTTTCTGCGCCTCGTGGTAGGTGCGCACACGGGCGGCAGCGGCTTGCAGGGCTTCGCGCTGGGCGGCGGGAATGGCATCGAACGCGGCTTTCAGCTCGGCCTGGGTCAGCTCCAGCTCCGCCAGCGAAGTGGCGCTCAGGCCGTCAAAACGGTTGGTGTATTCCAGCACCGCCGCGTCGCCACGCTGCTGCACATCGGCCAGGATGTCTGCGACCGTCTTTTCGATCGCCGTGTCCGCCTCGGCAGACCAATGCAGGCGCGCCTTGAATTCGGCCTCAAAAGTGGCGCTAGCGGTGGAAAGATGTGCGGGAGCAGCTACAAATGTCATAGCAATCAGGAGGTAGAACGTTCGGCAACCGCCGCCGCGAAGGCGTCGATCAATGCGCGGATAGGGGCCTGCTTGAGTTTGAGCGCGGCCTGGTTGACCACCAAGCGCGAGCTGATGTCCATGATGCGCTCCACCTCTTTCAGGTGGTTGGCCTTCAAGGTATTGCCGGTGGACACCAAGTCCACGATGGCGTCGGCCAAGCCGGTCAGCGGCGCCAGTTCCATGCTGCCGTAGAGCTTGATCAGGTCCACGTGCACGCCCTTGGCGGCGAAGAATTCGCGTGCGATGGCTACATATTTGGTAGCAACCCGCAGCCGCGAACCCTGCTTCACAGCGCGTTCGTAATCAAAGTCGTTGCGCACCGCCACGCTGATGCGGCACTTGGCGATCTGCAGGTCCAGCGGCTGGTAGAGCCCAGAGCCGCCGTGTTCAATCAGCGTGTCCTTGCCGGTGATGCCCAGGTCGGCACCGCCGTTTTCCACATAGGTGGGCACGTCGGAGGCGCGCACCAGCACCACCCGCATGCCGGGCTGGTTGGTGTCCAGAATCAGCTTGCGCGAGGTGTCTGGGTTGTCCAGCACCTCGATGTTGGCGGCACGCAGCAGCGGCAGCGTGTCATCAAAGATGCGGCCTTTGGAGAGGGCGAGGGTGATCATGCTTTCACTCTTTCAATGTCCGCGCCAATGCCGCGCAGCTTGGCTTCCATCTGGTCGTAGCCACGGTCCAGGTGGTAGATGCGGTCCACCATGGTTTCGCCCTCGGCCACCAGGCCGGCGATCACCAGGCTGGCGGACGCGCGCAGGTCGGTGGCCATCACGGTGGCACCGGACAGCTTGGCCACGCCTTCGGTCACGGCCACCTTGCCGTCGATCTGGATGTGCGCGCCCAGGCGCACCAACTCGTTGACGTGCATGAAGCGGTTTTCAAAAATCGTCTCGGTGACCTTGCTCGGGCCCTGGGACACGCAATTCAAGGTCATGAACTGGGCTTGCATGTCGGTGGGGAAACCGGGGTATTCGGTGGTGCGGAAGCTTTGCGCCTTCAGATGCGTGTGGGCCGGGCCGGCAGAGTGCACGCGGATGCCGTCCACTTCGGGCTCCACCGTCACCCCGGCCGCACGCAGCTTGTCGATCACGGCGTCCAGATGGTCGGCACGGCCGTGCTGCAGCAACACGTTGCCACCGGTGGCCGCCACGGCGCACAGGAAGGTGCCGGTTTCGATGCGATCCGCCACCACCTGGTGGTTGCAGCCGTGGAGCTTGTCAACGCCCTGGATGCGGATGCGGTGCGTGCCGTGGCCTTCGATCTTCGCGCCCATCTTGATCAGCATCTCGGCCAGATCGGAGATTTCAGGTTCTTGCGCGGCGTTTTCCAGAATGGTCTCGCCTTCGGCCAGGGCTGCGGCCATCAGGAAGTTCTCGGTACCGGTAACCGTCACCATGTCGGTGGTGATGTGGCAGCCCTTGAGGCGGGTCCAGCCCTTGGGCAGCTTGGCGATCATGTAGCCATGCTCGACCACGATCTCGGCGCCCATGGCCTGCAGACCCTTGATGTGCTGGTCCACGGGGCGCGAGCCGATGGCGCAGCCGCCAGGCAGCGACACCGTGGCTTCGCCAAAGCGCGCCAGCAGCGGGCCGAGTGCCAGCACCGAAGCGCGCATGGTCTTCACCAGCTCATAGGGCGCTTCGGGCGACGACAAGGCGCCGGCATTGATGCTCACCGTACCGTCTTCAGAGCGCTCTGCGGTCACGCCCATGTTGCGGATCAGCGTGAGCATGGTGGCCACGTCCTGCAGGCGCGGCACATTGGTGAGGGTGACAGGGTCAGCCGTCAGCAAGGCTGCGCACAGCTCGGGCAACGCGGCGTTCTTGGCGCCAGAGATGCGGACCTGGCCTTGCAGGCTACGGCCACCGCGTATAAGAAGTTTGTCCATGGAAATGCAATCGGAATAGGTTTAGCGGGGCAAAGCGGCCCACTCTGCCGGGGTATAGGTCTTCATCGACAAGGCATGTACCTCGTCGGTATGCATCTTGGCGCCCAGCGTGGCGTAGACCCGCTGGTGGCGCTGGATGGCACGGCGGCCTTCGAACTCGGCCGAGACGATGGTGGCATACCAATGGCGGCCATCGCCTTCCAAGGTGATGTGTTCGCAGGGCAGGTGCGATGCGATGAGGGTTTGTAGTTCTTCTGCTGTCATGGGAATATTTTGGGATTAGCCGCGGATCTTGTAGCCGATGCGCAGCAGGTTCACGGTGATGGCGCTGACCACCAGCAAGGCCGTGCCGACGATGCCCAGGCTCAGCCAGGGCGACACATCGCTCACGCCAAAAAAGCCGTAGCGGAAGCCGTCGATCATGTAGAAAAACGGGTTCAGGTGGCTGACGGTCTGCCAGAACGGGGGCAGCGAGTGGATGGAATAGAACACGCCGCTCAAGAAGGTCATGGGCATGATGACGAAGTTCTGGAACGCCGCCATCTGGTCGAACTTCTCGGCCCACAGGCCGGCGATGATGCCCAGCGTACCCAGCAAGGCCGCGCCCAGCACCGCGAACACGATGATCCACAAGGGTGCCACAAAGCTGGAGCCGGTGAAGATGGCGGTCACCGCAAACACGCCCGCGCCGACCAGCAGGCCACGCGCCACGGCCGAGCCGGTATAGGCCCAGAACCAGCCCCAGTGCGATATCGGGGTGAGCAGCACAAACACCAGGCTGCCCATGATCTTGCTCTGGATCAACGAGGATGAGCTGTTGGCGAACGCGTTCTGCAGCACGCTCATCATCACCAGGCCGGGCACCAGAAAGGCAGTGTAGTTGATGCTGCCGTAGACCATGGCCTTGCCTTCCAGCACATGGCCAAAGATCAGCAGGTACAGCACGGCGGTCAGCACCGGCGCGCCCACGGTCTGGAAGGCTACTTTCCAGAAGCGCAGCGATTCTTTGTATAAAAGGGTTTGCCAGCCGGTCATGCTGTTGCCTCAGTGGCCGTATAGCCGTTGGTCATCACATCAAGGAACACATCTTCGAGATCGGCCTTGCGGATCTCGACATCTTCGGCAACCAAGCCGGCCTCACGGACCGCCGCCAGGTAGCGCTCAATCTCGGCCGCGTTGTGCGCGGGGAACTGCACGATGCGACCGGTAATCCGGGCCTGCTGCGCCAGGGCGCTGGGCAGTTCGCTATCGACTTTGAAGCGCAGCACATTGCTGGAAGCGTTTTTCAGCAGCTCGCTGGTGCGGTCCAGCGCCACCACCCTACCCTGCTTCAGCATGGCAATCCGCGAGCACAGGGCTTCAGCCTCTTCCAAGTAATGGGTAGTCAGCAGCACCGTGTGGCCTTGCTTGTTGAGCTTGGCGATGAACTGCCACAGGGTCTGACGCAATTCCACATCCACACCGGCCGTGGGCTCATCCAGCACGATCACCGGAGGCTTGTGCACCAGCGCCTGGGCGACCAGCACCCGGCGCTTCATACCGCCGGAAAGCTGGCGCATGTTTGAGTTCGCCTTGTCGGCCAAGCCCAGGCTTTCCAGCAATTCGTCGATCCAGGCGTCGTTGTTCTTCACGCCGAAGTAGCCGGACTGGATGCGCAGCGCCTCGCGCACGTTGAAAAAGGGGTCAAACACCAGCTCTTGCGGCACTACGCCTAATTGGCGACGCGCGTTGGCGTAGTCACTGACCACGTCGTGGCCGTGCACCAGCACCTTACCGCTGGTGGCTCGGTTCAGGCCGGCCAGGATGCTGATCAGCGTGGTCTTGCCCGCGCCATTCGGCCCGAGCAGGCCAAAAAACTCCCCCTGGGCAATGTCGAAGCTGACGCTGTCGAGGGCGGTGAGAGGAGGGTTTTTGGCGCCGCGTGGGCTGGCGTAGGTCTTGGAGACCTGCTGGAAGGAGATGGCTGGCATGGGCCGGTGATTTTAACGGCTAGGCCCGGCCGCCGTCGGAGCAGGGCTTTCCTACCGGCGGAGCAGTTTAAGCCGCCGGCAGCAAGCCCGCGACACCGTACAGGCCAGCAAGGTCCGCCAGGCGCAGGGGCAAACCTCGCACCGCGAAGGAGCGGCCCAGGCTGAAGCTCTCGCGGCGGCATTCCAGCAGCACGGCCAAGGCGGACGAATCGAAGCTGGTCAGCGCCGTGGCGTCCACGACCACCGCACCGGGCTGCGAACGCAGGCCCTGCAGCAGCATGTGCAGGGATGCGGTCGCCTGTGCGTGGGTCAACTCAGCGGGCAAGACCAACACGTTCAGCCCTTTTTGGCGTTGGTCTGGTTGCGCGTGGTCAGCGTGGTGATCAGGCCGTCAATGCCCTTAGCGTTGATCTCGGATGCGAACTGGCTGCGGTAGGTTTCCACCAGCCAGACGCCCAGCACGTTCAGGTTGAAGATCTTCCAGCCTGCGCCGTCGCCCGGGGTCTTTTCCAGACGGTAGTCCAATTGGATGGGATCGCCATGGCCTTTGACCTCGGTACGCACGACAACTTCCTTGTCGTCCGCAGCCGCGCGGAAGGGCTTCAGGCTAATTTCCTGGTCGCTAGTGACTTGGGCCAGGGCGCCGGAATAGGTGCGCACCAGCAAGGTCTTGAACTCATCCTGCAAGCGCTTTTGCTGCTCAGGCGTGGCTTGGCGCCAGCCAGGGCCGACTGCGGAGGCCGTCATGCGCTGGAAGTTCACATTGGGCATGATCTTGGTATCGACCAGGCCCATGATCTTGTTCACGTTGCCCTGCTGCAGGCTCTTGTCCGCCTTGATGGTGTCCAGCACATCGGTGGAGATGCGCTTGACCAGGGCTTCTGGCGCCTCATCGGCGGCAAACACCTGCACAGACGTGGCAGACGCCACAGCCAACACCACACCAGCGGCCCAATGGCCCAAAGAACGACGGTTCATAAACACTTTCTCTCAGCGGGAAAAGCCCGCATCTCAATAATGGAACGACCTACCGATGGGTTGACCCACACGGCGGCAGCGGCGTGCAATTTGCACAAGGCTTACACAGCAAGCCGGTAAAACATCTATTTGGGCGCATCCGTCGAAGGATCGGGCGGGTTGCCGTCATACACCTCGTTGGTGCGCAACTGCAGGTAGAAATCACGGGTGAACGTGTATTTGTCCAGCGCGGCCTCTTCCAGAGTAGCGGTGGCACGTAACAGATTGGCCCGTGTATCGATCAGGCTCAAGCCATACAGGCGGTCGTGGTCACCCGCGTGCGGCACGGCGTTCAGCAGGTTGCCCTGGGCGTCCACCGGCAAGGCGGCAGCATCACGCACGGTGGACGGGCCCAGCAATGGGATCACCAGATAAGGGCCGGACGGCACACCCCAGCTACCCAGGGTCTGGCCGAAATCTTCCTTGTGGCGCTCCAGGCCCATATCGGTCGCCAGGTCAAATACACCGCCTATGCCGAACACCGTATTGATGCTGAAGCGCATCCAGCTCTCCACCGCGTTTTGGCCCTTGCCCTGCAAGGCGTTGTTAGCGGTATTCCAGACTTCGCCCAGGTTGGAGAAGAAATTAGTCACTCCGGTACGCACCAGCACAGGCGTCACCTTGGTGTAGGCCGTAGCCACAGGTTTGAACACCGCGTTGTCCACGACGTCATTGAAGCCGTAGATCTTGCGGTTCATCGGCTCCAGCGGGTCGCGTGGATTGGCCTGCGGGCCCGTGGCGCATGCAGACACCAGAGCCAATAGGCCTCCAGCGCAGGTATATCGTGCGTATCTAGCTATTTTTTTCATAGTAAGCAAGCTTGTGTATTTTTATTTTTTGGTCGCGGGCGCCGTGGCGGCAGCCGGCGCGGAGGGGCCATCGGCTGCTTTGCTGTACAGAAACTGGCTTATCAGGTTTTCCAGCACTACGGCCGATTGCGTCGTGGAAATCGTGTCACCAGCCGCCAGCGTCTTTTCTTCGGCACCGGCTTCTATGCCAATGTATTGCTCACCCAGCAAGCCGCTGGTCAAAATTTTCAGCGAGCTGTCTTTCGGAAAAGCGTAACGCGTATCCATGGACAGCGTGACCTTGGCCTGGAAAGATTTGTCATCAAAAGTAATGCTCTCGACCCGGCCGACCACGACGCCCGCGCTCTTCACTGCCGCCTTGGGCTTGAGCCCGCCGATATTGTCGAACTTGGCACTCACGGTGTAGCCGGTCTGGAAATTCAGCGACAGCAGATTGGCCGACTGCAGGGCCAAAAACAGCAAGGCCGCCGCGCCCAGCAGCACAAAAAAACCTACCCACACATCGTTTTTCGAGCGTTGCATAAAACTGCCTTAAATAGAAAACATGGTGGCGGTGAGCAGGAAGTCCAACGCAAGCACCGCCAACGAAGCCACCACCACCGTGCGCGTGGTCGCGCGCGAAACGCCTTCGGGCGTGGGCTGGGCCTCATAGCCTTGCAGCAGCGCGACAAAGCTTACGGTGAAGCCAAAAACCACACTTTTGATTACACCGTTGCCAACGTCCTTGAAGACGTCTACGCCACCCTGCATCTGGCTCCAGAAAGCCCCGGAATCGACGCCAATCATCAACACGCCCACAATCCAGCCGCCGATAACGCCTACAGCGCTGAACAGCGCAGCCAGCAAAGGCAGCGTAATCACGCCGGCCCAAAAACGCGGCGCAAGGATGCGCTGCACCGGGTCCACGGCCATCAGCTCCATGGCGCTCAGCTGCTCACCCGCCTTCATAAGGCCGATGCCAGCCGTCAGCGAAGTACCGGCACGACCAGCGAACAGCAAAGCCGTGATGACCGGCCCCAGCTCGCGCACCAGGCTCAGCGCCACCAACAGCCCTAGGGCCTCCGAAGAACCATAGCGCTGCAGCGTGTAATAGCCCTGCAAGCCCAGCACAAAGCCGACGAACAGGCCGGACACGCCGATCAGCGCCAGCGAATAATTACCCAGAAAGTGGATCTGGTCACGCACCAGGCCAAAGCGCTTGAGGGTCGGCCCCAGCGATGCCAGCAGGCGCAGAAACAAACGCGTGCCGTGGCCTATGTCGGCCAATTTGGAGCGCACGGCAAAACCGACGTCCGAGGGCTTGTACCAGGTCATGGCCGACCTCCCGCACGCGGCACCGTGGGCAATCCGGCGCCAAAATCCTGCTCCACAGTCGGACCAGGGTAATGGAAGCGCACCGGGCCATCGGGCAAGGCATTGATAAATTGGTGTACCAAAGGGTCAGTGCTGGTCCGCACCTCGTCTGGCGTGCCCTGGGCCACGATCTTGCCGTTAGCCAGAACCACCACCTTGTCGGCAATATGGAAGGTTTCGTCCAGATCGTGCGAAACGATGACGCTGGTCAGGCCCATGGTGTCGTTGAGTTCCCGGATCAAACGGGCCGAGGTACCCAGAGAGATAGGGTCCAGACCGGCAAAGGGCTCGTCGTACATCACCAGATCCGGGTCCAGCGCAATCGCGCGGGCCAGGGCGACGCGGCGGGCCATACCGCCCGACACCTCGCTGGGCATCAAATCGCGCGCACCGCGCAGGCCTACGGCGTTGAGCTTCATCAGCACGATGTCGCGCACCAGCGCTTCCGACAGATCAGTGTGCTCGCGCAGCGGAAAGGCCACGTTGTCAAACACTGTCATATCGGTAAACAGCGCGCCGAACTGGAACAGCACGCCCATGCGGCGCCGCGCTGCGTACCAACCTGCCTGGTCAAATGCGGCAACGTTCTTGCCGTCCAACAGCAACTCGCCCGCCTGGGCCTTGATCTGGCCGCCAATCAGGCGCAGGACGGTCGTTTTACCGCCACCGGAGGCACCCATGAGTGCCGTCACCTTGCCTCGCGGGATGCTCAGCGTAATGCCGTCCAGCACCGGGCGCTCCCCGTACCCGAAGGTAAGCTGGCGTATTTCAACGAGGTTGTCTGGTGTGGCTGTGGTCATAGAAAGGCAAAAGCCGGAACGCTTCCGGCTTTTGCATGATAAGGGATTGTCCTAGGGCTTGGCCTGTAGCGCCTCGCAAACCTATACATACTTGTATGTATGTATGCAAAGCCCAACACCCAGGCGCCCTCATGGAGCGCAGCCAATGGCCGCACTCCATCTGGCTTTTAACGAGGCAGGTCGCTGAAACCCATCAGGAACTCATCGACAGCACGGGCCGCCTGACGCCCCTCGCGAATCGCCCACACCACCAGGCTCTGGCCACGGCGGATGTCGCCTGCCGCAAACACCTTGGGCACGTTGGTGGCATAGCCACCGGTAAAGTCGGTATGCGCCTTGGCATTGCCACGCGCATCCTTCTCGATTCCGAACGCATCCAGGATGCCTGCGACAGGGCTGACAAAGCCCATGGCCAGCAGCACCAGATCGGCCTTCATCGTGACTTCGGTACCAGGAATCTCGACCAGCTTGCCGTCCTTGAACTCCACACGCACAGTTTTCAGACCGGTGACCTTGCCCTTTTCGCCAATGAATTCCTTGGTAGAGATGGCGAACTCGCGCTCGCAACCTTCGTCATGGCTGGAGCTGGTGCGCAGCTTGATCGGCCAGTAAGGCCAGGTCATGGGGCGGTTTTCTTCTTCCGGGGGACGCGGCATGACTTCGAACTGGGTCACGCTGACCGCGCCGTGGCGGTTGCTGGTGCCCACGCAATCCGAGCCGGTGTCGCCGCCGCCGATGACGATGACGTTCTTGCCGTCTGCACGCAGCTGGCCCTTGAGCTTGTCGCCCGCGTTGACCTTGTTTTGCTGGGGCAGGAATTCCATCGCGAAATGGATGCCATCCAGGTCGCGGCCGGGCACGGGCAGGTCGCGCGATTGCTCGGCACCACCGGTCAGCACTACGGCGTCAAAGTCTTTTTGCAGTTGCTCGGGGCTGATGGTTTCCTTGGCCCAGTTGGTGACCTTGGAACCCTTGCCCAGCGGGTCTTTGGCGGCGCCGACCAGCACGCCGGTGCGGAAGGTGACGCCCTCGGCGGTCATCTGCTCGACGCGGCGGTCGATGTGGCTCTTCTCCATCTTGAAGTCGGGAATGCCGTAGCGCAGCAAGCCACCGACGCGGTCGTTCTTTTCGAACAAGGTCACGTCGTGGCCGGCGCGCGCCAGCTGCTGGGCTGCTGCCAGGCCGGCGGGGCCGGAGCCGACCACAGCGACCTTCTTGCCGGTCTTGTGCTTTGCCACGCGGGGCTGGACCCAACCCTCGTCCCAGGCGCGGTCGATGATGGCGTGCTCAATCGACTTGATGCCCACTGCCTGGTCACTCACGTTCAGCGTGCAGGCTGCCTCGCAAGGTGCGGGGCAGATGCGGCCCGTGAACTCGGGGAAGTTGTTGGTGCTGTGCAGCACCTCGATGGCGTTCTTCCAGTCGCCGCGGTACACCAGATCGTTGAAGTCCGGAATGATGTTGTTAACTGGGCAGCCGTTGTTGCAGAACGGAATGCCGCAGTCCATGCATCGCGCGCCCTGGATTTTGGCTTGCGACTCGTCCAGACCGACGACGAATTCCTTGTAGTGTTTCAGACGCTCGGCCGGTGGCTTGTAGCCCTCTTCCAGCCGACCGTATTCCATGAAGCCCGTGACTTTTCCCATGATTAGATCCTGTTCGTCTTTGATATGGCTGCGCTTACTTCGCAGGAACCACTTCAGTTTTTGTAGCACCTTGCGCAGATGCAGCCTGCGCTAGAGCCACTTTTTTTGCATGCAATTCCGCCAGGGCGCGCTGGTATTCCAGCGGGAACACCTTGACGAACTTGCCGCGGGCTTCGGACCAGTTGTCCAGCAGGTCGCGGGCGCGCTTGCTGCCGGTCCAGCGGTTATGGTCTTCCAGCAGCTTCTTCAGCTGGGCTTCATCCGTCTGGCCGTTGTGCCACTGGTCGGCCACGCCCAGGCCCTGCTGTTCGCCGGATGGCAACACTTTTTCAAGCGACACCATAGCCATATTGCAGCGCTTGGCGAACTGGCCATCTTCGTCATAGACGTAGGCGACGCCGCCGCTCATGCCGGCAGCAAAGTTGCGGCCCGTCTTGCCCAAAATCAGCGCGGTACCGCCGGTCATGTATTCACAACCATGGTCGCCCGTGCCTTCGACCACCGTGGTGGCGCCCGACAGACGCACGGCGAAACGCTCGCCAGCCACGCCGCTGAAGAAGGACTCGCCGCTGGTGGCGCCGTACATCACCGTGTTGCCCACGATGGTGTTCTGCGTGGCCACGCCTCGGAAGTCGATGCTGGGGCGCACGACGATGCGGCCGCCGCTCAAGCCCTTGCCGGTGTAGTCGTTGGCATCTCCAATCAGGTACAGCGTGATGCCCCTGGCCAGGAAGGCGCCGAAAGACTGGCCGCCCGTGCCTTCGAGCTGGATGCGGATGGTGTCATCCGGCAAGCCCTCGGGGTGCACCTTGGTCAGTGCGCCGGACAGCATGGCGCCCAGCGAACGGTTGACGTTGCGCGCCACTTCCATGAACTTGACCTTCTCGCCGCGCAGGATGGCGGGCTGGGCCTTTTCGATCAGCACGTTGTCCAGCGATTTTTCCAGACCGTGCTCCTGGTCTTGCACGTGGTAGCGCGGCACATCGGCCGGCACCGGAGCCTGGGCGAACAGGCGGTTGAAGTCCAGGCCGCTGGCCTTCCAATGGGCGATGCCCTTGCGGGTGTCCAGCAGGTCGGCGCGGCCAATCAGGTCGTCGAACTTGCGGATGCCCAACTGGGCCATGATCTGGCGCACTTCTTCGGCGATGAAGAAGAAGAAGTTCACCACATGCTCGGGCTTGCCCT
Source organism: Burkholderiales bacterium (assembly GCA_026400275.1). GTDB lineage: Bacteria > Pseudomonadota > Gammaproteobacteria > Burkholderiales > Burkholderiaceae_C > Rhodoferax_B. The sequence goes on from JAPLPK010000072.1 coordinate 11,561, forward strand.
GGAATTTCTTGCGCAAGACCGGGTCTTGCGTGGCCACGCCCACTGGGCAGGTATTCAGATGGCATTTGCGCATCATGATGCAGCCCTCGACCACCAGCGGTGCGGTGGCGAAGCCGAATTCATCTGCACCCAGCAGCGCGCCGATGGCGACATCGCGGCCGGTCTTCATCTGGCCGTCGGCCTGCACGCGCACACGGCCGCGCAGACGGTTCAGCACCAGGGTCTGCTGGGTTTCGGCCAGGCCGATTTCCCACGGGCCGCCTGCATGCTTGATGGACGACCAAGGCGATGCGCCCGTGCCGCCGTCGTGGCCGGCGATCACAATGTGGTCACTCTTGCACTTGGTAACACCTGCGGCGATGGTGCCCACGCCCACTTCCGACACCAGCTTGGTGCTGATGCTGGCGTGCGGTGCCACGTTCTTCAAGTCGTGGATCAGCTGGGCCAAATCTTCGATCGAATAGATGTCGTGGTGCGGCGGGGGCGAAATCAGGCCCACGCCTGGAACGGAATGGCGCAGCTTGCCGATGTACTCGGACACTTTGCCGCCGGGCAGTTGACCGCCCTCGCCTGGCTTGGCACCCTGGGCCATCTTGATCTGGATCTGGTCAGAAGACACCAGGTATTCGGCGGTGACACCGAAGCGTCCAGACGCCACCTGCTTGATGCGCGAACGCAGCGAGTCACCGTCTTGCAACGGGTAGTTGGTGGTTTCCACCACTTCAGGGCCAATGATCTCGCGCAGCGTCTGGCCTTGCTTGATCGGGATGCCCTTCAACTCCTGGCGGTAGCGGTTGGAGTCCTCGCCGCCTTCGCCGGTGTTGCTCTTGCCGCCGATGCGGTTCATGGCCACGGCCAGCGTGGTGTGCGCCTCGGTGGAAATCGAGCCCATGGACATCGCGCCGGTGGCGAAACGCTTGACGATCTCCTTGGCGGCTTCGACTTCTTCCACGGGAATCGCCTTGGCCGGATCGATCTTGAACTCGAACAGACCGCGCAGCGTCATGTGGCGGCGGCTCTGGTCGTTGATCAGCTGGGCGTATTCTTTATAGGTGTTCCAATTGTTGGCACGGGTGCTGTGCTGCAGCTTGGCGATGGCATCGGGCGTCCACATATGCTCTTCGCCGCGCACGCGCCAGGCGTATTCACCGCCGGCGTCCAGCATGGTGGCCAGCACGGGATCGTCGCCGAATGCAGCCTTGTGCATGCGCAGGGCTTCTTCGGCAATCTCGAAGACGCCAATGCCTTCCACGCGGCTGGAAGTGCCGGTGAAATACTTGGACACGGTCTCTTGGTTCAAGCCAATCACCTCGAACAGCTGCGCGCCGCAGTAGCTCATGTAGGTGCTCACGCCCATCTTGGACATGATCTTCGACAAGCCCTTGCCGATAGCCTTGACGTAGTTGTAGATGGCTTTCTCAGGCGACAGCGCGCCGCTCAGGTCCTTGTGCAGGTCAGCCAGGGTTTCCATCGCCAAATAGGGGTGGACGGCTTCTGCGCCGTAACCGGCCAGCACGCCAAAGTGGTGTACTTCGCGGGCAGTACCGGTTTCCACCACCAGACCGGTGGTGGTACGCAGACCGTTGGTCACCAGATGCTGGTGGATGGCGCTGCTGGCCAGCAGCGCAGGGATGGCGATCTGCGTGGCGCTGACGTTGCGGTCGCTGACGATCAGGATGTTCTTGCCGCTCTTGATGGCATCCACCGCCTCGGCACACAGAGAGGCCAGCTTCGCTTCCACACCTTCGCGACCCCAGGCCGCGGGGTAGGTGATGTCGAGCGTGGCACTCTTGAATTTGCCGTGGGTGTGGCGTTCGATGTCGCGCAGCTTGGCCATGTCCTCGAAGTCGAGGATGGGCTGAGCTACTTCCAGGCGCATCGGTGGGTTGACCTGGTTGATGTCCAGCAGGTTGGGTTTGGGCCCAATGAAGGACACCAGCGACATGACGATGGCTTCGCGGATCGGGTCGATCGGCGGGTTCGTCACCTGGGCGAACATCTGGCGGAAGTAGTTGTACAGCGGCTTGTTCTTATCGCTCAGCACGGCCAAGGGGCTGTCGTTGCCCATAGAGCCAATGCCCTCTTCACCGGCCTGGGCCATGGGCGACAACAGGAACTTCACGTCTTCCTGGGTGTAGCCAAAGGCCTGCTGGCGGTCCAACAAGGACGTAGCGCTGACGGGTGCGACAGCAGCATCCGCAGGCACGTTGTCCAGCTTGATGCGCAGGTTGTCGATCCACTGCTTGTAGGGCTTGGTGTTGACGATGTTGGCCTTGAGCTCTTCGTCGTCGATCATGCGGCCTTGTTCCAGGTCGATCATGAACATCTTGCCGGGCTGCAAGCGCCATTTGCGGACGATCTTGTTCTCTGGCACAGGCAGCACGCCCGATTCCGACGCCATGATCACCAGGTCGTCGTCGGTGACGCAATAGCGCGAGGGGCGCAGGCCGTTGCGGTCCAGTGTGGCGCCGATCTGGCGACCGTCGGTAAACACGATGGACGCCGGGCCGTCCCAAGGCTCCATCATCGCGGCGTGGTATTCATAGAAAGCGCGGCGGCGCTCGTCCATATTGGTGTGCTGCTCCCAGGGCTCGGGGATCATCATCATCACGGCCTGGCTGATCGGATAGCCGGCCATGGTCAGCAGTTCCAGGCAGTTGTCGAAGGTCGCCGTGTCGGACTGGTTGGCGAAGCTAATGGGGTACAGCTTGGCCAAGTCGGCCGCCAGCACGGGCGAGGCCATCACGCCTTCGCGGGCCTTCATCCAGTTGTAGTTGCCCTTGACGGTGTTGATTTCACCGTTGTGCGCCACATAGCGGTACGGGTGAGCCAACGGCCACTCGGGGAAGGTGTTGGTGGAGAAACGTTGGTGCACCAAGCCGATAGCCGAGATGCAACGCTCGTCAGACAAATCCTTGTAGTAAACGCCAACCTGGTCGGCCAGCAGCAGGCCCTTGTAGATGACCGTGCGGCTGGACATGCTCGGCACGTAATACTCTTTGCTGTGCTTGAGCTTCAGGTTCTGGATGTTGGCGCTGGCGGTCTTGCGGATCACGTACAGCTTGCGCTCTAGCGCGTCTTGCACGATGACATCGTCGCCTCGGCCAATGAAAACCTGTTTGAGCAATGGCTCGGTCTTGCGCACGGTGGGCGACATGGGCATGTCTTTATCGACCGGCACGTCGCGCCAGCCCAGGAACACCTGGCCTTCGGCGGTAATCGCACGTTCCATTTCCTGCATACAGGCCTGGCGGGAGGCGTGTTCTTTTGGCAAGAAGATCATGCCGACGCCGTACTCACCCGCTGCGGGCAAGGTCACACCCTGCTTGGCCATTTCTTCGCGGTACAGCGCGTCGGGGATCTGGATCAAGATACCCGCGCCGTCGCCCATCAGCTTGTCAGCGCCCACGGCGCCTCGGTGGTCGATGTTCTCCAGGATCTTCAGCGCCTGGGTGACGATATCGTGGCGCTTTTCGCCTTTGATATGGGCCACAAAACCCAGACCGCAAGCGTCATGCTCGTTGCCGGAAGAATACAAACCGTGTTCGTTGAGATACTGGATCTCGGCAGCCGTTGTCATGGCGCTCTCCTATAGTGTTTCGCGGGGAATGCAAGCATAAAGGACAGCAACAACAATGCCAAGCACAATAATCGGGGTCAGATTCCAATTAACTCAAAACAAATTACATCAAAAAATATTTAGGGACAAATCAAAATAAATAGCAAAGAGTGTTTATTTAATAAGCGCTGAAAGCCTTTTTCATACCCCCTCTTTTCGTGAAACTGGGCGGCCAGCAACAGACTGCGTCAACCTGCGATCGGTTCTCTTTTGTAAATCTGCAACAAAATCCGCGTCCCCTAACGCCCACCCCCGGAGCGCGGATTCTGTCAGTTCATGCTGCTGGGTCGCCGTGATGCCGGCCTGCACCAAATTGGCGTAGGCCGCTTCACGGGCAAATGGCGTATTGCCCAGGTTCCACCACAGCGGGTGGGGCGCGACCAGCTTGTCCGCACGCAGGCCGATCGCATGGCCGTAGCTGGACCACGGATAGTCGCGCGGGTCCTGCACCAGGCCGGCACGCACGGGGTTCAGGTCGATATAGACCATGCAGGCCAGCAGATAGCGCTCGGTCTGCACTAGCGTGGACCGGTAACGCCCTTCCCACAACGTGCCGCTGCGGCCCTGCTTATCGTTGAAGTAGCGCACATAGCGCCGCCCGACCGCCTGCATCATCTGTGGCAGGCCCCGTTCCGTTTCCGGCGTGGCCAGCAGATGGAAATGGTTGCCCATCAGCACATAGGCATGCACCTGCACATCAAAACGCTTAGCGTTCTCGGCCAGCAGATCGATGAAGAAGTTGTAGTCCGCCGCTTCCTCAAAGATAGCCTGACGGTTGTTGCCGCGCTGGATCACGTGGTGGGGAACACCGGGCAAGGTCAGTCGGGGAAGGCGGGCCATACGCAAAAAAGTTGGAGCCAAGGAATGCCGATGGTAATTGGAATCTGACCCCTATTTTTCTTTACAAAAGATTACGGCAAAAGTTGTAGATGCCTGACGGCTGAGAATTGTTATGGAAGGGTCGGCAACATATGGCTTGCCGCGGAGAAAACACAATGCGTATTCGATTTGCGGTTCCGGTTCTGGCAGGTTTATTGGGCGCTGTAGCGCTGTCTGGCTGCGTAGTGGCACCGCCCAGGCAACAGATCGTCTACACCACGCCTGCACAACCCGCAGGCCCCGTGGTGTACACCGAAGTTGCACCACCTCCGCCCCAGGTGGAGGTGATTGGTGTAGCACCAGCCCCCGGCTACTTCTGGCTGTCAGGCGTGTGGATCTGGGAAGGTGGCCGCCATGTGTGGCACCCCGGCCACTGGGAAGCACACCGTCCGGGCTACGCCTGGACGCCACACCGCTGGGTGCAGACCGGCCACGGTTGGCAACTGCACGGTGGCTTCTGGGCGCACGGCTAGAAGCTAAGCGCTGGCTATGGTGCTGGTTTCAGGCAGCTTGAAACGCGTGTCCGCGAGACCTGCCAAGCCAAACTCGGCCAGCAGACTCGCCAAGCGCTCGGCCGCGGCCCGCTTTTTCTGGCCGGTGTATTTGGCGATGATGAGCTCGTTCTTCATACTGTGCTCCCAGCCCACCAGCTCAGTCACGGTGACCTGGTAGCCCCAGGCCTCCAGGTACAGACAGCGCAGCACATTGGTGACCTGGCTGCCCAGCTCCCGGGTGTGCAACGGGTGACGCCACAGCTCGGCCAGCGGGGTTTTGGTGCCATTCAAGGCCTTGTTCTGGCGCAGACAAGCAGCCACCTCGGCCTGGCAGCAAGGCACCAGCACCATGGCCCTCGCCTTCTTTTGCAAGCCGAAGGCAATGGCGTCATCGGTCGCGGTGTCGCAGGCATGCAGCGCGGTCACAACGTCAATGCGCTGTGGCAACAGGTCTGAGCCAGTGGACTCGGCCACACTCAGGTTCAGAAACGACATCCGGGCGAAGCCCAAGCGCGCCGCCAACTCCTGCGACTTCGCGACCAACTCGGCACGGGTTTCTATGCCATAGATATGGCCCGCACCCAAAGCTTTGAAGAACAGGTCATAGACGATGAACCCCAGATAGGACTTGCCCGCGCCGTGGTCGGCCAGGGTCAAGCCGCCCTCGCCCGCAGGCATCTCTTTCAGCAGCTTTTCGATGAACTGGAACAGGTGGTAGACCTGCTTGAGCTTGCGGCGCGAATCCTGGTTAAGTTTGCCGTCACGGGTAAGGATGTGCAGCTCTTTGAGCAGCTCAACGGACTGGGCAGGGTCGATTTCAGGCGGCAGCGCAGGAGCCACTAGCAACTTGTTTTTAGGAATCTTCATGGGGTGATCGTAACGACTCGGAGGCCACACCAGGAACCCATGGGACCGGCTGTGCCGGACCATCGGGTTCGCCCCCTGCAAGGGGGTTGGCGGCCACACGAAGTGGGCAAGCCTGGGGGTGTGCAGTTGCAGCCACGCCAAGCGAATCCCAGCCGACCCGCCCCAATGCCTCCAGCATTTCCATATTGCGCTCGAAGATGGCCTCGGCCTCGGGGAAGGCCGCTACGGCGCGGTCGATGCTAGCCTCGCGCAGCAAATGCAGGCAGGGGTAAGGGGCGCGGTTGGTGTAGTTGGTGATGTCGTCAGGCTCGGTGCCGCCAAACTGAAAGTTGGGATGGAAGCTGGCGATCTGTACCGTGCCTTCGAGTCGCATGCGGCGCAGCACACGGTCGGCCTCGCCCAGGAAGGCATTGAAGTCCAGGAAGTCTTGCAGCACCCTGGGTGCTATCAAAAGAGTAGTGTCTCGCGCAGATGGCTCCTGCGCTAGCAGCCCATTCAGCTCTTCAATCAGTTGCTCGCGCAAAGCTTCGGCATCCAGCGCTGGACTGACGGCATAGTGGATCTGGCCCTTGGTATGCACGGCCTTGGCGAAGGGGCAGAGGTTCAGGCCGATCACGGCGCGCTCCAGCCAGCGGCGCATGTCATCCACCACGGTGGCATCGCTGGGGGCCACTGCTGTACTCATAGAAAGCGGTTCGGCTGAGCCAGCAGCAGGCGCGCCAGCTCGTCCATCAGGCCTTGGTTGATGTCAGCGGCGGGCCGCTCGGCATTCAGCACCTCAAAGCCATGGGTATTGCTGATGCGGAATGCCAGCAGGCCCCGGTCATGGTCGGGCGTGATGCGCACGCTGCCCATCAGCTCGGTCATATATTCAAAGCGGATGGCCAAAAGCTTGCGCGACTCGGGGTGGCGTATCTCTTGCCGGTCGTGCTTCAGACGGCCCAGGGTCAGGCGCGACTCAACGCGCTCTAGATCGGGCGGAAAGTTGACGCCGACCGCCCCCTTCACCGGTGGCCCCTCCAGCGGCACCACACGCCAGCCCATGCCAATGTAGTCCACCACATCGACCCCACGCAGCCGCTTCTGGCGCACATCGCAACGAAAATCGACCAGGCGCATGGCGGGCCAGGGGGTCTTGCCGTCGAGCGAGAAAGCCGGCGCGGGCGGCGTGATCACACTCAGCTGCTGTGCCAGGTCCACCAGGTAGCTAGCAATCGTCTTGCAGGCTGCCTCGGTCTGGGCCAAACGGGTCTCGGCCGTGTGCTGTTGCGCACTGTGCTGGTCGCGCAGTGCATGGGCCTGGTTTTTGAGTTGGTTCAGAAAACTCATCGCGGCTCCAAATCACATAGGCATGGGGTCATCATCCCCACAATTTCTGGCCCGTCAAGCGTTCGTGCTCGCGGGCGGCGTAGCGGTCCGTCATACCGGCGATGTAGTCGGCCACATTGCGCGGCACGGCATCGGCCTGGCGTGAGGCAAAGCGCACCGGCATCTCCTGAGGCGCGGCCAGATAGGCGTCGAACAACTGGCGCACCATGGTCTTGGCCAGGTCCATGGTCTCTACCACGCGGGGGTGGCGGTACAGGTTCTTCATCAAAAAACGCTTCAGCTCCAGGGACTGGACGCGCATGTGTGGGGTAAACGACAGCAGGGGTGGACACAGCCGCGCCGCATCCGCATCGGTGGGGCCAGCTGCCTGCACGGCGGCTTGGGTGGCCGCAATCACGTCATACACCTGGGCACTGAGCATGCGGCGGATGGACTCGTACAACAGGCGGCGGGCCGGCAGCTGTGGGTATTCAGCCAAGGTCTGGTCATGGAAGTGGGCCACCAACGGCACCTCTTGCAGCTGCTCCAGCGTGATCAGGCCAGACCGCACGCCGTCGTCAATGTCGTGTGCGTTGTAGGCGATTTCGTCCGCCAAATTGCACAGCTGCGCCTCCAGGCTGGGCTGGGTGTGCGCCAGAAAGCGCTGGCCTACGTCACCACGGCCATCGGGGTGTACGGGCGCCAAGTCCTCCAGCTTTTCGGCGTTGCTGCGAGAGCAGTGCTTCAAAATGCCTTCACGGGTCTCAAAAGTGAGGTTCAAGCCGTCGAACTGAGGGTAGCGCTCTTCCAGCGCATCGACCACGCGCAGACTTTGCAGGTTGTGCTCGAAACCGCCGTAGTCAGCCATGCAGGCGTTCAGCGCGTCCTGGCCCGCATGGCCAAACGGGGTATGGCCCAGGTCATGCGCCAGAGCAATCGCCTCCACCAGGTCTTCGTTCAGTGCAAGCGCCCTGGCGATGGAGCGGCCCAGTTGCGCCACCTCGATGGAGTGGGTCAGGCGCGTACGGAACAAGTCACCTTCGTGGTTCAAAAACACCTGGGTTTTGTAAACCAGACGCCGAAAAGCGGTGGAATGGACGATGCGGTCACGGTCGCGTTGGTATTCAGTGCGCGTGGGCGCAGCCACTTCCGGAAAGCGGCGACCCCGCGTAGCGGCCGGGTTGCAGGCGTAAGGGGCTAATTGCATCATTCCAATCCAACAGGCCGCTAGCGCATATAGAGCCTGCGCAAGCAGCTACCAATTAAATAGCAAACAGGTGCAGACTAGGCGCAGCAGTAATCCACCACTTCACGCACCAGTGCATCGGGCGCACCGCGCATCACTGCGTTGCCTGGCGGCTGAATGAGCACGAACTTGATTTCACCGGCCTCGGACTTTTTATCCACCCGCATCAGCTGCAGGTAGCGGCCCGCGTTGTCGGTAGCATCCAGCACGGCGCCACGCGTGGGCAAACCCGCCTGCTGCACCAGGCGGGTCAGTCGCGCAACAAACGGCATGTCCACGCCGCCCAGGCGCTGCGACAAATGCGCCGCCATTACCATGCCGCTCCCCACGCCCTCGCCGTGCAGCCAGGCGCCGTAGCCCATGCCGGCCTCAATCGCATGACCGAACGTGTGGCCAAAATTCAAAATCGCCCGCAGGCCGGACTCACGCTCATCCTGGCCCACCACATGGGCCTTGATCTCGCAGCTGCGCTTGACGGCGTAACCCAGGGCGGCTGGGTCGCCCGCGCGCAAAGCATCGATATTCGCCTCCAGCCAATCCAGCAGCGCCATGTCGGCAATCGGGCCGTATTTGATGACTTCGGCCAAGCCAGCGCTGAGCTCACGCGCCGGCAAGGTGGCCAAGGTATCCAGGTCGCACACCACTTTGCAGGGCTGGTAGAAGGCGCCCACCATGTTCTTGCCCAACGGATGGTTGATAGCTGTCTTGCCGCCCACCGAAGAGTCCACCTGGGCCAGCAGCGTAGTGGGTACTTGCACAAAGGGCACTCCGCGCATGTAGCTGGCGGCGGCAAATCCGGTCATATCCCCCACTACACCGCCACCCAGCGCAAACAGCACCGTCTTGCGGTCGCAGCCGTGGCCCAGCAGGGCATCGAAAATCAGATTCAGGGTTTCCCAGGTCTTGAACGCCTCGCCATCAGGTAGCACCACGGTGTGGATGGCCGCGTAGCGCCCCTGCAGTGCGGCCTGCAAACGCTGGGCATACAGCGGACCCACCGTAGTGTTCGTCACGATCAAGGCCGCAGCGGCGCGCGGCAGATCGGCCCAGGTGGCGGGGTTGTCCAGCAACTGGGTGCCGATCACGATGGGATAACTGCGGTCACCCAGGCTGATGGAAACGGTTTGAGGGGCAGCGGCGGAAGTAGCAGAAAGGGCATGCATAGCCGCACAGTTTAAGGCGGAACGCCGGGCCTACCGCCAGCGCCACTCACTCAGTTGGAGGATGGGGCGTACCCAGCTCCAGCTGCATCACAATCATGTTCACCAGATTGGCGACCGATGGACGACCGGTCTCAATCACGAAATGCGCCGTCTCCCGGTACAGGGGGTCCCGCACCCCAAACAAATCGCGCAAACGGGTCAAAGGATCATTCACCTGCAGCAAGGGCCGGTTCACGTCGTTGCGCACGCGGCGAAACACTTCTTCAGGTGTGGAACGCAGGTAAATCACCTGGCAACGCTCCTTCAGGTGCAGGCGATTGGCCGGCCGCAAGGTTGCGCCGCCACCGGTCGCCAGCACGCCATGCGGCTGCAGCGTCAACTCATCCAACACAGACTCTTCCACATCGCGAAAACGCGCTTCCCCCTCACGTTCAAAGAACTCACGGATGGAGCAGCCGATGCGCTGCTCTATGACGTGGTCCGAGTCGGTGAAGGGGACTTGCAGCCGCCGGGCGAGTTGACGGCCGACGGTGGACTTACCGGAGCCGGGGAGGCCTACGAGAGCAATGTTCACGAAAACCCAACTTAACCAGCACTCCTGCAAGAACCCGAACCATACGGCGGCGTAAGAAATGATCCGTTCGTATCATCCCCATCAACAAATGTTGTCAAAAACAACCTCTCAGCCAACCCTTGAGATCCGGCAACATTTGTCGTAGCGCGAACTCGATAAGACAACCAAGTTGCCATACGCTGCGAATACTCAACCTTTATCAACAAAATACCACTTGAATTAGTAGTCGTCACAGCTGGATCTGCATAACGAACTAACAGATCACTTTTACGCGGCTCCAACAAAGCTTGACCATTGCTATCCACGCTGCCATTTACGTTTTCACCTGCATCCACGCTGCCATTTCGGTTTGTGTCTTCATTGGCACACCAAACGCGCTGCGGACTTGCACTTGGGACCGTGGTATCTGACGGATAAGACGCTAACAACGACGAGGGCACCAGTCCCAACCAGTTAGAAGTTGCGACGCCACTTGAATCCTTATAGGAATACGCGTAAAGCCCTTTACCGTAATGCGTCAAATCCACAGAAATATCAACAGAAGCACCGGCAACCGCACGACCCGCCGAATCAGCTACGGTAACAGTAAATGTTTTTATGTACGTACCAGAGCCCTTCTCCAGCAAATTATCGTTCCCAATAGAAATAGCAAGCGCCTGCCCCGCCACCGTTAATGTCACGGAAACAGATGCTGGACAGTCAGTCGTAGAGGAAAAGTCTGTAGCCGAGTAACAAGCTCTAACAGCGACCCCATTTGTAGGGCTACTGTTTTGCCCAGGAATATATTGGGCAGTAACAACTCCCGAAGTATCCGTATACAAAGTAGAGGCACCTGAACTTATAGATGCGCCAACACTTGGCAAACCCGTAGTCTGATCGTCAAATCGCACCCGAACATAGGGTATAGGAGAATTCGTAGAATCAAGAAACAAAAATCGAAGTGTTGATTTATTTGTAGATGAACCAGCAGAATTCACAGAAAGAACGTTCGGCGAAGCAGACAACGAAGGTACTGCGCCAGAAATGATTGTTGCAGTAGGAATTGCCCCGCTAAATACTTGCAACTGGTAATCAGCTGCAGACACGCCACCGCCACTTGCAGTCGTCGTATAGGAACCAGCAACTGCTGGAGCAGTAAAAGACTTTGTACCAACCCCCGAAGAATTCGTAGTTAGTACTTGACCTTGCAATGACGAAATACCACCACCAAGAGTCACCGTGCTTCCCACAATAGGGATGCCGGCATAGTCAACCAAAGTTGCAGCAACAACTACAGATTGACCTGGGGTTGGGGCAGAAGGGGTAAACTGCAAGGTAAGCTTGCTCCCCGTCACATTAACAACCGTTTGCTTGGTTATTCCGCCAACCGTGACCGAAACAGTGATGCTTCTGTCGGACTTGTCCGACCCAATACCAATCGTCCCGGTGTATACCCCCGTAGTGCTAGTTACAGCACCAGATGTGGGCGTAAAAACACTATTTTTATCTGCGGAAACAGTTACCGTCGAGCCAGAAACGACGTTATTACCAGAGTTAACAGCAACAACAGTAAGTGTCGCCACATCACTCCCCGCATTATTCACACTACTTTTATCTGAATATATGTAGAAATTCGAAACTGTGGATGTACTTGTAGTGGTTCCTGCCGACGTATTAGAGCCCGGATTTCCACCCCCACCACACGACGCAAAAATCATCGCGGCCACACATGCCAGCCCGACTTTCAAACAACGCATAATTTTTTCCCGAAATTCAATTTCAACAGATCTCAACGTGAAGCTGAGCGCTCAATAATCATCTTAGGCGTAATAAACACCAGCATTTCCTTTTTCGTGCTCGCTTGGCTCTTTGTTTTGAACAAATTTCCTAAATAGGGTATGTCGCCCAGCACCGGGACCTTGGTAACGCTATCGGTCTCGTCCAGTGTAAAAATACCCCCGATAACTACCGTCCCTCCGTTCTCAACCAAAACCTGGGTTTTGATGTGTTTGGTGTCGATAGCAATACCCGCAGAGGTTGTTTCACCACGGCTATCTTTATTGATATCCAAGTCCAGAATAATGTTGCCCTCAGGAGTGATTTGCGGTGTAACTTCCAGCTTCAAATTAGCCTTACGGAAAGCAACAGATGTCGCTCCGCTAGAGGTTGCTTGCTGGTATGGAAATTCAGTACCTTGCTCAATCAATGCCTTGGTTTGGTCTGCCGTCACAATTCGCGGACTTGAAACCAGCTTGCCCTTCCCATCGTTTTCCAAAGCCGATATCTCCAAGTTCAAGAATCGATTCGCTGCACTGCTAAAAATGGACAACGCAAAAGACGCTGCGTCATACCCCCCCTGCCCTACAGCCCCCAGATTCACAAAATTGCTACTGGTATCCACAGCCGCACCACTCGAGCCATTGCTGGCCGTCACATTGCTGTAACTCGTACCAACCGTAAAACGGGTGTTACCAGAAAGTCCGTAGCTGCCAGCAGCAGTTCCCGAAGTAGTCGAACTTCCCGCCGTAGAGCCCAGCTTTACACCCAGTGATTTACCGAATGTATCTGAGGCCTCGACAATTCGCGCCTCAATCAAAACCTGACGTACGGCAATATCCAGCTTTTTGATGAGTTCCTGAACAGCTAACAAACGGCTCGGAATATCTGTTACGAACAACTGGTTGGTACGCGGCTCAGATATCGCGGTGCCACGAGCGCTGAGAAAGCGCGGGCCGGTGCTGACAGTTCCGTTCGCAGAGCCACCCAATTGCGTCACGATGTCCGACGCTTTGGCATAGTTCATTTGGAACGACTGGGTCTGCAAAGGCTCCAATGCCTGCATAGATGCGATGGATTCCAAGTCCTTTTTGGTACGCGCATCAATTTCGTCCTTGGGGGCAATCCACAAGACAGAACCCGACTTGCGCATGCCCAAGCCCTTGGAGTCCATGATGATTTGTAGTGCCTGATCCCACGGCACATCTTTCAGGCGCAAGGTAACCGACCCGGTTACCGAGTCAGAGGTCACCACGTTGAAGTTAGTGAAGTCGGCAATGACCTGCAGCAATGCCCGCACTTCAATGCTCTGGAAGTTCAGCGACAGCTTTTCACCAGAGAACCCTGGCGTTTGCACCAGCTTGGTGGTGTCTACTTTTTGTTGGCGTATCTCGACTACAAACTGGCCATCGCTTTGGTAGGCGCTGTGGTCCCAGGCGCCTTTAGGCTCAATAACCATGCGAACACGATCACCTTGTTGGGTGGTGGTGATGGTTTGAACGGGGGTACCAAAATCAGCGACATCCAAGCGGCGACGCAAACCCTCGGGCAAGGTAGAGCTCAAGAACTCCACGACCAAGCTCTGCCCTTGCTGGCGCACATCCACACCGACCTGGCTGTTTTGCAGGGAAACGATCACACGACCCGCATTGTCATCAGCGCGGCGGAAATCAATATCCTTTAGCGGTGCCTTGTCTCGGCTGCCGTTATCCGCAAAAGTGGGCGCCGCAGCCATAATCGGAGCCGAGGCAACTGGATCGAGCACCACCAGCAAAGACTTGCCCTTGATTTCCGCCTTGTAGGAAGTGGCTTGCTTGAGATTGAGCACCACGCGCGAACGCTCACCCACTTGAACCACATTCACAGAACGCAAATTACCCTGGTTCACATCAATAGACGAACGGCCAATGCCGTTGGACACACCAGGGAAATCCAATGCGATGCGGGCAGGAGACTGGATGGACACACCAGAAGGCAAAGCGGCCAATGGCGCAGAAAGATCAATCCGAATAACTTCGGATCCCCCTTGCAGGGAACCTGTCACAGATTCGATCGCAGTCTGGGCATGTGCTGTGACCGAGGCCACAGCCATTGCCAATGCGATTACCAAACGGTCTAGCATGTGCCACCCCTTCAGATTTTGCTTTTTCATTTCGCTCCCTCTTGTAGCACCAAACTAGCCTGCCGCTCGACCCAATCACCCGTGGCGTCTTGCACGATTTCCCGCAAACTCATTTCGGACTCGTCAATCTTGGTCACCAAACCGTAGTTCAAACCCAAGTGGTTGCCTACACGGACCTGGTACAACAAATTATCGATACGCACCAAAGCCACGGGTTGACCGGCTTTGCGCAAGCTACCGACCATGACCATGGAGTCCACAGGATAGGCCTCAAGTGCCTCCTTGCGACGGGCCAATTCTGGGGCGATCAATGCAGTGTTCGCCACGCTCTGGGTTGAATCGCGCTTAAGTGCCTGCGTCAACTTCTGCAGGTTAAACGGGTCTACAGCGCCTTCTTGAGTATAGGCCTGGGGAATAAATTTCTTAGGCTCGACCAAGGGAATGACACGTGGATGAACCGTGCTGCGTTGCTCACTCATCCATTGGCGCAACTCATCTTCGCCGGATGCACCGCACCCAGCCAACAGCGCAATCGAAAACCCAACCAATGCATACGACAGGAACCTCATTTTTTGGCTCCTGGTTTCTGCGCCGCAATTTCATCGGCATCCAGATATCGGAAAGTGCGCGCAGTCACATCCATCGACAAGTTGCCATCTGCTAATGGCTGAATTGAAAGATTATTTAAAGTCACAATGCGCGAAAGATTCGCCACATCGGAAGCAAAAGATCCAATATCGTGATAACGCCCAGTAACTCTTACGGCAATAGGAAGCTCTGCGTAATAATCTTTAACAATTACTTGCCCAGGACGGAAAACTTCAAACAGCAAACTTCGTCCCAAGCCTGCCTGGTTAATATCCGACAGCAATGCCGCCATTTCCGCCTTACTTGGCAATTGCTTTTCCAGCTGCGTCACATATTGCTGCACCTGCTCACGCTGCTTCTTCAGCGCATCCAAGTTCACCGCCTTGGCAAATTTTTTCTGGTACGTGTCGCGTAGCTCTACTTCTTTGGCGCGCTCAGCATTGAGGTCATCTTCGTAGCTGCTAAGCCAGGCAAACCAGAGAGCAAAAACCACGGCCAAAATTACAGCCAAAAACAATAGCGCGCGAGGCACCACGGGCCATTGCGACGGATCACTGGGGTGCAAGTTGCGAAACTGCTTTTGCACCGTCTCCTGTACCGCAGGGAGGTCAATATTGAATGAAGGTTTTTTAGCCATGACAGTCTTGCTATGGACGAGCGGGAGCAGAAGCTGGAACGGCATCGGAAGCATCGGCGGCTTTTTGCACTTCGCTGGATCGCATCAAGCGCACACGTAGATTGAATTTGGCCACGCGCCGTTGATCCCTTGGCGTCAACGCTACGCTGCCTGCGACGATTTCCGTCAATTCGGGACGTGAGAGCCAAGGGGAGTTGTTTGCCAAATTCCTCAAGAGCTCGGAAATACGCTCGTTCGATTGAGCCACGCCTTGTATGGCGACGCTCTGGCCTTCCTGCTTAAGGCTGGTGATGTAGGTGCCGTCTGGCAGCTGTTTCACCAACTCATTCAGCAGATACACCGGCAGATTTCTATCCGCCTGCAAGTCTTCTACCGCCTTCTGGCGTTCCGTCAAAGCCTTGATCTCCGCCTCGATATTGGCGATTTCCTTGATCTGCCCGTCTAGCACCGCGACTTCTTTGGTCAAAAAAGCATTGCGCTCTTGCTGATCAGATATCTGGTTTTCATACCAAAGAAATCCCACACCTATCAGCAAGGCGCCAAACACTGCAGACAGCGCCAAGGTGGCGTTGAAAGTCTCACGCCTACGCTTTCGGGCCGCCTCACGGTGCGGCAATAGATTGATCAGAATCACTGCAGAAACCTCCGCATGGCCAGACCACAAGAGGTCAAATACGAAGGCGCTTCGCGCATCACTTTGTTCAGACGCACGTCACTACCCATTTCCATGCCATCGAACGGATTGACCAAAGTGCAGGCAAATGAAGAAACCTGGGTCACCGCCTCGACAAGGCCCGGCAAGGAGGCAGAGCCTCCAGCCAGAAACACCATGTCCACCGAGTTATACGGCGTGCTGGTGAAGAAGAATTGCAGCGCCCGCCCGACTTCCTGGGCCAAGCTGTCCACAAAGGGCTGCAGTACGACGCTGGCGTAGTCCTCTGGCAGTTCACCACTGCGTTTTTTGGACTCAGCCTCTTCCGGGGAAAACCCATACTGCCGGACGATCAGTTGCGTCAGCTGAGCACCACCAAACGCCTGGTCACGCTCATACAAGACCTCGTCGTTGCAAATGATCTGCATACTGGTGGTCAAAGCTCCTACCTCAAACAGTGCCACCTTGAGGTTGACACCTTGGTTGGGCATGCGCTCAATCAACCGCGAAGTTGCCAAGCGAGAGGAGTAGGACTCAATGTCCAAAACCACTGGGTTCAGGCCTGCAGCCTCCGCCAACCCTTGTCGATCTTGAACTTTTTCTTTGCGCGACGCGGCAATCAACACATCCAGATCGCCTGCAGAACTTGCACTCGGGCCCACCACACAAAAATCCAAGCTCACTTCTTCCAGAGAAAACGGGATGTATTGATTGGCCTCTGATTCGACCTGGACTTCCAACTCCATATCAGACATGCCACCAGGCAACACGATTCGCTTGGTAATCACGGCCGATGGAGGCAACGCCATGGCCACGTTCTTGGTGCGAGTACCGCTTTTCTTGACCAACCGACGCACAGCTTCCGCTACTTCGTCGAATTTTTCGATATTTCCATCGGTGATCCAGCCGCGTTCGAGCGGCTCAATCGCGCACCGCTTCAAAACCAAATTACCGGCAGCATCGTGGTCCAGCTCGACCAGCTTCAGGCTGGATGAGCTCACGTCAATACCCAATAGCGGCAAAGGTTTACGGCTGAATAACGATCCCAATGAGATCAAATCCTTCTCCTGGTAGAGCGCAAGACGCTACAAAATCTAACAAATTTTGGGGATGCTATCAGCAAGATTGGGGCCGGCAAAGCATATTTATCAATACGCCGAACCCATTCGTGGCTGAAAAACACCGCTGCTGCGGCATGGTATCCGGACAATGCGCCAAGTCTACTGCGTGAGCCATACCGAGCGTAAAGGCAAAATGAGGGCAATTTACGTAGCTTTCATTCCCATCGTCTCTATTTGGCACTCTGTTTGTTATGCCCACAAAACCCACGTCTAGTGCCCCGCCTCCCGCGCCCAAGTCCCGATCCACTCTGGCCACCTGGTCCCTACGTTTGCTGCTGTGGGGCTCAGGTATCGTTGTTGCGGGCGTACTGGCTGTTGCATTAGCTATCGGCATCGCACTGGCGGTTGCGTACCCCAACTTGCCCGATATTTCGGATCTTTCCGACTATCGCCCCAAGCTTCCTTTGCGGGTGTTCTCGTCCGAGGGCATCTTGTTGGGCGAATATGGGGAAGAACGCCGCTCCTTAACGCCCATCAAAGAAATCCCGCAGGTCATGAAAGATGCCGTTCTGGCCATCGAAGATGCGCGCTTTTACCAGCACGGCGGCGTGGATTACAAAGGCATGGTGCGCGCCACGCTGGCCAATTTGGGGCACGTCAAAAGCCAGGGCGCCTCGACCATCACCATGCAGGTGGCGCGTAACGTCTATCTGACCGCTGAGAAAAGCTATACACGCAAGATCTATGAAATCCTGCTGACCTTCAAGCTGGAGCACGCCTTCAGCAAGGACCAGATTCTGGAAATCTATATGAACCAGATCTTCCTAGGCAACCGTGCCTATGGCTTTGCAGCTGCGGCAGAAACCTATTTCGGCAAACCACTGAAAAACATCTCGGTTGCCGAGGCCGCCATGTTGGCAGGCCTGCCCAAGGCACCCTCCGCTTACAACCCGATCACCAACCCGTCCCGCGCCAAGGTGCGTCAGCAGTACATCATTACCCGGATGGAGGAAAACGGCTTCATCACCGAGGAACAGGCCAATGCCGCGCGCAAGGAAGAGCTGAAAGTTCGCTCTGGCGCCAGCAACGACCGCGTACATGCCGAATACGTGACCGAAACCGTGCGACAGCTGATGTTCAACCAATACGGCGAAGAAACCTACACCCGTGGGCTGAATGTGTACACCACGCTCAAAGCCGAAAACCAGGACGCAGCCTACAAATCCCTGCGCAGGGGCTTGATGGACTTCGAGCGCCGCCAGATCTACCGCGGCCCGGAAAAATTTGTCACTTTGCCCACCAAAGCCGATGAAGTGGACGATGCGATTGACGAAGCCTTGACCGACCACCCAGACAACGGCGACGTAATGTCAGCCATCGTGCTGGACGCCAACCCCAAGAAGATCACTCCTGTCCGACAAAGCCCCGCCCAGTATCAAGATCCGCCGCGGCGCCATCATCCGCGCCACCAAGACGCCGAAAAACACCTGGGAAATCACCCAGCTGCCCGAGGTCGAAGGCGCTTTCGTTGCCCTGGACCCACGCGACGGAGCCATCAAGGCGCTGGTCGGAGGCTTCGACTTCCAGAAAAACAAGTTCAACCACGTTACCCAGGCCTGGCGCCAACCAGGCTCCAGCTTCAAGCCATTTATTTACTCCGCGGCGCTGGAAAAAGGCTTTACGCCGGCCACGGTGGTCAACGATGCGCCGCTATTCTTTGACGCGGGCGTGACCGGCGGCCAGCCCTGGGAGCCCAAAAACTACGACGGTAAATTTGAAGGTCCGATGCCATTGCGCACCGCCCTTGCCAAGTCGAAAAACATGGTGTCCATTCGCATTCTGCAAGCGGTGGGACCCCAAACGGCCCAGGAATGGATCACCCATTTCGGCTTCGAGGCCGAAAAGCACCCGGCCTACCTGACCATGGCACTGGGCGCGGGCTCGGTCACACCCATGCAGATGGCCACGGCTTACTCGGTATTTGCCAATGGCGGCTACCGCATCAACCCCTGGCTGATTACCAAGGTCACAGACCAACGCGGAAAGGTGCTGGTGGAGACCAAGCCCAACGGACTGAACGAGACCATGCGCGCCATCAGCCCGCGCAACGCGTTCATGATGTCTAGCCTACTGAATGAAGTCACGTTGCGCGGTACTGCCGCCTCGGCCCAGCGCATCTTGAAACGCCCCGACGTGTACGGGAAGACCGGCACCACCAACGACTCGATAGATGCCTGGTTCGCGGGCTACCAGCCCACGCTCACCGCCATCACCTGGATTGGCTACGACACCCCACGCAACCTGGGCGCACGCGAAACCGGCGGCGGGTTAAGCCTGCCGGTGTGGATCAGCTTCATGGAAAAGGCCCTCAGCGGCGTACCCGTGGCAGAACTCGTGGCACCCGAGGGCGTGACCAACGTGGGCGGAGAATGGTTCTACAACGAATACAGCCGCACCAGCGGAGTCTCCAGCCTGGGCCTAGACGACAAGGGGGCCGCCACCAATGGCGGCACAGCGCCCCCAGCACCACCGGCCACCGAGGAGCGCAACCGCATCCTCGACCTGTTCAAGAACTGATCAGGCGGAGAACACCAGCGGCAGGCCCGCCTGCGCGCTGGCATCACGCGACAGGCTGGCAAAAAACTCGCCCTGGCCCTTGGTATCTCTCCACTGCTCGCTATCAAACTTGTAGTGGTAGCCGCCCGACTTGGCGGCCATCCATACCTCTTGCAGAGGCTTTTGCAGATTGATGATGATCTGGCTGCGGTTAGGGAAGGTCAGTGTCACCATGCCGCCGGTGCGCTGGTTGTCGATATCCGCGTCGGTGCTGTCGTTGATGCGGTCGCAGCTTGCCTCCACAGCCTGAAGCAAAATTTCTGCGCGGTCCATGAACTCGGGGTCGGTCATACAATTTCGCCATGTTGAAGTTAAGCCAAATTCTAGTCAGACCCGTTGTTGCTACCGCCTGTATGGTGATTCTGGGCGCCTGCGGCCAGAAGGGTGAGCTCTACCACCCGACCGAACCAGCCGCAGCCAAGCGCGCCACGCTGCCGCAAACACTGACGCCAGAGATACTTAAACCGGCAGAAAAGCCAGCCTCTGCCCCCTGAAAACCGCGACTTAAAGTGTTTTGCCGGAAAAGCTTGGATCTACAGGCTCGACCGTGAAAACACCTTGTATTCGCCATGGCCTTTGCCCTGCTGGCGCAACTAACATGGCACACACTTTTTTGCTCGACCATCCTATGACCTCCACGCCCCTGCCCGGCCAGCCCCATATTGCCTACCAAGACAACGTCCTCTGCGTGGAAGGCCAGTCGCTGGCGGCGCTGGCGCATACCCACGGTACGCCCTTGTACGTGTACTCCAAAGCCGCGATGCTGGACGCGCTAGCAGCCTACCAGCGCGGCTTTGCAGGGCGCAATGCGCAGATCTGCTACGCCATGAAGGCCAACTCGTCCCTGGGCGTGCTGCAGGTCTTTGCCGAAGCAGGCTGCGGATTTGACATCGTGTCCCAAGGGGAGCTGGAGCGGGTGCTGGCCGCAGGAGCCGTGCCGTCCAAGGTGATCTTCTCAGGTGTGGGCAAGACCCGCGCCGAAATGCGCCACGCCCTGCAAGCGGGTATTGGCTGCTTCAACGTGGAAAGCACAGCCGAGCTGGAAGTGCTGAACGAGGTAGCCCTGTCCCTGGGGCTGCGCGCACCTATCAGCATCCGCGTGAACCCGAACGTAGACCCCAAGACCCACCCCTATATTTCCACCGGGCTCAAAGGCAACAAGTTCGGTATTGCCCACGAAGACACACTCGCCACCTACCAGCGCGCCGCCAGCTTGCCCGGCCTGGAGGTGAAGGGCATTGACTGCCATATCGGCTCGCAGATCACCGAAGAAACGCCCTACCTGGACGCCATGGACCGCGTGCTGGACCTGGTGGACGCCATCGAAGCCGCCGGCATCACCCTGCACCACATCGACTTTGGTGGCGGCCTGGGTATCAACTACCAAGGCGACACGCCACCTGCCGCCGACGCGCTGTGGCACAAGCTGCTGGCCAAGCTGGACGCACGCGGCTACGGCCAACGCCAGCTGATGATCGAGCCCGGCCGCTCCCTGGTGGGCAATGCCGGTGTCTGCCTGACCGAGGTGCTCTACCTCAAGCCCGGCGAGCAAAAGAACTTCTGCATCATCGACGCGGCCATGAACGACCTGCCCCGCCCGGCCATGTACCAGGCTTACCACCACATAGCACCAGTCACGCCACGCGCAGATGTCACCACTGCGTACGACGTGGTCGGCCCGGTGTGTGAAAGCGGCGACTGGATTGGCCGCGACCGCGACCTGGCGGTGCAACCCGGCGACGTGCTGGCCGTGCTGTCCGCTGGCGCCTACTGCATGAGCATGGCCAGCAACTACAACAGCCGGGGCCGCGCGGCGGAAATCCTGGTGGATGGAAACAAGGCCCACGTCATTCGCGCACGGGAAAGCCTGGCCGACCAGCTGCGCCTAGAAACGCTGGTGCGTTAAATACTATTATTTTGATAGCTACCAGCGCATGTATTACTTGCGCTGGCGGGCTATTTGGCCAATAAATGGCTTTAGCTTTTGAGTGGAATGCCGCCCAGCCTCTTCAGCACGGGCTGCACTTTCAGGATGTGCTGGATCTCGGAGCCGAACATGAGGTACAGCAACCCCCAATACACCAACAGCGCAATCAGGGGCGCCATGCCGTTCGTTACCGAGGCAATGCCTCCGTAGATCGCAGCGCCAAACCCTAGGCCCATCAGCAGCACAAAAACCAAGGTCGCCATGCTGCGGGACCAGTAGTAAATCTTGCCTCCGGGCAGCTTCACGCCGACGATGTTTTTGCCCGCCAGGTACAGCGTTACCGGATGGCCCAGGCCCCGGGACATGAAGTCCTCCAGGCTTTGGGCCGTGGTGACTTTTTGCAGGATATGGTCCCCAATTTCGATGGTGTCGTAGCGGACAAATGATTTGCCCGCCGCGTTGCGGGTGACTGCTGCACTGCCGAGCATGGCCAGTGTTCCAGATATTTCTTGCATGGCGATGTCGCTTTTGGAAGTTACTTCTTGCTGCACAAGGTGACGCTACGGGCACCATCGCGCTCCACCGCCAATACGCTGGCCGACAGCGGCAGCGCCAACACGCCACTTCCGTTGAAAGTGCTGACAACCATGCCTGGGAAGGTCAGCAAGGCTCCATTGCTGGCGTTCACCTTGTTGTAAGACAGGGTTTCTGTCCAGCTGCTGGGGGTTTCTGCAGGGTTGGTCACGGCGTTGGTGTTGCCGTTGATCGCCAGGGTGGCGGTAGCGTTGCCGACCGGGCAGGTCCATCCGCCATTGAGCTCATTACCCTGCAAGGTTTGCGCCTTCACCGCGTAAAAGTTACCCACACGCACCGTGTTGCTCAAGCCGCTGTCGCCATTGCCATAGCGGTCGATCAGCAGCACGGTGCCCAGGTTGCCGTTTTGCACCAGCAGATTGCCAAAGTCGTGGGTCTGGTTGTCGCCGCCTGTGATGGTTAATTTGTAGAAGCCTCCATTGCTGCCGCTCACTTTGCTGACGGCCAGCACGCCCTTCTCGGGTGCCTGGCCACTGCTGTCTACCACGGTGCAATTGCCGCTGCTATCCACCCCGCCACCCACACACAGGGTTGCGCTGGCGCCATTGCTGGAAATCGACAGCTGGCCTGCGTAGAACTCGCTGTTCGTGCCGCCCACCTTGTCGCGGGTGCTGCCGATGAAGTTGTAGATACCGGCCAGCTTGCTGGCGTCAGCCACTTGGTAGGGCGTGCCCGAGACTTGGGCGGTTTGCCCTCCCACAGTCATGCTGCCCAGCAAGGCGCCCGTACGGGTGTCTTGGGTCAGGCTGACTTTGTTGGCCAACGTGTAGGTAACCACATCGCCCACAACGGTACGGCTCAGGGTGCCGGACTCGGCAGCCAGGGCGTATTGCGAGTTGTTGGGCGTCAAGGTGTAAGCCCCTGTGGTTTTGTTCACCACCAGGCGCCAGGTGTCGCCGATGCTGGCCAGCACGTCAAAGGCTTCTGAATTGCTATCGCTGGAGATAGTGGTGGCCGACAACGCGGTCAGGTTGTTGGAAGCCGCAGTTGCCACCGGCGAGGCCGTGTTGCTGCTCGTATCCGATGTCCCGCCGCCGCTACCGCCGCCGCAGGCGGTCAAAGCAGCAACCAAAAGAGCCGAGAGAGTCAGATGGATTTGTGGTGTCTTCATGAGGGGGTCCGTAGTAAAAAAAGTAGCCGCCCGTCTTATTCGCTGCCGCGACACATTCGGTTCAAAAAATATGCACCGCTACGCAGCTATCATTCCGCCGACCCCATGCAGCCCCAGTCCCATCCGTCCGAACTGCTCGCCGCCATCCGCACCGGTGACACCCGCGCCCTTGACAGCCTGTACCGCAGCTGGTCGGCCAAGGTGCGGCTGTTTGCGCGCATGCAACTGGCGCCCAGCGGCTTGGATGCAGAGGCGCTGGCCGACGAAATCACGATTGATGTGTTCCACGACCTGTGGCGTGCGCCCGAGCGATTCGACGGACGTGTGGCCTTCAGCACCTGGTTGTTCACCCTGGCACGTAACAAAGCCATTGACCGCCTGCGCCATCTGCAACGCCGCGTGCCCACGGAAAGCCTGGACGATCTGGATGGCATAGACCCACCCGCCGACACGCAGTACGAGCCCCCTGCACAACTGGCACAACGGCAACGGCAGCACGGCGTGATGGACTGCCTGCGCCGCCTGCGCAACCCGCTGCAGCGCGAGGGCCTGATGCTCTGGGCGCTGGAGGACATGCCCCTGGCCGACATTGCACTGCTGCAAAACAGCCCTGAAAACACCGTCAAGACGCGGCTCTACCATGGCCGCCTGAACCTGCGCGCCTGCCTGGAACGCTGGTTGGCCCAAGAAGGAGGCTCCGATGGCACATAGCCATTTAGACAGCGATGCGGACGCCGCACTGCACACCAGCCTGCAGCAGGCCCTGCACGCCGAGCTGACACACATCGATCCCGAAGCCGGGCTGGCCCAGTTGCACGCCCGCCTGCAAGCCGACGCAGCCCATGCTCCGGTACGCGCGCCCCAGCCGGCCTGGCACGATAGCCTGCGCCGCTGGTTCACCCGCTGGCCCACCGCCCTGGCCAGCCTGGTCATCGTGCTGCAGGCCGGGCTGCTGGCCTGGCAGAACCACGCGCCCCAGGAAGCCGCAGTGGCTTGGCGCGGCGGCGAGTTAGATGCCCTGCGGGCGGCCACGACCCCCGTGGTGGTGCAGTTCGCACCCCAAGCCTCGCTGCAAGAAGTCAGCGCCCTGCTGCACAGCCTGCAAGCTGAAGCCATTGCTGGCCCTGATGCCCGTGGGCAATGGACATTGGCCCTGCCGGCCACGCAGGCCGAAGCGGCACTGGCAAGCCTGCGTGCAAGCCCCCTGGTGCACTCGGCCACGGCCCCGTGACACTCCGCGCGCTGAGCCGCACACTGTGCGCCGCGCTGGCGTGCCTGGCACTTGTAGCCACAGCCCACGCTGAACGCTATGCCGTCTTGGTAGGCGTGTCGCAACTGACCTACCAGCCACGCAGCCTGTGGCTGGACGGACCGCAACACGACGTACAAGCCCTGCAAGCCACCCTGCCCGCCCAAGGCATTCGCGCAGACCACACCACCGTGCTGGCGGACGGCGTCGCTGGCGCCACCCCACCGACCCAGGCCGCTATCCTGAATGCGCTGGACGCACTCACTCCCCGGCTGCGGTCTGGCGACAGCGTGTTGCTGTACTGGTCGGGCCACGGCGTGCGCAGCCCGGCCCTACCCAAGCTGCGCCAGGAACCCGATGGGCAAGACGAATACCTGCTGGCACGCGATGCGCAGCTTGAGCGCCGCAGCGGCACCCCTGTGCTGCGCGGGGCCGTGCACGATGCTGCGCTGGGTGCGCGCATCGACGCGTGGCAAACCCAGGGCGCACAGGTGTTTGCGGTGTTCGACTCCTGCCACGCCGCGTCCAGCACGCGAGATATGGCGCCCACCGGACTGCGCTGGCGCGGGCTGGAACTGCGCCAACTCGCCCCAGCGCCAGGCCGGCCCAACATAAACATTGACCCCGACGGCTCCCTGCCTGCACCCCAGCCGCGCCCCACATTTGTGGCGTTTTACGCCAGCGAAAGCCACCAACGTACGCCCGAATGGAAGGGCGCAGGGCTATTCACCCAGGCCCTGCTGGCGGCCTGGACCGCAGGCCAACCCAGCTACCGCAGCCTGGCGGCATCCACCCTGCAGCAGTACCAGCGGCTGGCCGCCCGCCTTCCCATTGCCCGCAGCACCTGGCCATCGCCTTTGTTCGAAGGTGATCTGGATGCACCGCTGTGGGGGCACAGCCCTCCGCGCAGCGCAGATGAGCGCTTGCCTGGAGCTGCTGGGCTTTCAGCGCCAGCCCCGCTACCAGACGGTGTGCGGGCCGGCATCAGCCTGCAGCGCCCAGGTCAAGCTACACAGCGGATCAACGCCCAGGGAAACAACGACCTAGGTCGTTTGCCCGCAGGCAGTCTGCTGACACTGGTGGTGGAGAACACCAGCGGCACGTCGCTGGACATGGCACTCACCTACCTGCCCCGCCAGGGCGCATCCCGCGTGCTGTACCCAGCGCAGGCTGGCGATACCAACCGGTTAGAAGCCGGCACACCCGCATCACCAGCGCGCTGGCAGCAGGCTTTTGCGCTAACCGATGACGGTGCCAAAGGCCAAGAATCACTGCAATTGACCCTGGCGCCTGCATTGCCACAGTCGCTACCGCGAACCTTTTCCGCCGGGGAAGATAGCGGACCTGCGCCTTGGTGGGCGCGCATTACGTGGCGCTGAGCAGCCGCAATACGCGCCTATCTTTTGTGCCTCTAGCGCATATAAATAGTGCGCAAGCAGCTATATTTTAGATAGCAAAACAAACGCCCCCCAGTAGTACGGGTGGCGGCCCTCGCCGCCTGGCGCAAGTGGCTGTAGACCCCGAGCCGGCTGGGCCCCGCTGGTTAGCAGCGTCCCTTGGCCCAATTCAGCCAGCTGGGCCGCGCGCAGGGCGTCGGCTTTGCTTTGGCCCTCGGCCAGGTGCTGGTAGAAGCGGCCCATCAGCGTGGCGGTGGACGCATCCGGCACCGGCCATAGACTGGCCAGTACATTTTTGGCGCCGCGTGTGTGGGCCAGCCAGGCCAGGCCGTCGAGGCTGCGGCCCTGTGCGTCTACACCCAGAGGTACAGCCGTGTCGCAGGCGCTGAGGGTCAGCAGGTCCAGCCCGTCGAAGCGGTACGCACCACCCGCCATCGCCGCCAAGGAAACATGTTGGCCATTGCCCAACTGCAACCAGGAAGCACGGCTGTCACCCGGCGCCAGAACGAAATGGCTGGCGATGTGCACCACACTGCGTTGGGCCAGGGCCGCCTGCAGACGCGCCACGGTAAAGCCCGCGTTCAGCGCCAGTGCGCTGTCTGGCGGCGCGGCGCGGCGGATGCTGGCCAGCTCCCGCGCGACCTGGGGCAGAGGTGCCAGCCCTGCCTCGCCCCGGCTAGCGCCGAACAAAGCCCAGCCGCCCCGGTCCGCACCAGGAGTCTGCGCAGGCACTGCGCCGCCATCGGCGTTCAATGCCAAGGCATAGCTCTCCACCAGCCAGTGCATGCCATCGTGCAGGGTGCCAAACGGCAGGTAGCGCAGCACGCCTTCGGGGTGCAACAAGACCGGCGTGCCGGTGGGTGGGGGCAAGAGGTGGGCGATAGGGGCCCACAGCAGCGCATACAGGGCCTGGGCCTGCGGGCGGGCATCGCGGCTGGGGTTTTGCAGCGCACGGCGCAGCGCCGCAACCTGCTGCAGCAGCTCCGGCTCGGACACGGGCACATCCACCACGTCCAAGGCGTCGCCACGGGCGACAGCAATCCGCAGGCGGTCGGGCGTGGGCAGGTAAAACACCTGCGGAGTGCCGGTAGCGCTTGAAACCGTGGGCGCAGTGGGCGCCAGGGGCTGGGCCTGCGGCAATGCCTGGCCAGCCAGCAGTGCGGCCACGGCAGCATCCAGAGCCTGCTGCAGCGGCTGCTCCGCCAGGCCCAAGGGCGGGTCCTGGCGGCGCCATTCAGCATAGGCGCGCTCTAGCCGCTGGCGGTGTTGGCCCAGTGCCTGAGCCAGCGGCAGCTCGGCCCCAGTAAATGCCAACCGCTGCCGGCGCGGCTCTTGGCTGCGCACAAGCTGGTGGTAGTCCTCCTCACGGGCCATGGCCAGCACCTGCTCGGCTTCGGGCAGGCGGCGCTGCTCCAGCAGGGCGTCGGCCAGGTCCACGTAGTCCTCGCGCTTATCTTGCATAAAGCTTTGCTGGCGCGTGGGGGGCAAGTCCAAGGTGCTACTGCGCTCGGTTTGGGCCGCGTTGATGGCCCACTTGGCATAAAAAATTTGCGCAGCGGGAAGTGCAGCCCGGCGGGCACTGTTGGACAGCCGCAGCCCGGAATACAGCTGCAGCCCGGGCTCCTGCAGGGCCCAGCCAATGGCCAAGGACTCCGCCGCAAGGCGCGCCGCAGCCGCCGTGTCACCCAGGCGTTTGACCAGCGTGGACTGCAGGCGCAACAGACTGGCGCGCTCGGCACTGGCACGGCCGTGAAGTTGTTGCGCGTGCGCGGCCATGGCGGCAATATCGGCGACGGCCGGGCCCAATACGGCGGGATCGTCCACCTCGAAATGGGCCAGCAGATCCAAGCGGGCGCGCTGCGCGGTTTGCCGTGGCGCGCTATCAGGGGGCAAGCTGGCCGCACGCGACAAGGCGGTGTCCAGCCATTGCAGGGCGTCGGGCTGGCGGTCCATCCGGCGGGCCAGGTCGGCCAGGTTGATGGCGTTCCAAGCAGCACCTTCGGCAGATGTGGACGCGGCGTTGCGCTCTATGGTCTGGGCCAGGGCGTAAGCAGCATCCAGCTCACCCAGGGCCTTGTGCAGCAGCAGCCTGTCTACTTGCACCTGGCGGCAGCGCTGGTCGGCGCAGGCCTCATCCGATGGCAACCGGGGCTGCAGCCATGCCACCTGGGCCTGGGCGGCCCCCCATTGCTGCAGGCGAACCGCCTGGTGAAGCTGCTGCACATGCCCTGCCAAGAACTGCACAGCAGGGGCCGCCTGCAGGCTGGCACAGGCGCACTGGGCTATGACCAGGGCTGCACGCAACATGCGGGGCCAAGGCATCAGAACTCTTTCTCCAGCGCGACAGAGGCTGCCCACAGCCGGGTTTGCCGCAGTGCAGTGCGCTCAGCGTTGCCGTAGGTATCGGTCATGAGGTAGGAGACGCTGGTGTTGCGGGCACCCAGCTGCGATGCGTTCAGGCGCAGACGGGTGCGGGGGTCAAACTGCCACTGGGCGTAGAGGTCCAGCGCTCGGCGAACACCCGTATCCACGGTCTGCTGGCTGCTGGTGCGTGCGATGTAGCCGGGCGCTACGTTCAGGTTGCCTCCCCAGGAGAGCGGCCAGCGGGCGCTGTGTACGTCAAACCCCAGGTTGAGCAGGGCTCGGGGCTGGCCCGGCAAGCCGTTGGGGCTGGCCACGTCGTCCAGCCGGGTGCGGTACAGGCCCAGGCTGCCGCGCAGGGTCAGCGGCAAGGCGGCTGCCGTGTGGTCCAAGGCCCAGCGGCCATCCAGCTCCAGGCCCTGCACCCGTGCGCCGCCGGCGTTCACCGGAGCCAGCAGCCAGCGGTCGTCTACCCAATCCAGCTGGTACTGGATACGCTGCTGGATGCGGCGCTGCAGCAGGGTGATGCCGAATTCGCCCTGCTGGCCGTCTTCATCCAGCAGCTGGGCCAGGCCCAGCTCTATGCCCGTGGCGCGCTCGGGCTGCAGCAGAGGGTTGCCTTCGGTATCGGGATTGCCAGGCACATTCCAACTGGTGCTGCGGCGGCTGGGCGACAGGTCTTTGAGGCGGGGCGAGCGGTAGGTACGGCCCGCATTCAGGCGCAGGGTGCGCTGTGCATCCAGGCTCCAGGCCAAGGTGGCCGATGGCAGCCAGATGCCCTGCGCGGTTTGGCGCGCCATGCTGTCGTCGGCCACGTCGAGCTGGGTGCGCTCATGGCGCAGGCCGGCCTCCAACTTCCAGCCGGGGGCCAGCTGGGCGATAGCCTGCACGAAGGTGGCGGTTTGCCGGCGCTGCACGCTGCTGTGGCTTTCGTCGCCCCCTTCGGTGTCGGTTTCGCGCTGGGCTTCGGCGTCCACGCGGTGGCCCAACACCCAGTGCAGTGCGTCGTTGGTGGCCACGTCCCAGCGCAGGCCGAGGTGGTGGCCGCTTTGGCGGGTACGCCATTGCTGGTCCTCGGATGAGATTTCGCTGCCCGTGGCATCCCACTGCTGCTGGGCCCAGCTGCCGACATTCCAGCTGCGGTTGCCGCCGACATCGACGGTGAAACGGTCGCCGTTGTCCAGGCGGTGCTTCCACTGCATCTGCGGGCGCAGGCTCCAGGTATGGCTGCGCTCGCGGGTGGGCATGCTGGCGTAGTCGGCTGGCCAGGGAGCTTGCAGACTGTAGGTTTGGTCGGTGTCCAGGCGCTCCATGCTTTTCTCGGCCATGCTGGTAAAGGTCAAGGTGTCGCGCGGGCTGGCGCGCCAGACGATTTGCGGCTCCATGGAAAGGCCACCAGTCTGGTTGGTGCGCACAGTACCGGTCTGGCTGGTGGCGTAGGCCGCGCCGTCGGCATCCAGGCTGGCACCATCGGTCTGGTCGCGGGGCGCCACGCGGCGTTGCTTTGCGCGGGCGCTGAGCTGGTAGTCCACATCGCCCAAACTACCACTCCACACCAGGCCCAGGGTGGCGCTGGGGCGGCCAGCGTCGGCCCCCCACTGGGTGCTGACGCGCAGCCGCTCGCTTCCGCTGGCGGCGCGGGTGGTGATGCGCAGAATGCCGGCCACGGCCTCACCGCTGTTGGTCGCCGATGCGCCTCGCACAAGCTCCACCTGCTCCACCATATCCACGGTCAGGCCGTCCAGCACAGGGCCGGCGCCAAGTCCGCCAACCGCCTCGCCGTTCACTTCGATACGGGTATAGCCGTTACCCATCCCGCGCAGTTGGACACGACCCTCGGGGCTGATCTGCACGCCGGGCAAGCGGCGCAGCACCTCACTCAAATCGCCACCGTCGCCGAACCGAGCCAGTTCGTCACGGTCGAACACAAGGGTATTGGGGCTAGGCGCCAGCAGGCCGATGACCGTGATGGGTGTCAGTTCAGCGGCATAGGAGACGCCGACAGCAGCGGTAGTGGCCACAAAAGCCACACAGAACAAGGAGCGGGGAGTATTCATACCCCCGCAAGTATCTCAAAATGTAACCAACCTTTTACAAAGCAGTCACTATTCTTTTCATAGCTGCCCGCGCATATTGTTTGTGCGCTGCAAGCCCTTTTTCTTTAAAAACTGCAGCACGCGCCAACCCAACAACACCGCGATGATGGCAGCATACACCGCCACTTCGGCAAAGTTGTGCTTGCCGGCACGCATCCAGAAAAAGTGCAGCACGCCCAGGCCGGCAATCAGATAGACCAGCTTATGCAGCAGCTGCCAGCGTTTGGCGCCCATGGCCTTGATGGCGCGGTTGAAGGACGTGGCAGCCAGCGGTGTCAGTAGCACAAAGGCCAGAAAGCCCACCAGGATGAACGGCCGCTTGGCGATGTCATGAGCGATGTCGCCTACGTCAAAACCCATGTCAAAGCCGCTGTAGCTCAGCAGGTGGACCACCACGTAGAAATACGCAAACAGCCCCAGCATGCGCCGAAACCGGGCCAAGGCAGGCCAGTTGGCGATGGTGCGCAGCGGTGTCACTACCAGCACGATGCAGATAAAGCGCAGAGTCCAGTCGCCGGTGGCGCGGATCAGGTACTCGGCCGGGTTCGCCCCCAGACCGTTGGTGAATGCGCCATACACAAGCCAGGCAAACGGCAGCAAACACAAAACAAACACCAACGGCTTGGCCGCCGGATGCAACAGCAACTTTTTCATGGCAGAACTTTCCGGCGAGCGCTCAGTAGAACTTTTTCAGGTCCATGCCGGCGTACAGCTGGCCAACCTGGGCCTCGTAGCCGTTGAACATCAGCGTCTTGCGCTTCTTGGCGAACAGGCCGTCTTCACCGATGCGGCGCTCGGTCGCCTGGCTCCAGCGCGGGTGGTCCACATCGGGGTTCACGTTGGAATAAAAGCCGTATTCGTTGGAAGCAGCTTTGTTCCAGGCGGTTGCCGGCTGCTTGTCGGTGAAGCGGATCTTGACGATGCTCTTGCCGCTCTTGAAGCCGTATTTCCATGGCACGACCATGCGCACTGGCGCACCGCTTTGGTTGGGCAGCACCTCGCCGTACATGCCAAAAGTGAGCAGAGCCAGCGGGTGCATGGCCTCGTCCAGGCGCAGACCTTCCACATAGGGCCACGACAAGACCCGCGAACCCACAAAAGGCATGGTCTTGGGGTCTGCCAGGGTGACGAATTCCACATACTTGGCGCTGCCCAAGGGCTCCACGGCCTTGATCAGCGCGCTGAGCGAATAGCCCACCCAGGGGATCACCATGGACCAGCCCTCTACGCAGCGCAGGCGGTAGATGCGCTCTTCCATGGGGCTGAGCTTGAGCAAGTCTTCCAGGGTGTACTTGGCCGGCTTTTTGACCATGCCCTCGATCTCGACTGTCCAGGGCTTGGTTTGCAGCGTGCCGGCGTTCTTGGCCGGGTCGGCCTTGTCGGTGCCGAATTCGTAGAAGTTGTTGTAGCTGCTGGCGTCTTTGTAGTCAGTGACTTTCTCCATCACCACCGCGCCCGCCACGGACGACTTGGCGCCCACCAGCGGCGGCAGCTTGCCCCCACCTTGTCCAGCCCCCTGGGCCATTGCCTCACGCCCGGCCCAGCCTGCCAAGGCCGCCCCGGCTACGCCAGAGGCCATCAGCTTGACCATGTCACGCCGGCCCTCATAGATGCGCTGCGGCGTGATGTCGCTGGGGGTGGAATGGATGAAACCGTTAGCGCGGGACTTGATCAACATGGAGACTCCTTGGATACATGAGTATCAGTCGTCCGACACAAAAAAACCTTACAAGTTTCCTTCACTGTCCAACTTCTCCATTCCAGAGATACCGTGGAGCCGTCTTCGCCGGGCCACTGGTATCGCCACCTGCAAGGGGGTTGGCGCAGCCTGGGGGTGTTTCAAAGCCTTTTACAAGGTTCCGTAGCTGTGCAATCCACTCAGGAACATGTTCACGCCCAAGAAGGCAAAACTGGTGACGCCCAAGCCGGCTAGCGCCCACCAGGCCGCCACGGTCCCGCGCAGGCCCTTCATCAAACGCATATGCAGCCAGGCTGCGTAGTTGAGCCAAACAATCAGCGCCCAGGTTTCCTTCGGGTCCCAACTCCAGTAGCCCCCCCAGGCCTCGGCAGCCCACAAAGCCCCCAGCACGGTGGCGATAGTGAAGAAGGCGAAGCCGACTGCGATGGACTTGTACATCACGTCGTCCAGAATATCCAAAGCGGGCAAGCGCGAAGCGATGCGCTTGCGCCCGGCCAGTATGCCGCCCATGATGGCCGCCGAAATCGCAAAATACACGGCCCAGTAGCTGCCGCCAGCCTCCGCCGTGGTCTTGCGGAACACCAACGGCATGAAGCACAGCACGATGCCCAACAGCCACAGCGGCGTGAGCTTGTGCCAGCGGGTTTCCAGCGCCTGCTGCTTGACCAGATAGGCGAACGCCACCATGGCCGCCAGGGAAAACGTGCCGTAGCCGATGAAATTGGCCGGCACATGCAGCTTCATCCACCAGCTTTTCAGGGCGGGCACCAGGGGCTGGATTTCATGCGCTTCGCGCACAACCGTGTACCAGAGTAAGAAACCCACCGCAGCACTGACCACCAGCATCACCATGGCACCCAGCGCGCGGGTGTTGTACTGGGCCTCGAAGTACAGGTAGAAGGTGGTCGTGAGCCAGCAGAACAACACAAACACTTCGTACAAATTACTGACTGGGATGTGACCCACATCGGCGCCGATTAAATAGCTTTCGTACCAACGCACCATGGTGCCCACCAAGGCCATGGTCACGGCGGCCCAGGCGATACGCGAGCCTATGGATTCCAGGCTGGCACTATTGCTGCCCGAAGCCACCACGCCCAACCAATAAAAAATGGTGGACATGAAAACCAGCACGCTCATCCACAGAATGGCCGACTGGCTGGACAGGAAATACTTCAACCAGAACACCGACTCCGAGCGCGGCAAACTGCCCTGGCCGTCCACCTGGTAGGACCAAATCGCCAGCAGCGACAAGGCCGTG
This sequence comes from Burkholderiales bacterium, assembly GCA_026400275.1. Classification (GTDB taxonomy): domain Bacteria; phylum Pseudomonadota; class Gammaproteobacteria; order Burkholderiales; family Burkholderiaceae_C; genus Rhodoferax_B. Next base: position 44,837 of record JAPLPK010000072.1, read on the forward strand.
ACCAGCAGCATCAAAGCCCGCAAGGGCCGCCAAAACCAACCCACCCAGATAGCGGCGGGCATGGCGGCCAACATGATGCCTTTTTCATACACGTCCATATAGGCCATGTAGCGACTGAAGGCGAACAGCCCACCCGCCAGCACCAGGACGGCAAACACCCAGTCGAAGGTGTTGCGGCGCGAGAAATAGCCTTCGTTCAACTGGACAGTTGCGGGCGTGGATACGGTGTTCATAGTAGCTCCTTGGCCCCAATCAGCCTGCTCTTGAGGTGGTCAAATTCGCGGTCACCGTCCAGGGTCTTGCGGTTGGTGGACAGGGCCATGGTGGCCTGCGTCCCGCCATCGCGGCGGCTGAGCCAGACCCATACCCGGCGTTCACGTACGTACAACATGGCAAACACGCCCAGTATCAGGAAGGCACAGCCAAGATACACCACTTTTTTACCCGGCGCGCGCGCCACCTGGAACACACTGGCCTGCACCTGGTGAAAGTCAAGCAACTCAAACGCCATGGGTGCGGGGTAGAGCTGCACATCGCTCAGCGCCAATACGGCCTGGGTCATGAAGCCCTGGTTGTGGACATTGGGCTCCAGCGGAGGCAGGCCGGCTTTCTCCTGGCCGACCTGGGCCAATTCAAACAGCACGCCGTTCAGGATACGCACCAGCACCTCGCCGGCCCGTGGGCGCTCGGCTTCAGGCACATTGGCCTCGATGAAATCAGAAATTGCCTGCAACCCGCCCTTGGCCGTACCCGCTGCGGAGGGCGACTGCGCGCCAGCAAACAAGGCCATAGCCCGGCCGGCGGACACCGACAATTGCTGCGCCAGCTCAGGGCGGGACGGGTCCACCGCCTTGGCCGCATAGCGCTGCACCGCACGCTCACGCTGCACAGGATCGGCCAGGGCCGCACGCAAACGCTGGAAGCCGTCCATGCCACCTTGCTCGTCCGCCGGTATGCGCAGATAGCGGAAGGCATCGGCCGGGCTCTCGCGCACGCCCAACAGGAAGGCGGGGACACCGTCGCCGGTATCCACGGGCAGCATGTAGTTGTGGAATTCGCGGGCCTGGCCTGCAGCATCGCGCAGCTTGTAGCCGATGCTGGGGCCGACGTTACGCAGCACCTTCTGGGTTTGCGTCTTGTTCGCAGCCCCCAGGCGCGAGTCAATGGAGTGGCGCAGGTCTACCTTGCGTGGGTCGGCACCGGAGCCGCCCGCATCGCCAAAATTCTCCACGTTGATCACCCGCAGCGCGGTGTATTCCAGCGTCAGCTTGTCACCGTCGATGCCGTGGCTCAGTGGGGTGTTGCCGCCAATCACACCATTAACCTCGAATGGCTTGTTGCTGACGACCATGGGCACGGCCCGAAGCTTGACCGACGAGCCGCCATCGTCAAAGCTGGACTGGTAAATCTCCACGCCCTTATAGCTGGCCGGATGGTTGACCTCGACCCGCGCCGGGATGGCGGCGCCGGTTTCCTTGTCATGGATGACGATATCGCTGGCAAACAGCTTAGGCATGCCGGTGGAGTAGTACTCGACGATGAACTTCTTCAGCTCAATGGCAAACGGCAAGTCTTGCAGCACCACGCCATCGGCGCGGTTCAGGATGGCCACACTGGCCTGCGAGCCTTCGGCCACCAGGATATTGCCGCGAAACGTCGGGTTGTTCGGGCCCAAACGGTTGGCCTGCGGCACATCGGCAATCAATCCACCGCCGGTGTAGACCGACTTGCCATTCAGCAGCATTTGCGCCTTCACCACCAAATCACCATCGGACAGCCCCCCCAGGCAAATCAGCACGATGGCACTGTGTGCGGCGATGTAGCCCAGCTTGTTGGCCGCGCCGGCCTTGGCTGCCACCATCCAGCCATGGTCGCGCTGCTGCAGCTTGACCTTCCAGCCCCCGCTGACCAGAGTTTGCCCGATACGGCGTGCAGCCGCTTCGGGCTCTTCGTCAAGGGCCGCCTCAGCACGATGGCCAAACGCCCTCAAACTCTGTTCGCGGATGTTTTCCTTGTAGGCGCGCAGATCCACCAGTATCTTGGGTGTGCTGCGGGCGATGCACAGCGAGGTGCTGAGCACCAGGAACGCCAGGATCAGCATGAACCACCAGGCGCTGTAGATGGTGGTCAGGCTGGCTGCGGCAAACACTTGGGCCCAGAACGGCCCAAACTGGTTCACGTAGTTCACCAGCGGCTCTTGCTGCTTGAGCACAGTGCCGATGACGGAGGCAATGCAGATCACCGTCAGCAGAGAGATCGAAAATCGCATCGACGACAGCAGCTCCACAGCAGAGCGCAGTGCCTGGGAGCCGGTTTTGACGCGAACGCCGTGGGTGGTAACGGTCATGTGAAAGAGAGGGAAACTGCGGTGGCAGGAATCAAAAAAGGCGGACCATCGAGGATGGCCCGCCTTTTAGGGTATCGGTGGCGTGCTTGGTTCCATCACAGAACCCGCACCAGGGCTTATCTCTAGGCAATCAATGCAGGCCGGCCACGTAGTCGGCAACCGCCTTGATTTCACGGTCGTTCAGCTTGGCCGCTACCTGGGTCATCTGCAGGCTGTTATTACGCACACCGTCACGGAACGAGGTCAGCTGTGCCGCCACATAGTCGGCGTGCTGACCGCCCAAACGGGGGTACTGTGCAGGAATGCCTGCGCCATTGGGGCTGTGGCAACCAGCGCAGGCGGCGATCTGGCGGTCGGCAATGCCACCACGGTAGATGCGCTCACCCAATGCGACCAGTTCCTTGTCCTTGGCGAAGCCAGGTTTGGTCTTCTTGGTGGTAACCCAGTAGGCGATATTGCGCATGTCCTCATCGCTGAGAGTGCTGGCAAAGCCTTTCATGATGGCATTGTTGCGCTTGCCGGACTTGAACTCCTGCAGCTGCTTCACCAGGTACTGAGGATGCTGCTGGGCCAGCTTGGGATTGGCCGGAACGCCTGAATTACCGTCGGCGCCATGGCAGGCTGCGCATACCGCCGTGAAGCTTGCCTCGCCTTTGACCAAATCCGGCTTCGCTGCCGCCGATGCTGGGGCGGCCGCTTCGGCCGCTGTGGCTGAGAACATGGGTACGGCCAGAGCGACGGCGGTAAGCAAGGAGACAAGAAGCTTCATATCGTGTTTCTTATTAATGTCTGTTCGTGTGCATACAACCCGATGATTCTACAATGCGGGTCCGGTTCTCTCCATGAGAACCTCTTGAAGATCGCATGATTCCTACCTCTACACCGCCCTCCGACGGCTCCGCGGCGAGCCCGTCCGGCGCGCCCCGCAGCCCTGCTGCACCTGCTACACCGGCACCCCCCGCCAAAAGCCAGGCCATCATCGCCTCGGGCTGGATGCACACGGCCAGGTTCCTGACCACCGCACCGCAGCTGCACCATTTGCCGCCGCTGACCGTGCCCGAGATCGCCTTCGTGGGCCGCTCCAATGCAGGCAAGTCCACCTGTATCAACACGCTGACCCAACAAAAACAGCTGGCATACGCCTCCAAGAAACCCGGCCGCACCCAGCACATCAACCTGTTCAGTCTGGGCAAACAGGGCGTGATGGACGCTGTGCTGGCCGACCTACCCGGCTATGGCTACGCAGCCGTGCCCAAAGCCGACAAGATCCGTTGGCAACAGGTGATGGCCAACTACCTGGTCACCCGGGAAAACCTGGTGGGCATCGTGATGATGTGCGACCCGCGCCACGGCCTCACCGAGCTGGACGAAATCCTGCTGGACATCGTGCGCCCACGCGTGGTGGAGGGGCTGAAGTTCCTGATCCTGCTGACCAAGGCCGACAAGCTGAACCGTGAAGAGTCCACCAAGGCCCTGTCCATCGCGCGCCTGCAGGCCGGTGGCGGCGAGGTAAAGCTGTTCTCAGCGCTGAAAAAGCGCGGCATTGACGAAGCCAGCCAGCTGCTCTGGGACTGGGCCCATCCAGCCACGCCACAAGGCTCAACCCTGCCGCAAGAGCCGGCCGAAGAAGAATAGTCTTTTAGGCCTCTAGCGCAGGTAGCACCTGCGCTAGCAGCTCCTAAAAACAGAGCAAACTCAGTACACCTCGGCCGATCTTTCGGGCCGGGTCTTGAAACGTTTGTGCACCCAAAAGTACTGCTCGGGCATGCGGAGGATGTAGTCCTGCAGGCGCTGGTTCATCAGTGCCGTATCCGCCTCTACATCGTTCGTGGGGTAGTCCGTCCAGGCCGGCAGTATCTGCACCTCATAACCCTGTGGCGTCATGCGCGTCAGCACCGGCACCACCTTGGCCCGGCCCAGGCGGGCAAAGCGTGGCAACGACGGTACAGTGGCGGCCAGCACACCAAAGAAGGGGACGAAGAACGCATCTTTGGCACCGAAGTCCATATCGGGCAGCAGATACAGCGGTTGACCTTTGCGCAGCGACGCCACGATATCCTTTACCCCCTGACTACGGTCAAACAAACGGGCATTGCCAAAGCGCTGGCGCCCGCGGGCAATCCATCCATCCATGATTTTGTTGGACTGCGGGGTGAAAATCGTATTGAAATCGCGCGGCACCTGCTGGGACAGCGCGGTCGCCCCCGCATCCAGCCCCACAAAATGCGGCGCAAACAAAACGGCGGGCGCGTCGCCCTCCAACTGGGCCACATCGCCAGTCAGCCTCAAGCGGCGTAAAGTCCGCGCAGGCGAACCGCTCCAAAGCCAACCACGGTCCAGCCACGCCTGGGTAAAGTGCACGAATATTTTGCGCACCAGCATACGCCGATCCTGCACAGAGCGCTCCGGAAAGCATAGCGCCAAATTGGTCATCGCCACCGCGCGCCGACTGGCCAGCAGCCCGTACAAAAGCATGCCCAAAGCCCAACCGATGGCACGCAACCAGGACAAGGGCAAGCGCGCCAGCAGGCGCATCACAACAATCACAGCATGGGACAACATCAACGCTCCAGAATCAGGCCAAGGGCGGGGTTTCTTTGCGCGGCTGCTTGTAGCGCGCGTAACTCCAGAGGTACATGCCGGGACGCTGGCGAATCAGCGCTTCCATCGCCTGGTTCAGCGCGGTAGCAGCCACTTCATCACCCTGGTCCAGCGGTAATTGCAGGGAGTGCACATGAATGACATAGCCACGCCCCCAGGGCATACGGTCACCTAAGGCTACCAGGATTGGGGCCCCGGTTTGGCGCGCCAAACGTAAAGCCAAGGTCATGGTGTAGGCCGGGCGGCCAAAGAACGGCGCCCATACCCCCTGCCCTTCACCGGGCACCTGGTCGGGCAGCATGCCAACCACGCGGCCCTGCCTCAGCGATTTGAGGATCATGCGCACGCCAGCGGTGGTGGTGGGCGCGGCTTCCAGTCCCGGCGCCGAGCGGGCATCTTTCAGCAAGCCGTCGAGCCAGGCGAATTTGGAGGGCTTGTACAGAATCGTCATATCACCGTACTGCGCGGAAAAGCGCGCGGCATGCGCCTGCGGCACAACTTCAAAGCTGCCCACATGGGGCGTCATGAAGACCAGGCCTTTGCCCTGGGCCAGTGCGGCCTCCAGCAGTTCCACTCCCTGCCAGGTGATCTTGGGCAGTTTCTGCGCCCGTGGACGCAACCACAGCCAGGGCAGCTCGGTCACCAACTTACCGGCTTCGGCAATCGCGCGACGCGCTTGGCGCGGCGCAATGCCAGCCTGGGCTACGTTCTCACGAAAGCGCCTGCGGTAGGTGGGCGAAGCCAGGTAAGCCACCCAGCCCAGCAGTGCGCCCACCATGTGCAACACCGACAGAGGCAAATAAGCAGACCATCGAAATATCAGGGACATAAAACTAGGCAGTAAAATAAAAACTGTCGCTGAGTTAATTGAACTACTTGCAGGGCGACTTAAAACACATCTGCTAAAGCGTTCGCCAAGGCCCCAAGCTAGAAGCAACGCATCCCGTGTATTGTCTTCAAAACGAAGGAGCTTAATCAAAATGGCGAACGACTTCCTCTTTACCTCCGAATCCGTCTCCGAAGGCCATCCCGACAAGGTAGCCGACCAGATCTCTGACGCGATTCTGGACGCTATCTTCAAACAAGACCCGCTGAGCCGCGTCGCCGCAGAGACGCTGACCAACACCGGCCTAGTCGTGCTGGCCGGTGAGATCACCACCAACGCGCATGTGGACTACATCCAGGTGGCGCGCGACACTATCAAGCGCATCGGCTACGACAACACCGAATACGGCATCGACCACAAGGGTTGCGCGGTCATGGTTTGCTATGACAAGCAGAGCAACGACATCGCCCAAGGCGTGGACCACGCGAGCGACGACCACCTGAACACCGGCGCCGGCGACCAGGGCCTGATGTTCGGCTACGCCTGCAATGAGACGCCCGAGCTGATGCCCGCGCCTATCTACTACGCACACCGCCTGGTTGAGCGCCAGGCCCAGTTGCGCAAAGACGGCCGCCTGCCCTTCCTGCGCCCCGACGCGAAGAGCCAGGTGACCATGCGCTACGTGGACGGCAAACCGCACAGCATCGACACAGTGGTGCTGTCCACCCAGCACAGCCCGGACCAGAGCGAGACCGACAAGAAGATGAAGGCCTCGTTTACCGAGGCCATCATCGAAGAAATCATCAAACCCGTGCTGCCTAAAGAGTGGCTGCTGGACACCAAGTACCTGATCAACCCCACCGGCCGCTTCGTCATCGGAGGCCCACAAGGTGACTGCGGCTTGACCGGTCGCAAGATCATTGTGGACACCTACGGCGGCGCCTGCCCGCACGGCGGTGGCGCATTCAGCGGCAAAGACCCCACGAAGGTGGACCGCTCGGCAGCCTACGCGGCCCGCTATGTGGCCAAGAACATCGTGGCCGCCGGCCTGGCGCGCCAGTGCCAGATCCAGGTGGCCTACGCCATCGGCGTGGCACGTCCGATGAACGTCACCGTCTACACCGAAGGCACGGGCGTGATTCCTGACGAGCAGATCGCCGCCCTGGTGAACGAGCACTTCGACCTGCGCCCCAAGGGCATCATCCAGATGCTGGACCTGCTGCGCCCAATCTACGAAAAGACCGCAGCCTACGGCCACTTCGGCCGCGAAGAACCCGAGTTCACCTGGGAGCGCACTGACAAAGCAGCCGCACTACGGGCCGCAGCAGGCCTGTAAAGACCTCCGTGGCACGCACAGCAGCACGCCGTTGGGGCGCGCTGGGTCCATGGGATGCCTTGCGGCAGCCCCTGCCGCGCAAATTGCTGATCCTGGGTCCGCAAGGCCTGGGTGATGCAATTGCCCTGCTGCCCGCGTTGCGCATGCTGCAGCGCCACGTCAAGATAGACATCAGCTGGACGGGCAGCCGCACCCACCAGCACCAGGCAGCAGTTGTGGACGCAAGTGATTTCATTCCACTCGACGCGGACCAAACCACAACCTGTTTTGACCCGCCGCAAAGAGTGGAAATACGAATGAACCTGCGAGCACCCGCAGTACGCCGCACGCATATCCGTCCGACCGCTACGACTCGTCGCCCTATGCCTGCATGCACGACCTGTTACCAAGAGTGATCGCACCAACAATACCTGCAATGCCAAGCGACGGCATCCAGCTACAAGCCACTCCACCAAGGTGCCTGATGAGCAAGACCCAGTTCAACGATGTTGCCGGCGACACCTCAAGCTACGCGGGCAGCACGGCCCCCTCGCCCCATGAACCCTAACGCCGCCCAACTATGGGTCGCGCCCCGCTGGGCCCTGGCCATATTGCTGGCGGTGCTGGGCATGCTGGGGCCTTTTTCCATCGACACCTTCATACCCGCATTCGACGGAATAGCCAACTCCTTGGGGGCCTCGCCGGCACAGATGCAGCAGACGCTGTCGGCCTATCTGTTTGGCTTTGCCTTCATGAATCTGTTCCACGGAGCGTTGTCCGACAGCTTCGGCAGGCGTCCGGTGGTACTGACCGGGTTGGCGGTCTTCACGGTGGCCAGCATGGGCTGTGCGCTGTCGCAAAACATTGGGCAACTGGTGTTCTTCCGCGCGCTGCAAGGCCTTTCCACCGGCGCGGGCATCGTGGTATCGCGCGCCGTAGTCCGCGATATGTTTCCACCGGCGCAGGCACAAAAGGTGATGAGCCAGGTCACCATCTACTTTGGTGTGGCGCCTGCCATTGCGCCCATCATCGGGGGGTGGCTATTCGTTCACCTGGGTTGGCACAGCATCTTCTGGTTTCTGGCGGGCGTTGGATTGCTACTGTGGATCTCCAACTTCCGTTATCTGCCGGAAACCCTGGACCCGGCCCAGCGCCAGCCCTTCAATGCACGGCATCTGCTTCAGGGCTATGGCGAGCTGTGCTCCAACCCGCGCTTTCTGCTGCTGGCACTGGCCAGCGGCATTCCGTTCAACGGCATGTTTTTGTACGTGCTGTCCGCACCGGCCTTCCTGGGACAAATCCTGGAGCTACGGCCCACAGAATTCTTCTGGTTTTTTGTGCTGACCATCAGCGGCATCATGACGGGTGCATGGATCAGCGGACGCATGGCAGGCAAGGTGCCACCCAAGACACAAATCCGCCATGGGTTTGCCATCATGGTGCTGGTGTCCGTCGGCAATGTGGTGGCCAATTTGCTGTTCAAAGCCCACGTGGCCTGGGCCCTGATTCCTGTGGCGATCTTCGCCCTGGGTTGGGCCATGATGGTGCCGGCCGTCACCCTGTTGGTGTTGGATCTCTACCCGGCGCGACGCGGCATGTCCTCGTCTCTGCAGGCCTGCATGGGTTCCATTGCCAATGGCTTGGTGGCAGGCATACTCGCGCCGCTGGTCATGCATTCTGCGCAAGCCCTGGCACTGGCATCGCTAACCATGATGTCCATTGGCCTTATTGCCTGGGTGTGGCTACACCGGCGCTGGCCGGAAATCGGCCGCTCGGCCTGATTGAAGGAAAGCGGCTTTAGGCCGCAAACCCACGCGGGTTCGCGCTTTGCCAACGCCAGGCATCGGCGCACATGGCATCCAGGCCCCGCTCGGCACGCCAGCCCAGCAGCTCTGCTGCCGCATGCGGTTCGGCATAGCAAGCCGCCACATCGCCCGGGCGCCGAGCTGCAACTTGGTAAGGCACAGGCTTGCCGCTGGCCCGCTCAAAGGCTTTGACCATGTCGAGCACGCTATAGCCTATACCGGTGCCCAGATTCACCGTGAGGAAATCAGGCACGGACTGCAAACGCTCCAGCGCCTTCAAGTGGCCCACGGCCAGGTCCACCACGTGGATGTAATCACGCACACCGGTGCCATCGGGTGTGTCGTAATCGTTGCCCCATACATTCAAAAACTCTCGCTGCCCCACAGCCACCTGGGCCACGAAAGGCATCAGGTTGTTGGGAATGCCGCGAGGATCCTCACCAATCAGGCCGCTGATGTGCGCCCCCACCGGGTTGAAGTAACGCAATATGCCAATGCGCCAGGACGCGTCGCTGCGGTGCAAGTCGCGCAGCAGATCTTCCACCATCAGCTTGCTACGGCCGTAAGGGTTGGTCGCGGACAGTGGATGGTCCTCGGTCAGCGGCAGCCGCTGCGGGTCTCCGTATACCGTGGCCGACGAACTGAACACCAACGTCTTCACGCCGCACTCGCCCATGGCCTCCAGAAGACGCAAAGTGCCCACCACATTGTTGTCGTAATAACGCAGGGGCTGCTGCACCGATTCGCCCACGGCCTTCAGGCCAGCGCAATGGATAACGGCAGTAGCGCCGCTGCCACGCAGTGCCGCAACCAGTGCCGCACGGTCCCGGATGTCGCCCTCAATCACGTTAGGCGTCTTGCCAGTGATGCGTTCCACGCGCGCGAGGGACTCGGGCTGGCTGTTGCAGAAGTTGTCAAATACCGTGACGTCTTGCCCTGCATTCAGCAGTTCAACGCAGGTATGCGTTCCGATATAACCAGCACCACCCGTCACGAGAATCATGGGAGCCTTTTCATGCGAAAGATGAAATGGTAGGGCGTGAGTGACTTGAACACTCGACCAAAGGATTATGAGTCCTCTGCTCTAACCAACTGAGCTAACGCCCCACACAACCCAGCATTCTAACTGGCGCCGAGGCCTATTTTTGGTGGCTGAGGGCGTTGCTGAC
>JAPLPK010000171.1 GCA_026400275.1 Burkholderiales bacterium
ACCCTGGACGCCAAGATCAACGAAAACGCCCCCGCCGCCTACCAGGGCCTGGACCGCTTCGTCGCGCGCAAGAAGGTCGTTGCCGACCTGACCGAACTCGGCCTGCTGGTCGAAACCAAGAAGCACAAGCTGCAGGTGCCACGCTGCGCCCGCACCGGCCAGGTCATCGAGCCTATGCTGACCGACCAATGGTTCGTCGCCATGAACCAGGTCGGCAAGGGTGACGCCACCGGCAAGTCCATCGCACAAAAAGCCATCGACGCGGTGAGCAGCGGCCAGGTGCAGTTCGTGCCCGAGAACTGGGTCAACACCTACAACCAGTGGATGAACAACATCCAGGACTGGTGCATTTCCCGCCAACTCTGGTGGGGCCACCAAATTCCGGCCTGGTACGACGAAGACGGCAAGGTCTACGTGGCCCGCAACGAAGCCGAGGCCCAAGCCCAAGCGCCGGGCAAGACCCTGAAACGTGACGAAGACGTGCTGGACACCTGGTATTCCTCCGCCCTGGTCCCCTTCTCGACCATGGGCTGGCCCGAAAAGACGCAGGACTACGACCTGTACCTGCCCTCCTCCGTGCTGGTCACCGGCCGAAGGCAATGTGCTGGACCCGGTGGATTTGATCGACGGCATCGCCCTGGCGCCCCTGCTGGACAAGCGCACCACCGGCCTGCGCAAGCCCGAGACCGCGCCTGCGGTGCGCAAGAACACCGAGAAAGAATTCCCCGAGGGCATTCCCGCCTTCGGTGCCGACGCGCTGCGCTTCACCTTCGCATCGCTGGCCAGCCTGGGCCGCAGCATCAACTTCGACAGCAAGCGCTGCGAGGGCTACCGCAACTTCTGCAACAAGCTGTGGAACGCCACCCGCTTCGTGCTGATGCAGAGCGAAGGCCAGGACTGCGGCGTGCGTGACCACACACCCGAAGAATGCGGCCCCGGCGGCTACCTGGACTTCAGCCAGGCCGACCGCTGGATCAGCTCGGCTCTGCAACTGGCCGAGGCCGAAGTGGCCAAGGGCTTTGCCGACTACCGCCTGGACAATGTAGCCAACGCCATCTACGACTTCACCTGGAACGAGTTCTGCGACTGGTACCTGGAAATCGCCAAGGTGCAAATCAACAACGGCACGGACGCCCAAAAACGCGCCACCCGCCGCACCCTGATCCGCACGCTGGAAGCCATCCTGCGCCTGGCCCACCCCATCATTCCGTTCATCACCGAAGAGCTGTGGCAAAAAGTGTCGCCGGTGGCCGGCATTCCGGGTGACTCGGTAAGCATCGCGCCGTATCCGCAAAGCCAGCCATCCAAGATCGACCCAGCCGCCATCGCCCACGTCACCAAGCTCAAGGGCCTGGTGGACGCCTGCCGCAATCTGCGTGGCGAAATGAATGTGTCGCCCGCGACCCGCATGCCGCTGTACTGCGTGGGCGATGCCGAGTTCATGCAATCGGTGGCGCCAGTACTGCAGTCCCTGGCCAAGCTCAGCGAGGTCAAGCTGTTCGACGATGAAGCCGCCTGGCAAGCCGCCGCGCAGGCCGCACCCACCGTGGTGGCCGGCGATGCGCGCCTGTGCCTGCACATGGAGATCGATGTGGCCGCCGAGAAAGCCCGCCTGGGCAAGGAAGCCGCGCGCCTGGAAGGCGAAATCGCCAAGGCCACCAACAAACTGGCCAACGAAGCCTTTGTGGCCAAGGCGCCACCAGCAGTGATCGCGCTAGAGCGCGGCCGCATCAGCGACTTCGGCGCCACCCTGGAGCGCCTGAAAGAGCAGCTGGCTCGCCTGGGTTAAGCAACCCAACTCCGATCAAGCCCCAGGCCGCACGCGCGGCGCTGGGGCTTTTTTTCAACACAACTGTCACATACCCGCCATAGCATCGGCCGCTACTTAACCTAGGAGTAGTGCATGCCCCCGATTTCCTTTCCCCTGCGTACCACCTCGGCCCTGTTGGTCGCGGCAGGCCTGAGCGCTTGCAGCAGCATGCCTGGCCAAACCATGGGCGCTGGGTCTACGCTGAACGGCCAGCCGCCGCTGGTGATTGCACACCGTGGCGCATCCGGCTACCTGCCAGAAGAAACCCGCGAAGCCTATATCCGCGCCATCGAGCTGGGCGCCGACGTGATCGAGATGGACATCATCGTCACCAAGGACCGCCAGCTGATCGCCCGCCACGACCCGAACCTGGCCATCAGCACCGATGTGGCCAAGCACCCTGAATTTGCAGCGCGCAAGAAGACCATCCAGGTCGATGGCGAAACCCAGACCGGCTGGTTCAGCGACGACTTCACGTTGGCCGAAATCAAGACCCTGGGCGCCATCTCCACCGATGCCGAGCGTCCGCAGCAGTTCAACGGCCAGTTCAAGGTCATTACCTTCCAGGAAGTCATCGACCTGGCCAAGGCCCAGTCGCAGGCCACTGGCCGCACGATTGCCATCTACCCGGAAACCAAGAACCCCAGCTACTTCGCGTCGCTCGGCCTGCCGATGGAAGACATATTTGTCGACACCATCGTCAAAGCCGGCTGGAACAGCAAGTCGGCGCCCATCTTCGTGCAGTCGTTCGAACCCGGCAGCCTGAAGTACATGAAGAGCAAGGGCCTGCAGACCAAGCTGGTCCAGCTGATCGACGGCGACAGCGTCGACCTGGCCACCGGCAAGGTCACCTTCAAGCTGCCCAGCGACCGCCCCTATGACTGGACGCTGATGGGCGACAAGCGCAACTTCGATGCCATGGTCACGCCCGAAGGCCTGGCCGAAATCAAAACCTATGCCGACGGCGTCGGCCCCTGGAAGCGCTACATCATCAGCATCAAGGGCACCATCGGCGCCGATGGCAAGCCCGTGGATGTGAATGGCGACGGCAAGATCAACGACGCCGACGCCACCTCGATGGCGCCCACCAGCCTGGTGGCGGATGCCCACAAAGCCGGCCTGTTCGTGCACCCCTTCACCTTCCGCAACGAGTCGCGCCGCCTGGCAATCGACTATGCGAAAGATGGAGCCAATGAATACACCGCCATCTACAAGACCGGTGTGGACGGCGTGTTCACCGACTTCACCGACACGGCGCTGGCAGCACGCAAGGCACTGCTGAAATAAAACAGAAATCGCCGCGCCGCCAACCCCGTTGCGGGGCGCGGCGCGTGCCAAGAATTAGCGACGGCGCAGCACGTGGATGAAATCCGCACCTTCGGTGGTCTGCTCCATCAGCTCGTTGCCGGTTTGCTTGGAAAAAGCCTGGAAGTCACGCACAGAGCCGGCATCGGTAGACACCACCTTGAGCATTTGGCCGCTTTGCATATCGGTCAGCGCCTTCTTGGCCTTGAGGATGGGCAGCGGGCAATTCAGGCCGCGCGTGTCGATTTCTTTGTCTGTCTGCATGGGGCGGTGGTCCTTGGATGGTGCATGATTTTAGTGTGCGCTAGGACAGATCGCGGAACTGCGGTGCATAGCCGCGCCGCCTCAAAAACTCCGCCAGCCCGTAGCCCGTGCCAGCGGGCCAACATTTCACGTCTTCAAAGTTGTACAACCGGTAGTCCACCAGCTCGGGCGACAAGCGCACTTCGCCGTGCGCGACCGCGTGGTAGACGATCAGCACCTGGTTCATGCGCTGAAAGTCATACACGCCGATCAGCTCTAGCGCAGAAGCCGTCAGATTAGTTTCTTCCAGAATCTCGCGGGCAATGCCTTCCTCGGGTGTTTCGCCGGCTTCCATGAAGCCGGTGATCAGCGCGTAGATCTCAGACGTCCAGGCGGCATTGCGCGCCAGCAGTATCTGCCCGCCGTACTCGACGATGGCGGCCAGCACCGGCGTGGGGTTGTTCCAGTGGGTGAAGTCGCAAGCCGGGCAACGCAGGCGCTGCTTAGGCCCGCCGTCTTCTTCCTGGCTGATCCAGGCCAGCGCAGTGGCGCACTGCGGGCAAAATTTGAACTCAGCGGCCATGGCTACAGATACCCCTAAAAACTATAGAAAATATAGCAGCTTGTGCAGGTTGCATAAGCACTAGAGGCCAATTTCCCATAAATCCAGTAGACCCCATCAAGCCGGAAACACGCCGGTCGAAAGGTAACGGTCACCCCGGTCACACACGATGAACACGACCGTGGCGTTCTCTTCACGCTGTGCGATCTGCTGCGCAACCCAGCAGGCGCCCGCTGCAGAGATACCGGCAAAGATACCTTCCTCGCGTGCCAGGCGACGGCACATTTCTTCGGCGTCGTCCTGGCCTACGTAAACCAACTCGTCCACATGGCTAGGGTCGTAAATCTTGGGCAGGTATTCCTGCGGCCATTTGCGGATACCGGGAATGCGCGAGCCCTCGCTGGGTTGCGCGCCGATGATCTTGATGGCCGGATTCTTTTCTTTCAAAAACCGTGACACGCCGGTGATGGTGCCGGTCGTGCCCATGGCGCTGACGAAGTGCGTGATCTTGCCCTGGGTGTCGGCCCAGATTTCCGGGCCGGTGTTTTCATAATGGGCGCGCGGGTTGTCGGCATTGGCAAACTGGTCCAGCACCTTACCCTTGCCCTCACGCTGCATCTGGTCGGCCAGGTCGCGGGCGTATTCCATGCCGCCGCTCTTGGGCGTCAGGATCAGCTCGGCACCGAAGGCCTTCATGGTCTGGGCCCGCTCTATGGACAAGTCCTCCGGCATGATCAACACCATGCGGTAGCCCTTGACCGCCGCCGCCATCGCCAATGCGATACCGGTGTTGCCCGAGGTCGCCTCGATCAGGCTATCGCCCGGCTTGATTTCACCGCGCTCCTGCGCCCGCTGGATCATGGACAAGGCCGGCCTGTCCTTCACCGAACCGGCAGGGTTGTTGCCCTCCAGCTTGCCCAAAACCACGTTGCCACGGGCCGAATTGTCCGCAGCACCAATGCGCTGCAAAGCCACAAGCGGAGTTTTTCCGATGACGTCTTCAATTGTTTGGTATTTCATGCCCCACACTGTGCCATAATATTGGTCTTGCTTCTGCACATGCCCGGGTGGTGAAATTGGTAGACGCAGGGGACTCAAAATCCCCCGCCGCAAGGCGTGCCGGTTCGATTCCGGCCCCGGGCACCATGTGTTAGTTTGTAGAGGATCGCAAAGATCCAATGTTAGGCCCCTTCCCTGTAGGATGGGGCTTTTTCATTTCTGCAAAGCTTTTACACAGCGCCCAAGCCCTGCCAGAAATTCAGCCAAAGAAAACGCGGCCGATGCCTCGCACAAGTTGGTACGCAAACATGGCAATAAAGGTGCCGGCCAAGGCAACACCCGTTACGCTTCCGATCGCCAAGCCCCAAAAGCCCAAACCCTCGTAGCGCTCGTCTACATCTTGTTGAACCATATAAATTGCTCCATCTGAAGGTTGAAGAAATCAACGCCACCAATGTAGAGCGAGGCCCGCCGCTCGTCGCGTGATAACCGCACAGAAACCCCTATTTGATGCGACTGCAAGCGCAAGCTTGCGACCAAGCCGACCCGTTAAATCAAAGGCGCAATCGCACCCAAGCTGCACATAATGCAGTGGGCAATCTCCCTTTGTCGGGCGCGACTTTCTTGGTGCCTTGGCGGAAGCAGGCGTTGTATGGCGATAACATCCACCGCACACTGCGCAAAACTGTCGAATAGTTCCGAAAATTGCATTTTGGAAACTCAACTGTCATTCACGTGACGCGGGATGCGCATTAAATTCAAGGCATGAACACACAAAACCAACCCGAATCCACTGCAGCCAAAGCGGTTCCAGCCGAACCGATGAATGGTGCTGCATTTGTTCACACACTGCTGATCCTGGGCGCCCTGGGTATGGCGGTTTACAAGGTGCTCGACGCAGCCCTTCACCTACTTTGACCTTCGCACCACACAAACCCAATAACTGGAAAAAACTGAAGCTAGTGCTGGCCATCGTCGCCTTGGGCGCTGTGGCTGTCATATTCATTAGCGGTACAGCCATCTTCGTATACCAGATGCTGCGCGCCGGATAGCATCGGTCAGATTGGATCAAGCCCGCTACACGCGGGCTTTTTTACGTCTGCGTTGCATGGAGCAACGCAAAACACGGCAGTTCAATGCACGGTGGCGCTACTGGGGGCTGTGAGTTTGAAGTGCTGGACGACCTGCTGCGGGCTGCACTGCAATTGGCGCTGGAACAAACGCTGTTCCAGGCAGAGTCTTGGTGCGCGGCGCGGGGTGGTTTTGCTGGGCTGGCGTCTCGGCATTCAATGCTCCTGGTGAAGGTTCAGTTGCTGCGGTATCGATAGCGTCTTGCGCGACCAGTGTAGGGCCTGAAATCGACGCTCCCCATTCTTTTTACACCTGTGTTGTGCGCACAACAACACGGTCAAACGGGCAGCCAGCAAGCGACTTCAACCCAACGATGGGCCCTGCCTACTAAAGGTCTTTGTGCTTATAGATTGCTTGAGTTCCTGAATTTTCAGAAAATACTGAAAATTCAGGAACTACGAACATGAACCTCGCACCCCTCACCCAACGTTTTGTTTTGCACTTTGGCGAAATGGGCAGCCGCTGGGGCATCAACCGGACTGTGGGACAAATCTACGCCCTGCTGTTTGTGTCCGCCAAGCCGCTGAACGCCGACGAGATCGCCGAAGGGCTGGGCTTTTCGCGCTCCAACGTCAGCATGGGGCTGAAAGAGCTATCGTCCTGGAACCTCGTTCGGCTGCACCATTTGCCAAACGACCGCCGCGAATACTTCGAGACGCCCGAAGACGTGTGGGCCATCTTCCGCACCTTGGCCGCAGAGCGGCGCAAGCGCGAGATTGACCCCACCTTGTCCATGCTGCGTGACGCGCTGATGGAACGCCCGGCTCTGGCCGAAGACATCCACGCCCAGTCGCGCATGAAGGAAATGCACGACCTGATCGAGCTGGGCACCTCCTGGCTCGACGAGGTGCAGAGCATGGACTCGGCCTCGCTGGCCAGCATGATGAAGATGGGTACGCAGATGAAAAAGCTGCTGCAGGTTAAGGACCGGGTGAAGCAGGTCCTCAAGCCCGGCAAAGCCGCTGCAAGCAAGGGAGATGCATGATGGATGCCATGGACCCGGTCGCACTGGCCCGCATCCAGTTTGCGGCCAATATGACGTTTCACATCCTCTTCCCCACCATCAGCATCGCCATGGGCTGGGTGCTGTTCTATTTCAAGACCCGCTACACCGCCACGCGGGCCGAACACTGGATGGATGCCTACCAGTTCTGGGTAAAAATCTTCGCGCTGACCTTTGCGCTGGGCGTGGTCAGCGGCATCACGATGAGCTTTCAGTTCGGCACCAACTGGCCGGGCTTCATGATGAAGGTCGGCAATATCGCCGGGCCGCTGCTGGCCTACGAGGTGCTGACAGCCTTCTTCCTGGAGGCCACCATGCTGGGCATCATGCTGTTTGGCCGGCACCGGGTGAGCGAGCGCCTGCACACCATCGCCACCTTCCTGGTGGCAGCCGGCACCACGCTGTCGGCCTTCTGGATACTGGCGCTGAACTCGTGGATGCACACGCCCGCCGGCTTTGTGATGATCGACGGCCAGGCCCATGTGACAAGCTGGCTGGAGGTGATCTTCAACCCATCCTTCCCCTACCGGTTGGCCCATATGCTGCTGGCCTCGGGCCTGACGGTGGCGTTTCTGCTGGCTGGCATCAGCGCCTTCCGCTGGCTGAAGAACGACCATGGCCCCGAAGTCATGGCCAGCCTGCGCACCGGACTGACCGTAGCCGCCCTGCTGATCCCGGTGCAGATCGTGGTTGGCGACATGCATGGCGTGAACACGCTGGAACACCAACCCGCCAAGATCGCCGCGATGGAAGGCATCTGGAAAACCGAGCGCGGCGCCTCTGCCGTACTGTTCGGGCTGCCCGACGCGGCCACGCAAAACAACCGGTTTGAAGTGGCGATCCCTAAGTTGGCATCGCTGTACCTCACGCACAGCTGGGATGGCGAGGTCCAGGGCATAGACGCTTTTGGCGACAAGCACCCGCCCGTGGCGCCGGTGTTCTTTGCCTTTCGCATCATGGTTGGCGTGGGGCTGCTGATGCTGGCGGCGAGCTGGGCCGGCGTGTGGCAGTTGCGCCGCCAAGGTGCACCCAAGCCCTGGCTGGCGCGCCTGCTGGTGGCCATGACCTTCATCGGCTGGGTGGGCTTGATTGCGGGCTGGTATGTGACGGAAATCGGTCGCCAGCCCTGGCTGGTGTACGGCGTGATGACCACCGCCGAAGCCGCGTCCAGCGTACCGCCCACGGCGATTGCAACCACGCTGCTGATGTACCTGCTGCTGTACGCGGTGCTGATCACCGCCTATGTGTCTGTGGTGTTCTACATGGCCCGCAAAGCCAGTGGATTGGCCAAACCCCTGTTCCCCACCATCGACCGCCGCCGGGAGACCCAGCATGCCTGATCTGATCAACAACCTGGGCCAGCCGCAAGTCTGGCTGCCCATCGTCTTCGCGCTGGTGATGGCGCTGGCCATGCTGGCCTATGTGATTCTGGACGGCTACGACCTGGGCGTGGGGATTCTGATGCGCAAACCCGACAACGCACAGCAAGACGCGATGATTGCCAGCATAGGCCCGTTCTGGGACGCCAACGAAACCTGGCTGGTACTGGGCGTGGGCGTGCTGCTGGTCGGGTTCCCGATGGCGCACGGCGTGATCCTGGGCGCGCTCTATTTGCCCGTGGCCTTGATGCTGATGGGGCTGATGCTGCGCGGCGTGGCCTTCGACTTCCGCGTCAAGGCCAAGGACGATCACAAGCAGTTGTGGAACATGGCCTTTCACATCGGCTCGCTGCTGGCAGGCTGGGCCCAGGGCTTCATGCTGGGCTCGATGATTACCGGTTTCCGGCACGACCTGGCGGGCATTCTGTTCAGCAGCCTGATCGGCCTGTGCCTGCTGGCCGCCTATGCG
The DNA here is from genome assembly GCA_026400275.1 of Burkholderiales bacterium. Classification (GTDB taxonomy): domain Bacteria; phylum Pseudomonadota; class Gammaproteobacteria; order Burkholderiales; family Burkholderiaceae_C; genus Rhodoferax_B. The sequence goes on from JAPLPK010000171.1 coordinate 8,902, forward strand.
CTGCTGGGCGCGGGCTGGCTGATCATCAAGACCGAGGGCGCACTGCAGCTGATGGCGGTAGCCTGGGCGCGGCGCAGCCTGTGGCTGACCGGGCTGGGCGTGCTGGCCATCTCCGTCGCCACGCCCATGGTCAGCCATAGCATCTTCGTGAAATGGTTCAGCTTTCCGAACCTCATCTTGCTGCTGCCGATACCGCTAGGCACGCTGGTGCTGTTTGGCACCATCTGGCGCAGCCTGGGCCGGCTGCCGGTGCGGCTGGAGCAAGGCAACGAATACGGCATAGGCGTGCCCTTCGGCGCCACGGTGGGCATCTTTCTGCTGGCGTTTTACGGCCTGGGCTACAGCATCTTCCCGTGGCTGGTAATCGACAAGATCACCATCTGGGACGCAGCCAGCGCCCCCGAGGCGCTGATGGTGATCTTCTACGGCGTGGCCGTGGTGCTGCCGGTGATCATCGGCTACACGGTATTTGCCTACCGGGTGTTCTGGGGCAAATCCACCGCCTTGAAGTACTGAGTAGGATTTATAAGAAATAGGCCTCTAGCGCATATATTACCTGCGC
>JAPLPK010000083.1 GCA_026400275.1 Burkholderiales bacterium
AGCACCGCTTCGTCGCCCGATTGTTCCGGCGCCGCTTTCCACACCACGCCCTGGCCGCCTTCGCCGAGGAATGGTTCGGTGGTGTGGGCGCGCAGGCCTTTGCCCAAAATCGTGGTGACATCGTCGTGCAGCAGGCCGCCGTCGAGCAATTCGCGGATCACGAAACCGGTGCCGCCAGCGGCGTGGAAGTGATTGACGTCGGCATTGCCGTTCGGGTAAATGCGGGTGAGCAGCGGCACCACCTTCGACAGCTCGTCGAAGTCGTCCCAGTCGATCACGATGCCGGCTGAAGCGGCAACCGCCACCCAATGGATTAAATGGTTGGTGGAGCCGCCCGTAGCAACCAATGCCACCATGGCGTTGACGATGCAGCGCTCGTCCACCACCTTGCCAATGGGAGCAAAGCGTTTGGACTTGACGGCGCCCAGTACCGTGCGGGTGGATTCGCGGGTCAGTTCATCACGCAGTGCACCACCTGGGGCCACAAAGGCCGTGCCGGGTACATGCAGGCCCATGGCTTCCAGCAGCATCTGGTTGCTGTTGGCGGTGCCGTAGAAGGTGCAGGTGCCGGGCGCGTGGTAGGCGGCCGATTCGGCCTCCAGCAGCTCCGCACGCCCCACCAGCCCTTGGGCGGCTTGTTCGCGCACCTTGGATTTGGCGCTGTTGGACAGGCCAGACGGCATCGGACCCGCAGGCACAAACACCATGGGCAAATGGCCAAACTGCAGCGCACCAATCAGCAAACCTGGCACGATCTTGTCGCACACACCCAGCATCAGGGCGGCATCGAACATATCGTGGCTCAGCGCGACCGCAGTGGCCATGGCGATGACATCCCGGCTGAAGAGGCTGAGTTCCATGCCTGGTGTGCCTTGCGTCACGCCGTCGCACATGGCGGGAACACCACCTGCGACCTGGGCCGTGGCGCCGTGCAAGCGGGCCTCAGCCTTCACCAGCTCCGGGTACGTAAGCAGCGGGCTGTGGGCCGACAACATGTCGTTGTAGGCCGTCACGATGCCGATGTTCAGCGCTTTTTCGGCAACCACCTTGAACTTGTCGTTGTTCGGCATACCGGCAAATGCGTGGGCCACATTGGCGCAGCCCATGCGCTCGGCCCCCGGCTTGCGCTGTGCAGCGGCTTCAAGACGTTCCAGATACGCGGTGCGAGTTGGCCCGCTGCGCGCGCGAATGCGGTCTGTGACCGCGCTGACGGTGGGGTGGAGTTTCATGTTTTTTGGTAACAAAATTACAGCCTCCATGGTACCCCTTAACTGCAATTTTGTACCGCCTGGCAGTTACCAGTGGGTTACGAACGCCCCAGGGCAAACCCTTGGTTACAGCCTCGCCACAGCCACTATTGGACGCCCCACCTGGAAAAGCTGGCCTACGCTCAAACCGTGGGCACCGGCAACCCGATCCGCGAAACACTGAACGCCGATATTCCGCTGACCATCGAGCATTTCCGCTACTTTGCCGGTTGCCTGCGGCCCCGGAAGGCGCTTTAAGCGAAATCGACGAAAACACCATTGCCGACCACTTCCACGAACCCCTGGGCGTGGTGGGTCAGGCCATTCCCTGGAACCGCCCGACCCTGATGGCCGCCTGGAAGCTGGCGCCCGCCATCGGAGCCGGCAACTGCGTGGTGCTCAAGCCTGCCGAATCCACGCCGGTCAGCATCATGGACCACTACCAGCAGACCAAAATTCTGCTGCTGGGCTACAGCCCAGCGTATTTGTGTTCTTCACGCTCTGCGAGTAGATGGAGATCGTAAACAGGCTCCAACAGGTTTCCTACGGTCCAATAAGCCTATAGCGCAGGTAGAACCTGCGCAACATGCTACTTATTTAGTAGCAACTGTACCCAGGGTCTGACGCAACTCTTCGCGCACGCTGGCATAGGCCTGTTCGCGCGCTGCGGGGTTGCGGCCAGCATGCACGCCCTGGCCGGGGTGCACGCCATTGGGCACGTTGCGAAGCAGGCGTACGCCACCCGTGGGGTTGTCAAACTCGTGGTAGCTGCCGGGGTAGACATGCAACTCGGCCCCCACCGCCTGGCCCAGTGTGATGCACGGCGCGGCAGGCGTCCAGTCGTCGCTCTCGCCCAGCAGCAGCATCAAGCGGGTGTTCGGCTGGTAGCCGGCCTTGGTGGCGGCGGCGCAGCCTGGGTAGAAGGCAATGGCGGCGGCAAAGGTATTGGGCTGTGCCGCCACCTCGGGCTGGCGACGGTCGGTAGCGGCCAGCACGGCGCTGCCGCCATGCGACCAACCCAGGGCCGCTATCGCCTTCGGGCGGGCCCAGGGTTGGGCCGCGACCCAGGCCAGCGCGCCGAGGGCATCGCTGCGGCGCTGGGTCTGCGTGATGTCGCGCTGGGCCATCTTTTGTTTGCACAGCGAATCCTCGCCGCGCGATGTCAGGCTGTCCGGGAACAGCACGGCGTAGCCTTGCGCCAGCAGCATGTCAGCCATCGCCTGATGTCTCGCATTGAGTTGCCCATGGCGTGTACCCGCCCTGGCATAAAGGCCACCGCAACCATGCAGTGCCAGCACCGTGCCCCTGGCCCGCTCGGGCGGCTGAAACAACCAGGCCTTGATCGGCGTGC
>JAPLPK010000065.1 GCA_026400275.1 Burkholderiales bacterium
GCCTTCGTTGAACATGTCCATCACCGCCTTTTTCTCGGCCACGGCCATGCGTGAATGCAGCAGGCCGACCAACACGCCAGGAAGCGCTTCGCTCAGGTCGGCATGGGTTTGGGTGGCGTTGACCAGGTCCAGTGCCTCGCTCTCCTCGATCAACGGGCATACCCAGTAGACCTGGCGGCCCTGGTCGATCTGGGCGCGGATGCGCTCTATAACCTCGTCGCGCCGGGCGTCGTTCACCAGCTTGGTGACGATGGGCGTGCGGCCAGGCGGCAATTCGTCGATGGTGGACACCTCCAGGTCGGCGTAGTAGCTCATGGCCAGGGTACGCGGAATGGGGGTGGCCGTCATCATCAGCAGGTGCGGCTCCAGGCCATCTTCCTGTAGCTTGCTGCGCAGCGCCAGGCGCTGGGCCACGCCGAAGCGGTGCTGCTCGTCGATCAGCGCCAGGGCTAGGTTTTTGAACTCCACCTTGTCCTGGATCACGGCGTGGGTGCCGACCACCAGCGCAGCCTCGCCGCTGGCGATTTTGGCCAGCATCTCGCGGCGGGCCTTGGTCTTTTGGCTGCCGGTGAGCCAGGCCACGCATTTGCCCAGGGGCGTAAGCAGCGGCTCCAGCCAGCCCACCAGCTTGCGGAAATGCTGGTCGGCCAGGATCTCGGTGGGGGCCATCAGCGCGCACTGCCAGCCGGCATCCATCGCAATGCAGGCGGCCAACGCCGCCACCACGGTCTTGCCCGATCCCACATCGCCCTGCAGCAGGCGGTGCATGGGTACGGGCAAAGCCAGGTCGGCGGCGATCTCCACGCCCACGCGCTGCTGCGCCCCGGTCAGCCCGAATGGCAGCGCGGCCAGCAGGTCTTGCTGTAGCCGTGCGCCGGGCAGCGGGTGCAGCGGCGGCGCGCGCAGGCGGTCGCGCTCGCGCTTGGCCTGCAACTGCGAGAGCTGCTGGGCCAGCAGCTCCTCGGCCTTCAGGCGCTGCCAGGCGGGGTGGCTGCGGTCTTCCAGCGCAGCCAGCGAGACATCGGGCGTGGGGTGGTGCAAAAAAGATAGCGCCTCGCGCAGGTTCCATATGCGCTGGCGGCCTATTTTTCTTAAATCCGCATCTGCAGCACCGGGCGGCAGGGTTTCGGACAAGGGCGCGCGTTTCAGGCCACCCAGCACCGCACGGCGCAGATAAGCCTGCGGCAGACCCGCCGTAGTGGGGTAGACCGGTGTGAGCGCATCGGGCAGCTCGCCACCGGCCAGCTTGAACACCGGGTGCAGCATCTGGCGCCCAATAAATCCCCCCTTCATCTCGCCGCGTACACGCAGCCGTGCGCCCACGGACAGGGTCTTCTGGTGCGAGGGGTAGAAGCTGAAGAAGCGCAGCTGGCAGGTGTCGGACCCGTCGTCCACCGTCACCAGCAGTTGGGGGCGCCCGTGCAGCGTGACCTCGCTGTGCGTGACCGTGGCCTCTATCTGCACCGTCTCGCCCTCGCGTGCATCGGCCAGGCGGGTGATGCGGGTTTCGTCCTCGTAGCGCAGCGGCAGATGCAAGGCCAGATCGATGTCGCGGCGCAATCCGAGTTTGAGCAGGGCTTTCTGGGCGGGATTGAGCTTCGCGGGGGGGGCAACCATGGGGCTGGATTTTGCCTTGTTGTCCATAGCGCACAGCGCAAACTTTGTGACGGCAGACCCAGCATCCTGGGCCATACTATGTATGTATGCTGGTCCGTGCCGCTGATGAGGGCGCCACGTCACTCGCTCGTTTTTCTTGTCCTATGCTCAAAAGAATCAAAGTTGAACACCTGACGCTAGGAATGCACATTGACGGCTTTTGCGGGCCCTGGATGGACCACCCGTTCTGGCGCAACCATTTTGTGCTGACCGACCCCCAGGATCTGGTCCGTGCCAAGGCCAGCGCCATCCAGGAAGTGTGGATAGATACCCAAAAGGGACGTGACATTGCGGTCGGCGAGTCCCCTATGGCCGAAGCCGCCTCTATGTTCGCGACACTGGAAGACGAATTCACCCTGCCCGAGCCCTTACGCGATACCGCCCCCACCTCCGCTGCCGTAGAACTAAAGCGCGCCGCCAACATCTGCAACAAGGCCAAAGAGGCCGTCGTCGCCATGTTCCAGGAAGCCCGCATGGGCAACGCGGTGAATACCGAGTTGGCCGGCCATCTGGTGCAGGAAATCTCCGACTCGGTGGCCCGCAACCCCGGTGCCCTGATCAGCCTGGCCAGGCTGAAGACGGTAGACGACTACACCTACATGCATTCCGTGGCGGTATGCGCCCTGATGATTGCACTGGGCCGCCAGCTGCGCCTGAAGGAAGAGCAAATCCGCTCCCTGGGCCTGGCCGGCCTGCTGCATGACCTGGGCAAGGCCCTGATGCCCATGGAGGTGCTGAACAAGCCCGGCAAGCTGACCGACGCCGAGTTCGACGTCATCAAGTCCCACCCACTGAAGGGCTACAGCATGCTGGTCGAAGGCCAGGCGGTGGACAACATCGTGCTGGACGTGGTGCTACACCACCACGAGCGCACCGACGGCACCGGCTACCCCGACCAGCAAAAGGGCGGTGCCATGAGCCTGTTCGCCCGCATGGGCGCGGTCTGCGATGTGTACGACGCCATCACCTCCAACCGCCCCTATAAAAAGGGCTGGGACCCCGCCGAATCCATCAAGCGCATGGCCGAATGGACCTCGGGCCATCTGGACCCGATGGTGTTTCAGGCCTTTGTGAAAAGCCTGGGCATCTACCCGGTAGGCTCCCTGGTCAAGCTGGCGTCGGGCCGCCTGGGCGTGGTGACCGAGCAAAACCCCAGCAGCCTGCTCAAGCCCCTGGTCAAGGTGTTTTACTCGACCAAATCCGAAATGCGCATCCCCCCGGAAGTGGTGGACCTGGCCGCATCGACCACCAAAGAAAAGATCGTCGGTCGTGAAAACCCGGCCTTCTGGAATTTCGCGGACCTGGACGAGCTATGGGCCAGCGGTAGCTAGCCCTACCGACCTGGTCGCCGCGCATGGGACAATCGCGGGTTGTTCCCCAACTCTTGGTATGGGTTTGTCCAGCCCTCAAGTTCCATGCGCACCTATTCCCTCAGCGATTTCGACTTCATCCTGCCTGAGGCCCTGATCGCCCAGCACCCCGCCCCTGAACGCAGCAGCTCCCGCCTGCTGGACGGCACGGGCACCACCGCCCAGGACCGCATCTTCCGCGACCTGCCCAGCCTGCTCCAAGCCGGCGACCTGCTGGTCTTCAACGACACCAAGGTGCTTAAAGCCCGCCTGTTCGGCGAAAAAGCCAGCGGCGGCAAGGTCGAGCTACTGGTGGAGCGCGTGCTGACCGGCAACCAGGTCGCGGCCCATATGCGCGTCAGCAAAAAGCCAGAGCCTGGCGCCACCATCAACCTAGTGGGTGAAGGTGGTTTCCGCGCCACCCTACTGGGCCGCTGGCCCGATGCCGACGGCACACTGTTCCGCTTCGTACTCAGCAACGACGCAGGCGACGACCCCTACACGCTGATGGAGCGCCACGGCCATGTGCCGCTGCCGCCCTACATTACGCACACCGATTCGGCCGAGGACGCGCAGCGCTACCAAACCGTGTTCGCCCGCCGTCACCCTGCACGTGGGCGCCGGCACCTTCCAGCCGGTAAAGACCGAGAACATCGCCGAGCACCAGATGCACAGCGAGTGGTACGAAGTACCCGCCGCCACCCAGCAAGCCATTGCCGCCTGCAAGGCCCGTGGCGGCCGCGTGGTCGCCGTGGGCACCACCACCGTACGCACGCTGGAGTCCTGGGCCCAGTCGGGTGTGGCCAGCGGCGACACGCGCATCTTCATCACCCCGGGCTTTGCGTTCCAGCATGTGGACCTGCTGGTGACCAACTTCCATTTGCCCAAGTCCAGCCTGATGATGCTGGTGAGCGCGTTGGCCGGCTATGAGCACGTCATGGACCTGTACCGCCACGCCATCGCCCACCAATACCGTTTCTTCAGCTATGGCGATGCCATGCTGCTCCAGCGAAAGACCGCCTGACCATGTTGCAATTCGACCTACTCAAGACTGACGCCCCTTCTGCCGACGGCAGCTACCTGGGCAGCCATGCGCGCCGCGGCACGCTGACGCTGAACCACGGCGTGGTGCAAACCCCGATCTTCATGCCCGTGGGCACCTACGGCACGGTCAAGGGCGTGATGCCGCGCAGCCTGGAAGAAATGGGCGCGCAAATCATCCTGGGCAACACCTTCCACCTGTGGATGCGGCCAGGGCGGGACGTGATGCAGAGCTTCGGTGGCCTGCACGGCTTCGAGAAGTGGAACAAGCCCATCCTCACCGATTCAGGCGGCTTCCAGGTGTGGAGCCTGGGCGCGATGCGCAAGATCACCGAGGAAGGCGTGACCTTCGCCTCACCGGTGAACGGCGACAAGCTGTTCATGTCGCCCGAGGTCAGCATGCAGATCCAGACCGGGCTGAACTCCGACATCGTGATGCAGCTCGACGAGTGCACGCCGTACGAGACCAATGGCCACAAGACCACCGAGGCCGAGGCGCGCAAGTCCATGGAGATGAGCCGCCGCTGGGCCAAGCGCTCCAAGGACGAGTTTGAACGCCTGGGCAATCCCAATGCGCTGTTCGGCATCGTGCAGGGCGGCATGTACACCAACTTACGCCAGGAGTCGCTGCAGGCACTGGTCGAAATGGACTTCCCCGGCTACGCCGTGGGCGGCGTTTCGGTCGGCGAGCCCAAGGACGAGATGCTGGAGATCATGGCGCACACGCCGCACCTGCTGCCGGCGAATAAGCCGCGCTACCTGATGGGCGTGGGCACACCCGAAGACCTGGTGCAGGGCGTGGCCGATGGCGTGGACATGTTCGACTGCGTGATGCCCACGCGCAACGCGCGCAACGGCACCATCTTCACGCGCTACGGCGACCTGAAGCTGCGCAACGCACGGCACAAGACCGACCACCAGCCGCTGGACCCGACCTGCACCTGCCACGCGTGTGCGGGAACCTCTGGCGTGAGCTGGGCCGACGGTGGCCGCGACGGTTTCAGCCGTGCCTACCTGCACCACCTGGACCGCTGCGGCGAAATGCTGGGTCCCATGCTGACCACGGTACACAACCTGCACTACTACCTGAACCTGATGCGCGAAATCCGCGAGGCGCTGGACGCCGGCAGCTTCGGCCAGTTCCGCGCGCAGTTCAAGGCGGACCGGGCGCGCGGCGTTTAAACTGAAGTGCTACATAAAACGTAGCTGCTCGCGCAGGCAAAACCTGCGCCAGCAGCGTTTTTTGCTTGAAACTCAATGCGCAAACATCGCGGCCTCGCGCGCGCTGGCCGTGCGGTGCGCGTACTTGCGGTCCTGCGCGCGGGCCAGGAAGGTCATGCTGAAAGCCAGCAGCGCCAAAGCGGCGCCGACCCAGGGTAGGTGGGTATATGACACGCCAGACTGCAGGGCCGTGGCGCCTAGCCAGGCACCGCCCGCGCAACCAATGTTGAAGCCGCCCTGGTTCAGGGTAGACGCCAGGTTGGGCGCGTTGTGCGCGGCGTCCATCACGCGGATCTGCAGTGCCGGCACAGCGGCAAACGACACCATGCCCCAGACGAACAGCATCACCAGGCACGGCCACCAGTAGGCGCTGGCTACGGTAAAGCCCGCCAACAACAGGCTCAACAAGAAGAAAACAGCCACCAGCATGCGCAGCGGGCGCCGGTCGGCCAGCCGGCCGCCGAGCAAGTTGCCCACGGTCAGGCCCACGCCGAAGATCAGCAAGAACAGGCTCGCATCATGGTCGTTCACCTGGGTCACGTTGGCCAAAATCGGCCGCACATAGGTGAAGACGGAAAACAGGCTGGCCGCCGACACACCGCTCAAGGCCATGCCCAGCAGCACGCGCGGGTCGCGCAGCATGCCGAACTCCTGGGCCAAGCCCGGGCCTGGCACGGCGGCCATCTTGGGCAGCAAGGCCGCCAGGCCCACCAGCGCCACCAGGCCAATGACCGCGACCACCGCAAAGGTGTAGCGCCAGCCCAGGGCCTGGCCCAGCGCCGTGCCGCCGGGCACACCCAGCACATTGGCCACGGTCAAGCCGGCAAACATCAGGGCCATGGCCTGGGCACGTTGGTCACGCGGCACCAGGTCGGCCGCCACCACCGCGCCCATGCCGAAGAAGGCCGCATGCGCAAACGCGGTGAACACGCGCGCCGCCATCATCAGCCCGAAGCTGGGCGCCACAGCGCACAGCAGGTTGCCCAGCATGAAGATGGCCATCAGCAACAGCAAGGACCCCTTGCGCGGCGCCTTGGACAAGGCCGCCGCCATCACCGGCGCCCCCACCACCACGCCCATCGCATAGCCGGTGACCAGCATGCCGGCAGACGGAATGGACACATTCAGGTCCGCCGCCACCTCGGGCAGCAAACCCATGATGACGAATTCAGTAGAGCCGATGCCGAAGGCGCCCGCAGTCAAGGCGAACAGGGGTATACGCTGGCGCAAATGGGTCAGAAAGCTCATGGTGGGTAGCCCCGTTGCGGGGCGAAAAGAGGCGAGAAAGGTGGGGACGGTGGTGCCTGCATCTTACGGGCCGACAGCCCAAGCTGCCGAACCCTACGCAGAAGACAAGCGGCGGACTAGGTGTTTCCACCCAATTGAAAAAATTCTCCCTCATAATATATTTGCTTTGCAAACAAACAAATCAAAGAATCTGCAAATTGGCTTGTCTGTAGCACCCCAACAACCTCAATAACAGGAGACAAAGCAATGAATTGGCGTGTCATGAAAATCGCAGCAGCCGCAGCCCTCGCGCTGGGCTGCGCCGCCGCCGGCGCACAGCAACAGACCGTGGAAGTCATGCACTGGTGGACCTCGGGCGGCGAAGGTGCCGCCGTGGGCGTGCTGAAGAAGGACCTGGAGGCGCGTGGCGTCAAATGGGTGGACATGGCCGTGGCCGGTGGCGGCGGTGAAGCCGCCATGACCGCCCTGCGCGCCCGCGCCGTGGCCGGCAACCCACCCACCGCCGCCCAGCTGCTGGGCATGGCCGTGATCGACTGGGGCAACGAAGGTTTTCTCGGGGATTTGAACGATGTCGCCACCAAAGAAGGCTGGGACAAGGTCGTACCACCGGCGTTGCAGCGCTTCGCCAAGTTCGACGGCAAATGGGTGGCCGTGCCGGTCAACATCCACCGTCCGCACTGGCTGTGGATGAACGCCAAGATCTTTGCCGACAACGGACTGAAGCCGCCAACCACCTGGGACGAATTCAACGCCGTGGCCGACAAGCTCAAGGCCAAGGGCATCACCCCCGTGGCCATGGGCGGCCAGCCCTGGCAGGAAGCCACGGCCTGGGAAGGCATGGTGCTGGGCATAGGCGGTCCCGACTTCTACCGCAAGGCGGTGATCGAGGCCGACCCGGCATCGCTGAAGTCGGCCACCATGGTCAAGGTGTTTGACCAGATGCGCAAACTGCGCGGCTATGTGGACCGCAACTTTGCCGGACGCGACTGGAACCTGGCCACCTCCATGGTGATCAAGGGCGAAGCCGCGATGCAGCTGATGGGTGACTGGGCCAAGGGCGAAGTGATTGGCGCCAAGCTGACCCCCGGCAAGGAAATCCTGTGTAGCGTGACCCCTGGCACCCAGGGCTCCTACCTGTTCAACACCGACTTCTTCGCCATGTTCAAAGTGGGCGCAGACCGCCGCCCAGCCCAGCTGACCATGGCCTCGGCGGTGATGAACCCTGCGTTCCAGGAGGCATTCAACCTGGCCAAAGGCTCCATCCCTGCGCGCAGCGATGTGTCAGTAGACAAGTTTGACGAATGCGGCAAAAAGTCCATGGCCGACCTGAAGGCCGCCACCGCCGCCAACCATGTGTATGGATCGCTGGCCCACGGCCACGCCCAGCCGGCCGCCATCCAGCGCGCCTACCTGGACGTGATCACCAAGCACTTCAACTCCGACATGTCGTCCAAGGCGGCGACCGATGCATTGGCCCAGGCCGTAGTGGCAGCCAAGTAACTGGTAGCGCTCTGCCAAGTCAGCCAGCGGGCTGGCTTGGCGGCAAACCTCCACCAACATCAACACCATGTCTATCGCTTCACGGTGGTTCAACCACCATATGTCCAAGCTGGCCTTGCTGCCCAGCATGGTCCTCATCACCGTCGGTGTGTACGGCTTCATCGCCTTCACCACGGTGCTGTCGTTCACCGGCTCGAAGATGCTGCCCAGCCTGAACAACTTTGTAGGCCTGCTGCAGTACCACCGCCTGTGGGCCACGCCGCGCTGGTCGGTGGCGGTGGAGAACTTCGCCATCTTCAGCCTGCTGTACATCGGCCTGACCACCGTGATCGGCCTGGGCCTGGCCATCTTGCTGGACCAGAAAGTTCGCGCCGAAGGCATGCTGCGCTCGGTCTACCTCTACCCCATGTCGATCTCCTTCATCGTCACCGGCGTAGCCTGGCAATGGCTGATGGCTCCCGACCTGGGCCTGGAAAAAGCCTTTCATACCTGGGGCTGGACGTCATTCCGATTCGACTGGATCAAGGACGACCAGATGGCCATTTACTGCGTGGTGATCGCAGGCGTGTGGCAGGCCTCAGGCTTCGTAATGGCCTTGTTCTTGGCGGCACTGCGCGGCATCAACCAGGAGATCATTTCTGCCGCCCGCATAGACGGTGCAGGCAGCTTCCAGATCTACCGCCACGTCATCATCCCTGCGCTGCGCCCGGCCATGCTGACGGCCCTGGTGCTGCAGGCCCACCTGGCCATCAAGTCCTATGACCTGGTGATTGCACTGACCAAGGGCGGGCCGGGCTACTCCACCGAGCTGCCCTCCACCTTCATGTACGGCTTCACCTTCACACGCAATGAAATGGCCCTGGGCTCTGCCAGCGCAGTCGTGATGCTGTGCACGCTGGCCGCCGTCACCGTGCCCTATTTGTATTCCGAGCTGAAAAATGAACAGCGCCATTGAAGCCCCCGGCAACCCGCCCTTGAACGCTATGCCGTCCGAAAGCCTGCGCATGCCATTCTTCACCACCGCCCGCCTGCGCCGCACAGCACTCTATGCCGTGCTGGTGCTGGCTGCACTGGCCTTTCTGGTGCCTTTGGTGGCCATGGTGTTTACCTCGCTGAAAAGCATGCCGGAGATCACTGGCCTGCCGCCCTACCAGGGCAGCACCATCCTCAGCCCACCGCAATCGCCTTCACTGGAAGCCTGGGGCCTGGCCTGGTCCAGCGCCTGCATTGCCGTCAGCTGCGACGGCCTGAAGGGCTATTTCTGGAACTCGCTGGTGCTGTGCTTTTTTAGCGTGCTGATCTCGGTCTGCCTGGGCGCCATCAATGGCTATGCGCTAACCAAATGGCGCTTCAAGCACGACAACGTGGTGTTCGCGCTGTTCCTGTTCAGCTGCTTTGTGCCCTTCCAGATCGTGCTAATACCGGTGGCGCGGCTGCTTGGCTTGGTGGGCCTGTCGGGCACCATGACCGGGCTGATCGCGGTGCATGTGTTGTACGGAATTGCCTTCACCACGCTGTTCTTCCGGAACTTCTATGTGGCCATACCGGACGAGCTGGTCAAGGCTGCGCGCATCGACGGCGCGGGCTTCTGGGCCATCTTCTTCTTTGTGATCGTGCCGATCTCCGGGCCGATTGCGGTGGTGTCGGTGATCTGGCAGTTCACCTCGATCTGGAACGACTTCCTGTTCGGTGCATCGTTCTCCGGCCCCACCTCACGCCCCCTGATGGTGGCGCTGAACAACCTCGTCAACACCACCACCGGCACCAAGGCCTACAACGTGGACATGGCTGCCGCCATGATCGCCGCGCTGCCCACCATGCTGGTCTATATCGCCGCTGGCAAATTTTTCGTACGCGGCCTGATGGCCGGTGCGGTGAAAGGATAAACCCCACATGACCGCCCTCAAGATCGACAACGTCACCAAGCAATTCGGCAACGTCAACATACTCTCTAGCATCAACATCGCCATCGAGGATGGCGACTTCCTGGTGCTGGTCGGCCCATCGGGCTGCGGCAAGTCCACCCTGCTCAACATCATTGCCGGGCTGGAGCCGCTCAGCGGTGGCAGCATAACGGTGGACGGCCGCTCCATCCAGAACCTGGAGCCCAAGGAGCGCGACATCTCCATGGTGTTCCAGTCGTACGCACTCTACCCGTCCATGACGGTAGAGAAGAACATGGCCTTTCCGCTGCGCATGCGCGGCCACACGCCCAAGGAACAAACCGCCAAGGTCGCAGCAATCGCCGAGCTGCTGCAGATCGGCCACCTGCTGGGCCGCAAACCCCAGCAGCTGTCGGGCGGCCAGCGCCAACGTGTAGCCATGGGCCGGGCCCTGGTGCGCGATCCAAAGATATTTTTGTTCGACGAGCCGCTGTCGAATCTGGACGCCAAGCTGCGGGTAGACATGCGCACCGAAATCAAGCGCCTGCACCAACGCGTCAAGAAGACCACCATCTACGTGACCCACGACCAGGTGGAGGCCATGACCATGGCGACACGCATCGCGGTGATGAAGGACGGCAAGGTCCAACAGTTCGGCACGCCGGCCGAGATTTACGACAAGCCGGCCAACATCTTTGTCGCCACCTTCATGGGCTCGCCCGCCATGAACCTGCTGCCCGCAGTGGCCAGGCCCAGCGGTGGCCTGCTGCAGCTACAGATCGATGGCACGGACCTGCTGGTGCCGGTACCGGCCAAGGCGGATGCCGGGCCCGCGCTGCAAGACGGCCAAAGCGTGCTGTTCGGCCTGCGCCCCGAGTGGTTTCTGCGCAGCGACAGCCTGCCCGCCAGCCACTTTGGCCTGCGTGCCAGCGTGGACGTGCTGGAACCCACCGGCCCCGACCTGTATGCCGCCCTGCGCATCGGCCCACACGAAGTCATGGCCCGCCTGGCAGCCGACGCCCCGGTGGGCGTAGGCGGTGTGGTGGACTTCGGCGTGGACCTGGGCAAGGCCTTGGTGTTTGACCGCGACAGCGGCTTGCGCGTGCACTGAAGCAATGACTCCCTTTTCATCCAACCTCTGCCCTCCCATTTATGCCTAAAAAAGAAGACCAACGCCTGCGCATCGGCGTCCTCGGCTGCGGCCCGATCGCCCAAGCCGCCCATTTCGAAAGCTGCACCAAGGCCCGCAACGCCGACCTGTATGCCATCTGCGACGTGGCCGACGACCTGCGCGAACGCATGGCCTGGACCCACAAGCCTGAGAAGAGCTATGGCGACTATGACGCCATGCTGGCCGACCCCGATCTGGACGCCGTCATCATCGCCACCAGCGATGCCTTCCACGTGCCCGCGTCGCTCAAGGCCTTGGCTGCCGGCAAACATGTGCTGTCTGAAAAGCCGCTGGGCGTCACCGTTGAAGAAGTCGTGGCGCTGAAAGACGCTGTGCACAACAGCGGCAAGCTGTTGCAGGTCGGCCACATGAAGCGCTTCGACGCAGGCCTGCAGGCGGCGAAGGATTTCATCGACAACGACATGGGCCAGATGCTGGCGCTCAAGGCCTGGTACTGCGACAACACCCACCGCTACGCCATGACCGATGCGGTGCAACCCCTGATGGTGACCAGCGCCGCACGCAAGAAGCCGGCGGTAGACCCCAAGGCCGATATGCGCCGCTACCTGATGCTGGCACATGGCTGCCACCTGATCGACACGGCCCGCTACCTGGGCGGCGAGATCGTGTCCGTGCAGGCGCGGCTGTCTGAGCGCTTTGGCGTCCGCTGCTGGTTCGTGGATACCGAATTCGCCAACGGCACGCTGGGCCACCTGGACCTGACAGTCGCCGTGCGCATGGACTGGCACGAAGGCTTTCAGATCTACGGCGAGCACGGCAGCGTGCTGGCCAAGACCTACAACCCCTGGTACTACAAGAGCAGCGACGTGGACATCTTCCACGAAAAAGACGCCACCACCCGCCGCCCGCTGGGCGCGGACGGCCACTTCTACCGCCGCCAGGTCGAAGCTTTTGCCGATGTGATCCTGCACAACGCGCCCATGACCGGCGCGAATGTAGACGACGGCATTGCCTCCGTGCGCGCCATGGTGGCCATTGCACGCAGTGCCGAAAGTGGCAAGCCAGTGGCCCTGGCCGATGTGGAAGGCGGCCTGTAATGCGTCTGGGCATCTTCTCCAAAACCTTTGACGGCAAAGCCCCCGGCACCGTACTGCAAGCGGTGGCCCAGGCTGGCTTCAGCGCGGCGCAATACAACATGGCCTGCTCGGGCCTGGCTGCCATGCCCGAACACATCGCACCCAACGACGCCCAGGCCGTGGCCCATGCGGCACGCGACAGCGGTATCGAGATCACCGCCGTCTCCGGCACCTACAACATGGTGCACCCCGACCTGCGCGTGCGCGAAGCCGGCCATGCGCGGCTGGAGGCCTTGGCCCAGGCCTGCGCCGGCATGGGCACCCAGCTAATCACGCTGTGCACCGGCACCCGCGATGCGGACGACCAGTGGCGTGAACACCCAGACAACACCACGCCCGCAGCGTGGCGCGACCTGCTGCAATCCATGGAAACCGCCATCGCGATTGCTGACAAATACCAGGTCTACCTGGGCATAGAACCCGAGCTGGCCAACGTGGTGAACTCGGCTGCGCGCGCGCGCCAGTTGATCAACGAGCTGGGCAGCCCGCGCCTGCGCATCGTGCTGGACCCGGCCAATCTGTTTGAGGTGGCCACACTGGACGAACAGCGCAACACGGTCGCCCAGGCGATCGACCTGCTGGCCGACCGCATCGCCATGGGCCACGCTAAGGACCGCCATGCCGATGGCCGCTTTGCCACTGCCGGCCAGGGCGTGCTGGACTACCCGCATTACCTGGCGCAGCTCAAGGCCGTGGGCTTTGACGGACCTTTGATCACCCATGGTCTGGCAGCTTCTGAAGCCGCTGACGTGGCGCGCTTTCTGCGCAGCCACTGCGACGCGCTGGGCATACGGGTGCAGCCATGAAATTCGACCGCCTGGAACGGCGCACGCTTCAGCGCGCTGGCCTGCCGCTGGCCTTCTTCGATGCGCAACAGGGCACGGTTCCGGTGGTGTTCCAGCATGGCCTGTGCGGCAGCGCGCAGCAGACTGCCGAAGCCTTCCCCGACGACGACGCCCTGCGCCTGCTGACCTTGGAATGCCGGGGCCATGGCCATTCGCCCACCGGCCCGGTGGACGCCCTGTCGATTGTGCAGTTCACCGAGGATGTGGTGGCGCTGATCGAATCCGAAAGGCTGGGCCCAGTGGTGCTGGGCGGCATCTCCATGGGAGCAGCCATCGCGCTGCGCATTGCGGTGAAGCGGCCGGACCTGGTGCGCGCGCTGGTGCTGGTGCGCCCGGCCTGGGTCACAGAATCCGCCCCCGCCAATATGCAGCCCAACGCCGAAGTAGGTGCACTGCTGGCCCAGTTCAGCCCGGAGCGCGCACGCGCATGCTTTGAGCAAAGTGCCACTGCCAAGCAGTTGGCCACCAGCGCCCCCGACAACCTGGCCACGCTGCGCGGCTTCTTCGACCGCCAACCGCAAGCCGACACCTCTGCGCTGCTGCGGCGCATATCTGCGGACGGCCCCCATGTAGGCCAGGACGATGTACGCGCCATCCGCGTGCCTGCCCTGGTGCTCGGCCACGAGGGCGACGCCATCCACCCGCTGGCGCATGCGCGCAGCCTCGCCCAGCTGTTGCCCCAGGCAAAGCTGGGCACCATCACCCCCAAATCCGTAAGCCGCGAGGCCTACGTTAACGACCTGCACGCCGCGCTGCGGCAATTCATACAAAGTCTTCCATCATGAGCACACCCATCAGCACGCCCCTCCCCGCCTGGTTCAGCCAACTGCCCACCGACCGTCTGATTGCCGAGTTCTCCGTCTGGTCGGCGGACCTGCTGCGCATAGGGCATGACCTGGACCGCATCCAGCCCTATGCCGACCTGCTGCACATCGACGTGGCCGACGGACATTTCGCACCCGCGTTCCTGTTCTTCCCCGACCTGCTGGCCCGCGTCTGCGCCGCCAGCCCGGTGCCAGCCCATGTACACCTGATGGTGTCGGACGACATCCTGGCCGCGCAGATCGACCAGTTTGCCGATGCCGGCGCGAGCGTCATCACCGTGCACGCCGAATGCGCCAGCGTGGCCACCGGCGCGCTGGAGCACATCAAGCGCCGTGGCCTGCTGGCCGGGCTGGTACTGAAGGTGGAAACACCGGTCGCCGTGCTGGCCCCCTACCTGAAGGACATCCATTTCCTGACCTTGCTGGGCACCTCCATCGGCGTGAAGGGTAAGGGCTTGCACGAGGACGCGCTGGACCGGCTGCAAGAGGCCCGCGCCCTGGTGCGCGATGCCCAGCTGGACCACCGCATCATCGTGGTGGCTGACGGCGGCATCCGCCATGAAACCGTGCCCAAGCTACGCGCCGCCGGCGCCGAGGCCGTGGTGCTGGGCTCGCTGGCCTTTGGCGATGCCGACCTGCCCGCACGCATGCAATGGCTGGCAGCGCAATGACATCCCCAGCCCAGGAAGGGCTGGCCGTCGGCATCGACCTGGGCGGCACCCAGGTGCGCGCTGCGCTGGTGGATGGCAGCGGCCAGGTGCTAGCGCGTGCGGCCCAGCGAACCGACGCCGTGGGTGGCCCCTACGCGGTGTTGCAGCAGATCCAGCAGCTGGTGGCCGAGACCACGCAGGGCATGGCCTATAGGGACTTGCGCGGCGTGGGCGTCAGCGCGCCCGGCCCACTGGATGCGCAGGCCGGCGTCATCCTGGGCATCCCTACCCTGGCCGGCTGGGTGGACGTGCCTCTGGTGGCCTGGTTGCAGCAGGCACTGGGCCTGCCGGTGACCCTGGAAAACGACGGCATCGCTGCCGCCATCGGCGAATGGCGCTTCGGTGCCGGACGGGGCTTGAGCGACTTTGTCTACGTCACGGTAAGCACCGGCATAGGCGGCGGCGTCATCGCCGATGGCCGGGTGCTGCGCGGCCGGGGCCAGCTGGCCGGGCATATCGGCCATATGACTATTGCGCCCGACGGCGCGGTCTGCAGCTGCGGCAACCCGGGTTGCTGGGAGGCCCAGGCCTCAGGCACGGCACTGGGGCAGATCGCCCGCCAGCGGGCCGCCAGCACACCCGGCAGCCTGCTAGCTGCGTATGGCGAAACCCTGAGCGCCCGGGAGGTGATGGCAGCCGCACGCACAGGTGACACGCTGGCCCTGGAGCTGGTAGAGCACGAAGCCCATCTGCTGGGCATAGGCATCGTCAACCTGCTGCACCTGTACAGCCCGCAAACAGTGGTGGTGGGCGGCGGGGTCGCGCAGGGCTTTGATCTGCTGCAGCCCGGCATAGACCAGCATGTGCGCACGCGCGCGCTGCCGCCCTTTCGTTGCGTGCCGGTGGTGGCTGCGCAGCTGGGGCAGAACTCAGGCTTGGTCGGGGCAGCGTCACTGGTCTTGGCACAAGAAGCACACCGGCCGCTGGCGCATGCGCTGCCTGCATAATTTGGAGCTCTATCCACTGCCCGCCATTTCCCGCACCGCCCATGTCCATGCCCAGCGCCGTCAGGCACATTAACGAAGCCCGGATACTGGAGTCCCTGTACCGCAACGGCAGCACCACCCGGGCCGACCTGGCACGCGAGCTAAGGTTGATGCGTTCCACCGTGGGCAATCTGATCACCAATCTGGTGGGCCAGGGCCTGGTGTCGGAAACGGAAATATCGGGCTCAGGCAGCGGCGGCCGCGCCGGACGGCCGGGCCAACTGGTGCAGCTGAACCCGGCGCACGCGGCCTTTATCGGCGTGGACATTGGCGTGGGCCATATCTCGGTGGTGGCGGTGGACCTCGTCGGCCATTGCTTCAAAAGCCAGACGCAGCTGTTCAGCCCACCGTTTGGCGAAGTGGATGCCACGGTGGACACCGTGGTGGCCACCGTGCAGGCCTTCCTCCAGCAGATACCACCGGAGCAGCCGGTACACGGCATCTGCGTGGCGGTACCGGGCTTGCTCGACCGCAGCGGCACCGTGCTGCGCGCCCCGGTGCTGGGTTGGAACGCCGTACCCATTGAAAACCTGGTGCGCAGCAAGCTGGCGTGGACCGGCGTGCTGGCCTCGGAAAACGATGCCAATGCGTTTGCCGCCGCCGAGCTTTACAGCCGCTCGCCCGCTACCAGCAGCGACGCCTTGTTCGTCTACCTGGACGCGGGCATTGGCGGCGGCCTGGTGTCGCAAGGCAAGCTGCTGCGCGGCCACCGCGGCTACGCTGGCGAGATAGGCCACATCCATCTGGGCGAACAGGGCTTTGACCCGCTGACGCCGATACAGGGTTCGTTTGAAAGCTATGTGGGCCGCAATGCGGTGCTGGCCCGCTACCAGCAGCATGGCGGTAAAGCCGGCAGCCTGGAGCAATTCGTGGCCGCCGTGCTGGCGCAGGAACCGGCGGCGCTGAGCACCATCGCCGAATGGGCCTGGTGGCTGGGCAGGGGGATCGCCTCGCTGGTCAGCGTGTTCGACCCGGGGCGCATCGTGCTCGGCGGGCCGGTGGCCGTGCTGTACCCGCATGCAGCGGTGCAAACCATGGAGTCCGTGCGCAAACATCTGGTGCAACCCACCAGCCAGCCGCACATCGAGGTATCGCAGCTTGGGCCGGACGCCTGTGCCATCGGAGCTGCCATGACGCTGCACCACGAGCTGCTGTCCATCGACGAGCGCCTGGTCTACGGCGCTGCGAACGAAAGCTAAACAGCGCCTACGCTGAAGCCTGGCCAGCCGGCGTACCGCAGGCGTGGCAGAACTTGGCAAATGCGCTCTTGCGGGTGTTGCAAGGTTTGCAGTGGTCGAACAGGCCGATGCCGCAGTGCGGGCAGAAGTCGATGCCGGCATCTTTCAAATCTACCTGGCGCTCGCAGCCTGGGCATACGCTTTTGGCCAGGCGGGCCAGGGCCACGTCGTAGCTGAGTTCTTCGCGCCGCTGGGCATCCGGCAGGGCTTCGGCCAGCTTCTGCTTTTCCAGATAGCGGTTCAGGCCCACGATGGCCTGCCGGCCCACCAGCACGGTCAGCACGATGCCGACCACATAGCGCACGTAGCCGCCGTAGCTGGGCAGGTAGGGCACCAGCTCGATAAAGAAGGCGAACAGCGCAAAGTAGATGAAGCCCCACACAAACGGCCAGTAGGTGCTCTTGCGCTTCTTGGCAAACAGCCAGCCGGCCACCACCAGCAAGGGCAAGGTCAGCGCCAGCCGGTAGCCGAACACCCGCAGCTCCTGCTTGCGCTGCTCGGCGTACAGGCCTTCCTGAGCCGTCTGCTCCAGGGTGGACAGCTGCTTGTGAGCGGCCTGCACCGACTGGCGGGCGTCCAGCGCGCGTTGCTCCAGCTGTTCGATCTGGCTCTGGGCGTTGCGCTCGGCGGCCTTGAGCTTGTCCAGCGCCTTGGTGCGCGACAGCAGCTCGGGGTCCTGGTCGGCGCTGCCGGTGGCGTGGCGGGTGGCCAGCCAGTTGTCAAAGGTTTCACGCGCGGCTGCAGCATCGGTCTGCGCCACCTGCAGCTTCAGCTGTGCCTGCTCCAGCGCGGTGTCGGCCTCTTGCTCGGCCTGCTGGCCGGCTTTGACGGCGGCACGCGCCTGGGCGGCGGCGGGCTTGTCGATGAAGTCCTCTTGGTTGTACTGGTGCTCCACCTGCGGCAGGTCGCCGACGATGCTGCCGCCCAGGCCGATCAGGAAGCCGCCGAACACAAAGGCTACCAGCCACAGGCCGCGGCGGAACCACTTTTCAGACAAACGCAGTGCTTTGCTCATCGCAACTCCTTCACAAGGACAAACGGACCGGCGCCTGGCCCAGTTGGGCCCGCTGCAACCAGGCAAACACCGAGTCTACGGTGACTGTCTCGATGCGGTCGCTGAAGCGCTTGGCATTCGGGTGGTCGTCAAAGGCCACATTCGCCTGCGTCGCACGCGCGCCCAGGCGCGTCAGCGGGCCGATGTGCAACGCTGTGGGCTCGTAGCCCTGGCGCTGCAGCCAGGCCTGGGCGCGCGGCCGGCTGTCGGCACCGGGCTCCATGGCCGAGGCCAGGGTTTCCAGCGCCCACTGGTTGGACTGCTGGTAGCGCGTGCCCCAGGCGTAGCTGACCAGGCTGTAAGGCCTGGTGTGCATGCGGGTGGCGCGGGCCGGGTCCTGCAGCAGGGCCAGCAGACGGTCCTGCACCTCGGGTGTGGGCACAACCCAGGCGGCTTCATAGCGCCACAGGTCGTCCAGAAAGAACTCGCCCAGGCCCTGGCGGTAGATGGCGGCGTCTCGCGTGCCGCACTGGTTGAGCTTGTGCAGCACGCGCCACACGTGGCCGCCCTGCCCGTCAGGCTGCTGGTAGGCGAAGCCGAGATGGGAATAGCGCAGGCCGTACGCACTGAGGTCTTGCCCGGCGCGGGCCAGGACCACCACGCGCGCGCCGCTGGCATCCAGTGCCGCGAGGGTGCGCTCGGCCAGGGTCAGGCCGCGCTCTACCGTGGCGGCTTTGGGCGGCTGTTCAGCATCGCAATTGCGCCCCGCCAGCGCGGGCTGGGCCAGCCACAGGCCGGCGCAGAGCCAGAGAATGGAGAAGAAACGGGTCCGCATGGCCAACTAGCCCGTGACTTTTTCGTTGAACAGCAGGGCCCGGCCCAGGGCGTTGGGGATGAAGGCAATCGCCTCGCCCGCCGCCAACAGCACCACGCCGGCCCCGATGACGCTGACCGTCACCACGCTGCCCACCGCCAGCGCCGTGCCCGACACGGCCCGGGCGCCGATCTCCACGCTGACCTGGGCGCCGTCCGAGGCGCGCTCCAGCAGGTACACCGTGCCACGGGCGGTGGACTGCACCGTCTTCACCACCAGCACCGCGCCTGCAGTCAGCAGTACCACCGGCAGGGCCACGACCGTGCTGGCCGCCGCCGTCGAGCCCACCACCACCGAGGCAATCGGCAAGGCCGACACGGCGCTCAGCGCAGAAGCCTCGCTTTGGGCTTGGGCATCAAATGGGGCTGTAGCGCAGAAGATACCTGCGCAGGCAGCTATAAAAATACTAGCAATTGGGTTTCGCATGAAAGTCTCCAGAAGTTATTCAGCGTCGGCGCGGTGCTGGCGGTTGCGCAGCTGGGCATCGGCCACATCGGCCTCGTGCCTGTCGCGCAAAGTCTTGGCCAGGGTGAAGCTGCCGGTGATCAGGTAGAGCCAGCTCACACCCAGAAAGGCCTTGTAGGTATCGTTGACCTCCATGCGCACCAGACCCCAGCCGGTCAGGCCCATGGCCAGGAAGAAGCCGCCCCAGACCACCAGCTTGAACATGGGCGTGTCGGCGGTGCGCAGGTCGCCCTGGGTTTTCTCGTTGTCGCGCACAAACTTGGACAGCACGAACGCCGCCGTCAGGCAGAAGAAATAGCCCATCACCATGAAGGCGCGGTCCAGGTCCTTGCCGGGCAGATAGGCCAGACCTACCGCGCAGACAAAGACCGCCAGGGCAAACGAGACCCAGACCTGCAAAGACCAGGCTTTGGAGTCACGGTGGATCAGAACTTGTTTGGTGTTTTGCATGCTGCCCTCTGGCTAGTGGTTGAAGATGGCCGCGATTATCAAAAGCCGCCACGCTAGGCCGTGCATTTTTCAGCACCAGTGGCAAAAAATAAGCTGCAAGGTATGAAAAAACGATACTTTCCGCCCGCTACCCGCTGCATGCACAATCGCCAGGATGAAAGCACCACCCAGACTGCAAGCCTTGGTCGAAGAAGGCCTGATCGACACCGTGGTCCGCCAGCTGATGAGCGGCAAGGAAGCCATGGTCTACGTGGTGCGCAGCGGCGACCACACCCTGTGCGCCAAGATCTACAAGGAAGCGACCAACCGCAGCTTCCGCCAGGCGGTGGACTACACCGAGAACCGCAAGGTGAAGAACAGCCGCCAGGCCCGCGCCATGGCCAAGGGCAGCAAGTTCGGCCGCGAAGCGCAAGAGGCGGCCTGGCAGAGCGCCGAGGTTGATGCGCTGTACAAGATGGCCGATGCCGGCGTGCGCGTGCCCAAGCCCTACAACTTCTTTGAAGGCGTGCTGCTGATGGAGCTGGTGACCGACGCCCATGGCGACGCCGCCCCGCGCCTGAACGACGTGGTGTTCAGCCCCGAAGACGCCCGCCGACACCACGCCACGCTGCTGGCCGAGGTGGTGCGCATGCTCTGCGCGGGCACGGTGCACGGCGATTTGTCAGAGTTCAACATCCTGCTGGCCGCCGACGGCCCGGTCATCATCGACCTGCCCCAGGCGGTGGACGCCGCCGGCAACAACCATGCCCAGCGCATGCTGCTGCGCGACGTGGCGAACCTGCGCGACTTCTTCGGCCAGTTCGCCCCCGAGCTGCGGCACACCGCCTATGGCCCGGAAATGTGGGAGCTGTACCAGCGCGGCCTGCTGACCACCGAGGTGGCGCTCACCGGCAAGCACACCGCCAAGGCCGGCGCGGTAGACATGGGCAGCGTGCTGCGCGAGATCGACGATGCGCGGGCGGAGGATGCTGCGCGGAGGCTACGGATGGGCGGCTAACAACCCCGCCACCCGCGCCCGCAGCAGCTCCGGTCGCACCTCGGCCGCCGCCAACGGCGCGCCTACATTCAATCCCACCCGGTTCAGTACACCGCGCCGGAAGGGCTTGGCCATGGCGGTGCCACCTTCGATGCGGCTGAAGAACGAGCCCCACAGATTGGTCAAGGCCATGGGGACTACCGGCACCGGCGCAGCTTCCAGAATCTTCATGATGCCGCCCTTGAACTCCTGCAGCTGACCGTCCTTGGTCAGCCCGCCTTCAGGGAAGATGCCCAGCAGATCGCCATCGGCCAGCACCTTGGCGGCGGCGGCAAAAGCGGCCTCGTAGGCCTGCGGGTCTTCGGCACGCGGCGCGATGGGGATGGCCTTGGCCAGGCGGAACAGCCAGCCCAGCACCGGCACCTGGAAGATGCGGTGGTCCATCAAAAAGGTGATGGGGCGCGGGCTGGCCGCCATCAGCAGCACCGCGTCCACAAAGCTCACGTGGTTGCAGGCCAGAATGGCCGCGCCGTGCACCGGGATGTGCTCGTCGCCCTGCACCTTGAAGCGGTATACGCAGTGCGACAGCAGCCAGGCCACAAAGCGCAGCAGGTACTCGGGCACCACCAGGAAGATGTAGGCAGCCACCACCGCATTCGCCAGGCCGGTGAACAAAAATATCTGCGGAATGGTGCAGCCCGCGCCCAGCAGCGCGCCGGCCAGCACCGAGCTGGCAATCATGAACAACGCGTTCAAGATGTTGTTGGCGGCGATGATGCGCGCCCGGTGCGTGGGCTGGCTGCGCAGCTGAATCAGCGCGTACATAGGCACGCTGTACAAGCCGGCAAACAGGCTCAGCAGCGCCAGGTCGGCCATCACCCGCCAATGCGCGGCCTGCGCCACGAAGGCACCCAGGCCCATCACACCCGTATCGGGCAGGCCACGCGATGCAAAGTACAGGTCCACCGCAAACACGCTCATGCCGATGGCACCCAGCGGCACCAGGCCGATCTCGACGTGGCGGCGGCTTAGCACCTCGCACAGCAGCGAGCCGGTGCCGATGCCGATGGAAAACACCACCAGCAAAAGCGTCGCCACCTGCTCGTCGCCGTGCAGCACCTCCTTGGCAAAGCTGGGGAACTGGCTCAGGAACACTGCGCCAAAGAACCACATCCAGCTGATGCCCAGCAGCGAGCGGAACACCACCAGATTGCCGTGCGCCAGCTGCAGGTTGCGCCAGGTCTCGGTGAACGGGTTCCAATTGATCTTCAGGCCCGGGT
>JAPLPK010000041.1 GCA_026400275.1 Burkholderiales bacterium
CATCGCCTTTATCGAGATGGCTAATGCTGGCGATGGCGTCGAGCCGGATCGCGGCGCGCCGGTGGCAGCGCACGAAGCGCGGGCCAAGTTTCTCCAGCAGGCCGGCCAGGGTCTGGCGCAGCACCGGCACCCAGCGCAGCACCGCTAGCGTGGCCAGCACGCCGATCACGGCCACGGCCCAGAAGGTGGAGCGCCAGCCCGTGTGCTGGCCTAGCAGCGTGCCCAGCGGAACGCCCAGTACGTTGGCCAGGGTCAGACCGGCAAACATCAGCGACATGGCCTGGGCGCGCTTGTGCGGCTCGACCACGCTGGCCGCCACCACGGCGCCAATGCCGAAGAAGGCCGCGTGGCAAAAGGATGTAATCACCCGGGCCACCATCAGCCAGCTGTAGTTGGGGGCCAGCGCGCAGCCCACATTGCCCAGCACGAACAGCGCCATCAGCCAGGCCAGCGTGGTCTTGCGCGGCAGGCGCGCGGTGGCCACCGCCAGGATGGGGCCGCCCACGGCCACGCCCAAGGCGTAGGCGGAGACCAGCATACCGGCGGAGGGGATGGACACCGCCAGGTCGGCGGCCACATCGGGCAGCAGGCCCATGATGACGAATTCGGTGGTGCCAATGCCAAAAGCGGCAACGGCCAGGGCCAGTAGTGGGAGATTCATAGCGTGTGAGGGGGCGATAGAGGCGCAGCCAGGTGCGGGAAAACCCTGTGATTTTAAAAGCCCTGGATAACCTTCGCTGTGTCGGGTTTTATCGTAAAAACTGCCTCTGGTGCAATAGATATAAGCGCAAGTAGCTATTGTTTTTGTAGCGTTTACGGAGGGCTGGACCTGCGCTGCTAGTATGCAAACCTGCCGGGGTGGCGCCTGTTCTGCTCCTGTTTGTGCCCCGGCAGCCATATATGTCGAATTGCCCCGCACTGAACCCTGCCTCGCCCCTGATCTTCATCGTCAACGCCGCATCTGGCCGCACCGGTGCGGACGCCAAGCGCGCCGTGATCGAGCAGGCCCTGCAAGACGCCGGCCGGCGCGGCGAGCTGCGCTTTACCCGCCCAGCCGATCTGCCGCGTGTGGCGCGCGCGGCTGCGGCCCAGGCCCTGGCCACGCACTCGGCCGTGGTGGCCGTAGGCGGCGACGGCACCATCAACGCCGTGGCCCAGGCGGCGCACGCCGCTGGCTGTGCCATGGGCGTGGTGCCGCTGGGCACGTTTAACTACTTTGCCCGCACCCATGGCATCCCCACCGATCCGGCTTCGGCAGCGCGGCAGCTGCTGCAGGCCCAACCGGTGCCGGTGCAGGTGGGCACGGTGAATAACCATGTGTTTCTGGTCAACGCCAGCCTGGGCCTGTACCCGGTGCTGCTGGAAGACCGCGAAACCTTCAAGGCGCGCTTTGGCCGCAGCCGCTGGATTGCGCTGGGCGCCGCCTGCATGACGCTGCTGCGCGTGCACCGCCAGCTGCGTCTGCGTATAGACCAGGGCGGTGTGGTGCGCGAGGTGCGCACGCCCACCCTGTTTGTGGGCAACAACCGGCTGCAGCTGGAGCAGGTGGGCTTGCAACTTGGCGAGGAAGGTGCGGGCGCCCAGCCGCCGCGTGCGCTGGATGCGGGCAGCATCGCCGCCGTCATGCTCAAACCCATCAGCACCTGGGCCATGGCGGGCCTGATGCTGCGCGGTGCCCTGGGCACGCTGGGCGAGGCCGATACGGTGGAGAGCTTTGCCTTCTCGCGCATGGTGGTCAAGCCAAGGCTGCGCAAGATCAAGGTGGCGTATGACGGCGAGGTCACGCGCATGCGCACGCCGCTGGAGTTCCGCGTCGCGCCGCAGCCGCTGTACCTGCTGAAGCCGGCCGATGCGGACGGCGCCGCCAACCCCGTATGACGCTGCTGCTGCACATTTCGGATACGCACTTCGGCACCGAGCAGGCGCCGGTGGTGGAGGCGCTGGTGGACCTGGCCCGCGCGCAAGCCCCGGACCTGGTGGTGCTGTCGGGCGACAACACCCAGCGCGGCCGCAAGGACCAGTTCCGTGCGGCGCGGGCCTGGGTGGACCGGCTGGGCGCGCCGGTGCTGGCCATTCCCGGCAACCACGACATTCCGCTGAGCCTGTGGCAGCGCCTGGTGCAGCCCTATGCGCGGTACAGCGCCGCGTTTGGAGCCGACCTGCAGCCGGTATTCGCGTCGACTGAGCTGCTGGTGGTGGGTGTGAACACCACGCGGCCGTATCGGCATACCGACGGTGCGGTGTCGGCCGCGCAGATCGACCGCGTGGGCCAATGGCTGATGGGCGCCACGCCCGCGCAACTGCGGGTGGTGGTGGTGCACCAGCCGATGGAAGTGGTGCGCGCGCGCGATGTGCGCGACCGCCTGCACGGCCATGCCGCTGCGCAGCGCGCCTGGGCTAGCTCCGGGGCCGACCTGGTGCTGGGCGGCCACATCCATCTGCCTTATGTGGCGCCGCTGGCCGGCCTGGCGCGTGCGATGTGGGTGGTGCAGGCGGGCACGGCGGTGTCGTCGCGGGTGCGCTCCGGCGTGCCCAATTCAGTGAACTTGTTGCGCTGGTCGCCCCTCGAAGCCCGCTGTGCGGTGGAGCAATGGGATTACGCCGCAGCCAGTGCCGCCTTCCTGTGCGCCAAGACCTGTTCCCTACACGTTGAGAGAGAAGTAAAAGACCATGCTGAATGACCCACAGCCGCTGGTGGCCTGGGCGGAGCAAGCCGGTGCCTATGCATTGCCGCTGTACGCCGGGCTGTTGCTGCTTATGTTGTTGCTGTGTGGCACCGGCTGGTGGCTGCTGCAACGCTACCAGGTGCTGCGGGAAGAAAGCAGCTTGCCGCCCGCGCTCTTCCTGCTGGTGCGCATGGCTGCGGGCTTTGCGGTCATAGTGGCCGCTGCCTGGGTGTTTGCCGAGCTGGCCGAGGCCTTGGGTGCCAACGCCAACCTGGGCTTGGCCGACCAGGCGCTGGCCGATAGTCTGCGCCTGCACCTGCCCGTAGCTGTGGCCCAGGCCGCAGCATGGCTCACGGTGCTGGCAAACACCGAAACCATGACAGCGATCTGCATCCTGGTGGCGGCTGCGCTGGTGTGGCGCGGCCGGCGCTGGCTGGCCCTGGGCTGGGTGCTGGCGGTGGCCGGCAACGGCGTGCTGAACACCACGCTGAAGCAGATCTTCGCCCGCGTGAGGCCGCTGCACGATGATGGCCTGGTGATGGCGCAGGGCTACAGCTTTCCCAGCGGCCACAGCTCGGGCTCGGTGGTGGTCTACGGCATGCTGGCCTATGTGCTGGCGCGCTTTCTGCCCAGACGCTGGCACCTGCCCCTGGTGCTGGTAGCGGTGGCGCTGGCCTTCAGCATTGGTACCAGCCGGGTGTTTTTGCGGGTGCACTTTGCCAGCGATGTGCTGGCCGGCTTTGCGTCCGGCACGGTGTGGCTGGCGGTGTGCATTGCCAGCATAGAGCTGACCCAGTGGTACCGGCGCCGCCGTCCGCGCTGATTTTTTTGCCGTTTTGCCTGATTGGCTACTTGCCTCAGACACACCACCACAACCGTTCGCCCTGAGCTTGTCGAAGGGCTCAGTTTGCAAGCCCTTCGACAAGCTCAGGGCGAACGGGGTTTTTCAAGGGTGTGGTTGCGTTCTGAGACATGTATCTAATCAGGCCGTTTTGCCCTGATCCGCTGGTGGAATATGCGCTGCAAGCTCTCGTTTTCATAGCATTTCATCAGGAGCAAACGGTGCTATCAGCGTGGTGAAGAATTGCAGGCCCAGGCTGGCGTCTGGCTCGCTGGTGGCGTCAGAGAAAGCGGCCCCGGGCGGCGCGTGCCACAGCAGCCGCTGGTCTTGCAGTTCGACGCGGTAGGCACCGTGGGCGAGTGTGGGTTCGACCAGGCGTGTGGCTTCGGTGGCGATCGCGCCATTGCGCACCACGATGGCCACCTCGCTGTTTTGCAGCTGCGAGCGCAAGTCCAGGTTCATCGAGCCCACCACCAGCCAGTGGCCGTCTACCACCACCATCTTGGAGTGCAGGCTGGCACGCGAACCACCCATGCCACTGCCCAGGGCCGAGGCGCCCAAACGGCGAAACGTGCCCTGTTGCTCTGCCCGCAACTCATACAGTGTGATGCCCAGGCCGAGCAAGGCTTTGCGGTAGCGTGCATAGCCCACATGGGCGGCGGGCGCGTCGGTCGAGGCCAGTGAATTGGTCAGCACGCGCACCTGTACGCCGCGACGGCGCAGGTCGGCAAAGGCTTTGAGCATGCGCTCGCCAGGCACGAAGTAGGGCGACACGATGAGCAGCGTGTGCTGGGCCTGCCCCATCAGCTGCAGCGTCCAGCGGAAGCTGGCGAGGTCCATGGTCTCGGGCAGGGCGGGCGGACTGGGCGGAGTGGTTGCCGCATCGGCGGCTACGGGTTCTGGCGGGGGCTTCAGGGCCTCGATTTCCTGCACCGTCATCAGCGACTCCACGGGGTAGGCCAGCGGGTTGTTCCAGTACTGGTCGAAGCTGCGCGAGAGTTCGCGGGCCATGCGGCCTGATGCCAGCATGTCGATGTCGATGAAGTTGCTGTCTTTGCTCTGGCCGAAATAGGTTTCGCCCAGGTTGCGCCCGCCAGAGATGGCCACCGCGTTGTCTGCTACCAGCATCTTGTTGTGCATGCGCCGCTGCATGCGCGCCGCGTCCTTCAGGTTGCTGAGTACCCGCAGTGCCATGGAGCCACGGCCACCGGGCAGCGGGTTGAACAGGCGCAGGTCTATGTTCTTTTCAAAGGCCAGCTTGAGCACCTGGGTGTTCTTGCCCGAGGTGTTGAAGTCGTCCAGCAGGATGCGGATACGCACGCCCCGGTGGGCCGCGTCGCGCAGCGCAGCGAACAGGCGCTCGGTGGTGTCGTCGGCAAAGATGGCGTAGTACTGCAGGTCCAGCGTTTTTTGCGCTGCCTGTATTAGCGCCATGCGGCTGCTGAAGGCCTGCTGGGCGTCGCCCACCAAGGCAAAGCCCGAGTCGTTGCGGGTGCCTGCTTGCAGTGCGCGCGCGGCCACCAGCGCGCCCAGCCGCGTGTTTTCGGGTTGGGCCAGGGCTGTGGACACCGGCCGGTCTACCGCGCTGGGCAGCGATGCGCAGCCAGTCAGCGTCGCGCAGACCAGCGCGCCGGCCCAACGCAGCAGGGTTGTGGCTTGAAGGGGCTGGGGGCGCAGGGTGGGCATGGTGCGACCCACTGTAGCGGAAAGCGCCGCCGGCGTACCGTGCCGTTACTTTTTGAAAAGAAAAGGCCGCTGGCGCATATTCTGTCTGCGCCAGCAGCTATGGTTTCAATAGCGTGGGCTAGAACGCGACGCCGGCCACCAGGATGATGTTGGCGTAGGGCGTGCATTCGCCGGTGCGCACCATGGCGCGGGCCTGGCCGCAGAGCTTTTTGAAGTCTGCGTGGCTGAGGTTGGCCGGTTTGGTGGGCAGCTGGTCGGCGCACCAGGCGGGCAGTTGGCGTTCGTCGCCCACCAGGGCTTCGGTGGCGATGATGCTGGCTTCGACCTGCATCTCTGTCAGCACGGCCTTCAATACTTCCTGCAGCCCGGGTGTGCCGGGGCAAACGGCCAGGTCAATACGCTGGGGTGCGCCGGGGCCAAAGGGGATGGGCAGGCCCGCATCGCCCAGCACCAGCATGTCGCCATGGCCCATGGAGGCGATGACCTGGGAAAGTTCGGCGTGGAGGAGGGTGGTACGTTTCATTGTTTTGAATAGGGTGCGGTGGATGCGCGCACGGTCAGTGCGGGCTGTAGAAGAACCTGTTTGGCATCCAGCCGTCCGCCCTGTATGCGTTCCAGCAGCATGTCCACAGCCAGCACGCCGATGCGCTGCTTGGGCTGGACGATGGTGCTCAGCGGCGGGCTGGTAAAGCGGGCTAGCTCGATGTCGTCAAAGCCGACCATGGACAGGTCCTGCGGTATGCGCACGCCAGCCTCGTGGGCGGCGCTGAGTGCGCCTATGCCCATCAGGTCGTTGCAGACAAACACGGCGCTGGGCGGCTGGGGCGATTGCAGAATGGCCTGCATGGCGTTAAAGCCGCCTTGGCTGGTGAAGTCGCTGTGCCACAGCAAGTCGCGGGTCTCTTCCGCCAGGCCGGCTGCAGCCAGCACATTGCGCCAGCCCTGGATGCGTTGCGCGCTGGAGCTCAGGTCGGCCGGCCCGCCAATGCAGGCAATGCGGCGGTGGCCCAGTTGCAGCAAGTGTTCGGCGGCCATCTGGCCGCCTTGCAGGTGGGCGGTTTCCACCAGATCGCAGTGCACATGGGTGACCTCGCGGTCGAGCAGCACGGTGGGCGTAGTCAGGCCCTGCAGCATTTTCAGCAGGTCGCTGTCTTCACCGGTGGAGATGATGATGAGCCCGTCCACCCGCTTCTCGGCCAGCACCTGCAGGTAGACGCCCTGGCGGTGCGGTTCGTCGTCGGTGTTGCACAGTATCAGCGTGTAGCCGCTGGCAAAGCAGTGGTCTTCCACCGCACGCACGATCTCGGCGAAGTAGGGGTTAGAGCAGTTGGGGATCAGCATCCCCAGCGTTTTGGTGGTGTTGCTCTTCAGGCTGCGGGCTACCGCGCTAGGCACATAGCCCAGTGCGCGGATCGCAGCTTCCACGTCCAGCCGCGCCTTGTCGCTGACAAAGCGGGTGCGGTTGACCACATGGGAGACGGTGGAGATGGATACGTTGGCGTGGCGCGCAACGTCTTTGATGGAGGCCATGCCGAAATTATCGTGCGCCGGCACGGCGTTGCCGCAGCGTGTCGATGATGACGGCCACCACGATTACGCAGCCGGTGATGATGCGCTTGCTCGGGTCGCTGACGCCGATCTGGGCCAGGCCGGCTTCCAGCCCGGCGATGATCAGCACCCCGACAAAGGTGTTGATGACCGAGCCCCGCCCGCCCATCAGGCTGGTGCCGCCGATCACCACGGCGGCAATCACTTGCAGCTCCATGCCCGAGCCGGCGTTGGGGTCGGCGGCCTCCAGCCGGGCCGATTGCATCAGGCCCGCAAAGCCGGCCAGCAGGCCGGTGGCGGCAAACACCGCGATGCGGATCGGGCTGGGGTTGATGCCGGCCAGTCGCATCGCTTCTTCGTTGGTACCAATGCCCACTACGTAGCGGCCAAACACGGTCTTGCTGAGCACCAGTTGCGCCACCACCACAAGGGCCACGGCGATGAAGAACGAGGCCGACACGCCACCTACCCAAGGTGCGGCCAGGCCGCCGATGGCGTCACCCACGTACTGGGTGCGCGAGTCGGTCACCACATAGGCGCCGCCGCGCACGGCTTCCAGCATGCCCAGCGAGACGATGAACGAGGGCAGGCGCCAGGCCACGGCGATCCAGCCGGTAGCTGCGCCGCAGGCCAGGCCGACCAGCAGGCCCAGCAGCGCGGCGGGCAGGGTTGCCCAGTGCCACTGCAATATCGCGGTGGCCGTGGCCGCTGCCGACAGTGCCAGCACCGAGCCGACCGACAAGTCAATGCCCGCGATGATGAGCACAAAGGTCATGCCCACGGCCATGACCAGCAGGGCCGGGATTTCATTGGCGATGGCGACAAAGGTCTCCACGCTGAAGAAGTATTCGCTCAGGCTGCCAAACAAAATGGCCATGCCGACCAGCACGGCGCTCAGGCCCAGGTAGGTGCCGAGCTGGCTGCTGCTGCGGGAGGAGGAAGAAGTAGACATGGTGAGTTGCAATAAACGGAAATAGAAAGAAGGCTTAGCCGTGGGTGCCGGTGCGCACCTGGGTGTCGCTGAAGGCGGCTTCCAGCAGGGACTTTTCGGTCCACTGGCCGCGCTCGAAGATGGCGACGAGTTGGCCCTGGGCCATCACGCCGATGCGGTCGCACATCTGCATCAGCTCGCGCAAATCACTGGAGACCATCAGCAGGCCCTTGCCGGCTTCGGCCATTTTTTCCAGCTCGGCGTAGATGTCGGCGCGTGCGCCCACGTCCACGCCGCGCGTGGGTTCGTCCAGCAGCAGGATGTTGCATTCGCGGTGCAGCCAGCGCGAGAACACCACTTTTTGCTGGTTGCCGCCGCTGAGCGTGCCCACCGGTTGCTCGGGCCCGTTGCAGCGCACGGACAGGCGCTGCACCATGGCCTGGGCAATGGCGCTTTCACGCGCAAAGTTGAGCCAGCCGGCTTTGGACACCGCGCCCACATCGCTGAGCGTGGTGTTCACGCGGATGGGCTGGCTGAGCAGCAGGCCCTGGGATTTGCGGTCTTCGGTGACTAGGCCTATGCCGGCGGCAATTGCCTGCAGTGGCGAGCGCCAGCCCTTGCTGTCGGTAGCCGGTTGGCCGGTGACGGTGATCTCTGCGTGCTCGGCGCGGTCGGCGCCAAACAGCAGGCGCAGCACCTCGGTGCGGCCGCTGCCCACCAGGCCTGCCAGGCCGAAGACTTCGCCCGCGTGGATGTCCAGGCTGACGTCTTGCACCGCGCGGCCTCGGCGCAGGCCGGTGGCGCGCAGCAGCAGCTTGCCTTGCGGGCGGCGCGGGCGCTGCATGTCCTGGTCCACCGCGTGGCCGACCATGAGCTGGACGATGTCGGCCTCGTTCACGGTGCGCATGGGGCAGACCTTGACCAAGCGGCCGTCGCGCAGCACGGCCAGGGTGTCGGCAATTTGCACCAGCTCTTCCAGGCGGTGCGATACGTAAATGATGGCCACGCCTTGGGCCTTGAGGCGGGCGATCTGGTCGAACAGATGGCGCGTCTCGCGCGGCGTCAGCATGGCCGTGGGTTCGTCCAGGATCAGTATGCGGGTGTTGTCCTGCAGGTTGCGGGCAATCTCCACCATCTGCTGCTGGCCTATGCCCAGTTGGGACACCGGCGTGCGCGGATCGATGTCGTTGATGCCCATCTTGGTCAGCTGGTGCGAGGCCTTTGCGTACAGCTGGGCCTTGTCGATCCAGTGGCCGCGCATCGCGCCGTGGTGGGGCAGGGCGCCGAGCAGCAGGTTTTCGGCCACGGTCAGCGTGGGGATCAGGCTGAGCTCTTGCATCACCATGCGCACGCCCAGGGCCTCGGCCTCGCGGCGCGCGGCGGGGGCGTAGGGCTGGCCGGCCAGCGTGAGTTCACCGGCGCTGGGCTTTTCCAGGCCGGAAATAATTTTGGACAGCGTGCTTTTGCCCGCGCCGTTTTCACCGGTCAGCGCCAGCACTTCGCCCGGGTGCAGCGACAGAGAGACTTCGTGCAGCACCTGGGTGACATAGGTTTTGCTGACGGATTGGATGGTGAGAACGGGTGTGGCGGTCATGGCAATAGAACGTGGGCGCAACGCGGCAGCACAGTGCTGGCCACGTTGCGCGGGGCGGGAGCTTACTTCGTGTCTTTGGTCACCAGCACCACGTCGGTCTGGATGGCGGCAGGCATGTCGGCTTGCTTTTTCTTCTCGGCGATGGCTTTCAGGGCAATCTCGATGCCGAACACGGCTTGCTTGGCGCCGTACTGGTCGGCGGTGGCCAGCATGCGGCCGTCCTTCAGCATGGGCTTGACGGCGGTGATGTTGTCGTAGCCCACCACTTGCACCTGGCCGGTCTTGCCGGCGGCCTTGACGGCAGCCACGGCACCCAGGGCCATGTTGTCGTTACCCGCCAGCAGGGCCTTCAGGTCAGGGTGTTCGCGCAGCATGCCGGATGCCACGGTGTTGCCCTTGTCGATTTCCCAGTTGCCGGACTGCACGCCGACCACGGTGGCACCAGCGGCCTTCATGGCGTCTTGGTAGCCCAGGGTGCGTTGCTGTGCGTTGAACGTGGTGGACACGCCTTCGATGATGCCGACCTTGTCGCCCGCCTTCAGGCTC
>JAPLPK010000008.1 GCA_026400275.1 Burkholderiales bacterium
AGGTCGAGCAAGTTCACGCCTGGAGCTACGCCGCCGAACGTGTAGTTCATAGCCGGGCCCTTAGACCAAGTGCCATCGCCGCCTATGATACCCGCGACGTGCGTGCCATGGCCGAAAGGATCCACGGCAGTAGCCGTGTCGCCCGGAACGAAACTCTCGCGGTACACGATGTTGGGCATATCGCCGAAGTCGTAGATGCCGCTGTCGATGACGGCCACGCCAATGCCGGTGCCGATATCGGCGGCGAAGTCGCCACCGGTAACCCGGACGACTGGGACCGCATGCTGAACCTGAACATCAACGCCTGCTTCCGCTCCATCCAGTCGGTGCTGCCGCACATGAAAGAGCGCAAGACCGGTGACATCATCGTCACCAGCTCCATCGCCGGCATCGTGCCCGTGGTGTGGGAGCCGATCTACACCGCCTCCAAATTCGCGGTGCAAGCCTTTGTGCATACCGTGCGCCGCCAGATCGCTCCGCATGGCCTGCGTATCGGCGCGGTGGCCCCCGGCCCGGTCGTCACCGCGCTGCTGGACGACTGGCCCAAGGCCAAGATGGACGAAGCCCTGGCCAACGGCAGCCTGATGCAACCCACAGAAGTGGCCGACTGCGTGATGTTCATGCTGACCCGCCCGCGCAACGTGGTGGTGCGCGACCTGGTCATACTGCCCCTGAGCGTGGACCTCTGACCATGCCACATACAGCGTATGTCATCGGTGTCGATATCGGCACCCAAAGCACCAAGGCGGTGTTGGTCAGCGCGCAGGGCGACATCGTGGCCCAGTGCGCCCAGAGCTACCAGGTCGAAACGCCAAAACCACTGTGGGCCCAGCAGTGGCCAGACGTCTGGCTGGACGCCGTGGAATATTGCATAAAAGGCGTTATGGCGCAGGCAGGCATTGCGGCGGCTGCTATCAAATCCATATGCGTCAGCAGCCTGTATGGCGGCAGCGGCATCCCGGTGGATGCAAGCGGCAAGGCGCTCTACCCCTGCCTGATCTGGATGGACCGGCGCGCACAAGATGAAGTGCGCTGGGTGCACGAAAACGTCGATCTGGAACGCCTGTACGACATCACCGGCAACGGCGTAGACAGCTACTACGGCTACACCAAGATGCTTTGGCTGCGCGAAAAGGAGCCCGCCGTGTGGGCCCGCACCCACCATTTCCTGCCGCCCAACAGCTATGTCAACGCCCGCCTGACCGGAGAGGTGGCGGTAGACCACAGCTCGGCCGGCAATATCGGCGGTGTGTACGACGTGAAGGCCCGCGCCTGGTCGGATGAAGCCCTGCAGATGCTGGCCATTCCGCGCCGCATGATGCCGGACCGCCTGGTCGAATCCAGTGGTGTGGTCGGCCCGCTGCTGCCCGAGTGGGCCGAGCGCCTGGGCCTGCTGGCGGGCACACCGGTGGTCGCCGGTGGTGTGGACGCCGCCGTGGCTACGCTGGCCGCAGGTGCCGCCCAGCCGGGCAACCATGTGGCCATGATTGGCACCAGCATGTGCTGGGGCACCATACGCCCCAGCGTGGATGCGCGCCACGGCCTCATCAGCATGCCGCATGTGTTCAACGGTGCGCAGGACTTGTATGTATTCGGCGGCGCCATCACCGCCGGCGCATCGGTCACCTGGTTCCGCGAAACCTTTTGCCAGGCCGAGATTGCCGCCGGCAAGGCCCAGGGTGTGGACCCGCACAGCCTGCTGGAAAAAGACGCTGTGCTGCTGCCTCCCGGCAGCGATGGCCTGCTGTTCCTGCCATACCTTATGGGCGAGCGCAGCCCGGTATGGGATGCACAGGCCAGCGGCAGCTTTGTGGGCCTAGGCCTGCACCATGGCCGGCCGCACCTGTACCGCGCGGTGCTGGAAGGCGTGACCTACGCGCTGCGCCACAACATCGAGGCTGGCGTAAAAGGTATCGCCCAGCTGGACGAACGCCTGGTCGTAGTCGGCGGCGCCAGCCATTCAGACATGTGGATGCAGATCATTGCCGACGTGACCGGTCGCCCGGTCTACACCCTGGCCGACGACGTAGAGGCCTCGCTGGGCGCGGCCATGCTGGCCGCCTTTGGTGCCGGCTTGATCAGTGCCGACGCGGTACGCCAGGGCTGGGTTACACCGCTGCCGCGCACTACGCCCCAGCCTGCCGCGCACGCCGCCTACAACCATTTCTTCCAGCAGTACGTGGAGCTGTATCCCGCGCTCAAATCCACCATGCACCGCCTGCGCCAACCGCCCCAAGGAGACATACCGACGACCTAAGCACCGCTTTCACACCCTGCATTTGTTGAATTGCCAATTTAAGAATTACATCCATAGGAGATAGACATGCCAAAACTCACACACCTCACACACCTCACACACATCGCCGCACTGGCCACCCTGGTGCTGGGCACCACCACTGCGTATGCCCAGACCATCACGC
The DNA here is from genome assembly GCA_026400275.1 of Burkholderiales bacterium. Taxonomy (GTDB): domain Bacteria; phylum Pseudomonadota; class Gammaproteobacteria; order Burkholderiales; family Burkholderiaceae_C; genus Rhodoferax_B. Next base: position 2,421 of record JAPLPK010000008.1, read on the forward strand.
CAGGCAAGGTCGCCTTTCTGATGCCCGACCAGGCATCCACCCGCTACGAAGAACACGACAAGCCGGGCTTCGTGGCCGAGATGAAAAAGCTCTGCGCCGCCTGCGAGGTGCTGTACCAGAATGCCGACGGCGATGCATCGCGCCAGCAGCAGCAATTCAACTCGGTGATCTCGCAGGGTGCCAAGGCCATCGTGATCGACCCGGTGGACTCCACCGCCGCCGCGTCCCTGGTCAAAGCCGCCCAGGCCAAGGGCATCAAGGTCATTGCCTATGACCGGCCCATCCCCGATGCCAAGGCCGACTACTACGTGTCCTTCAACAACGAAGGCATTGGCAAGGCGATTGCCGATTCGCTGGTGGCACACCTGAAGTCCAAAGGCGTATCGCCAGCCGATGTGGGCTTGCTGCAAATCAACGGCTCGCCCACCGACGCCGCTGCCGGCCTGATCAAGAAGGGCATCCATTCCAGCCTGGACGCCAGCGGCTACAAGATCCTGGCCGAATACGACACCCCGGAATGGGTACCCGCCAAAGCCCAGCAGTGGGCCAGCGGCCAGATCTCGCGTTTCGGTAAAAAGATCGTCGGCGTAGTGGCTGCCAATGACGGCACCGGTGGCGGCGCCATTGCGGCCTTCAAGGCAGCCGGCGTGAATCCGGTTCCGCCCGTATCCGGCAACGACGCCACCATCGCCGCGCTGCAGTTGATCATTGCTGGCGACCAGTACAACACCATCTCCAAGCCCAGCGAAACCGTGGCCGCGGCCGCTGCGCAGGTGGTAGTGAAACTGCTAGCCGGTGAAACCCCGAAAGCCGAGACCACGCTGTACGGCACGCCGTCGCAGCTGTTCGTACCGGCCGTGGTGACGGCCGAAAACCTGAAGGCTGAAATCATCGACAAGATGGTCAGCGGCAAGCCCATCCAGACCGCTGCCGTACTGTGCGTAGACCGCTACGCCGAAGGCTGCAAGAAGCTAGGCATCAAGTAAACCACCATGACAGCACAATCAATGCAACAACCTGCCTCCGCACGCGAACCGGTACTGCGCCTTCGCGGCATCAACAAGCGCTTCGGCGCGGTGGCGGCCCTCACCGATATCGATCTCGACGTGCATCCAGGAGAGGTGGTTGCCTTGGTTGGGGACAACGGTGCCGGCAAGTCCACCCTGGTCAAAATCCTGGCCGGGGTGCACCAACCCACCTCGGGCACGATGCACTTCTGCGGCCAGCCGGTATCGCTGGACGGCCCCAGCGCCTCCTTGGCCCTGGGTATCGCCACCGTGTTCCAGGACCTCGCCCTGTGCGAGAACCTGGACGTGGTGGCCAATATTTTTCTCGGCAACGAGCTGCAGCCCTGGCAGCTGGACGAGGTCAGCATGGAGGTCAAAGCCTGGCAGCTGCTGAACGAGCTGAGCGCGCGCATCCCCAGCGTGCGCATTCCGGTGGCATCGCTGTCTGGCGGCCAGCGCCAGACGGTGGCTATCGCCCGCTCGCTACTGCTGGAGCCCAAGCTGATCTTGCTGGACGAGCCCACCGCCGCCTTGGGCGTAGCCCAGACCGCCGAGGTGCTGAACCTGATCGAACGCGTGCGCGACAAAGGCCTGGGTGTGGTGATGATCAGCCACAACATGGAAGACGTGCGCGCCGTGGCCGACCGCATCGTGGTACTGCGCCTGGGGCGCAACAACGGTGTGTTCACCCCCAACTCATCGAACCAGGAACTCGTCAGCGCCATTACCGGTGCATCCGACAACTCCGTCTCGCGCCGAGCAGGCCGGCATGCCTCGTCAGCGCCATTACCGGTGCATCCGACAACTCCGTCTCGCGCCGAGCAGGCCGGCATGCATCCCCCACCACCCCTACCGAGCAGAGCGCAGCATGACCAGCGACACCAAAACCATCACACCCTTGCTGGACCGCAGCGACGAACGCTACAAGGTCGAAACCGGCGTGGGCGGAGCCATCCGCAGCTTCATCGACCGCGTGCGCGCAGGCGACCTGGGCTCGCTGCCGGTGATCGTCGGCCTGGCCGTGATCTGGACCATCTTCCAGAGC
>JAPLPK010000204.1 GCA_026400275.1 Burkholderiales bacterium
GCACGCCGGTGCCCATCGACGTGCACCTGATGGTGCAGCCGGTGGACGCGCTGGCGGCCTCGTTTGCCGATGCAGGCGCGTCGCTGATCAGCTTCCACCCCGAGGGCACGGGCCATGTGCACCGCAGCGTGCAGGCCATCAAGTCCAAGGGCTGCCAGGCCGGTGTGGTGTTCAACCCCGCCACGCCGCTGGACGTGCTGGACTGGGTGATTGACGATATCGACCTGATCCTAATCATGAGCGTCAACCCGGGGTTCGGCGGGCAGAGCTTTATCGATTCAGCCCTGCGCAAGATTGAGCAGGCGCGCAAGCGCATCGAGGCCTCTGGCAAGGACATCCGCCTGGAAGTGGACGGCGGCATCAAGACCGACAACATCGCGCGTGTGGCCTCGGCCGGCGCAGATACCTTTGTGGCGGGCAGCGCGATCTTCGGCAACCCTGATTACAAGGCGGTGATTGACAGCATGCGCAGCGCTTTGGCGGGCGTGTGACCTACCATCCGCACATGAATTACGGGACCGCACCATGGCTTTGATCATCACCGACGAGTGCATCAACTGCGATGTGTGCGAACCCGAGTGCCCCAACGATGCAATTTACCTGGGCGAGAAAATCTACGAGATCGACCCGCACAAGTGCACCGAGTGCGTGGGCCATTTTGATGAGCCGCAGTGCGTGCAGGTCTGCCCGGTGTCCTGCATTCCGGTGAACCCGGCTTTCGTGGAAGACAAGGAAACCCTGCTGCAGAAATACCGGCGGCTGCAGGCCGGTATAGCCAAACCCTAGCTCTTGTCCGGGGCCGCCGGAGCCTCTGGCGCTTTGGGGGGGTCCGGCGGACGCTCCGGCTTGGGTCGTGGCGGTTTCGTGGTGTGGATGGCCATGGTGGCCTTGTTCATATCGCCGGCCAGCAGCGCCGGCACGGCTTTCAGCGCGCGGTGCATGCTGTCTTCGATGGCATGGCGGTGCTCTGCCGAGGGTTTTTTGAGTACCCAGTTGGCGACTTCCTCCCTGGACCCAGGGTGGCCTATGCCGATGCGCAGCCGCCAATAGTCCGGGCTGCCCAGCTGGCCGTGGATATCCCGCAGGCCGTTGTGGCCCGCATGGCTGCCGCCCAGCTTTAGTTTGGCTTGGCCGGGGACCACGTCCAGCTCGTCGTGCACGACCAGAATCTCGTCGGGCTGGATCTTGAAGAAACGGGCCAATGCCGCCACCGATTTGCCCGAAAGGTTCATAAAGGTCTGTGGCTTGAGCAGCCAGCGCGGCTCGCCGTCTACCACCGTGCGGGCCACGAAGCCGTAATAACTTTTATCCGGCTGCAGGCTTGTTTTCAGCTCTTGAGCCAAGGCGTCTATCCACCAGAAGCCGGCGTTGTGGCGGGTCGCCTCGTATTCCGGGCCGGGGTTTCCCAGGCCAACAAACAATTTGATCATGCGCAGATTATCCCGAAGCAGAAACAAAAACGGCCCACCGAAGTGGGCCGTTGTGCAGAGCTAAGAAGTGAATTACTTCTTGCCAGCAGGCTTGGCGCCGGCCTTGCCCTTGGCGGGTGCAGCAGCGGCAGCGGGGTCCACGGCCACTTCTTCAGCCAGAGCCACGACGGACACCAGAGCGGGGTTTTCTTTGCCGCGGGTCACAACCGACACGCCCTTGGGCAAGGTCAGATCCTTGGCGTGCAAGGAAGAGCCCTTGGTCAGGCCGCTCAGGTCCACAGCGATGAACTCAGGCAGATCGGCAGGCAGGCAGGAAATCAACAGCTCTGTCACCACGGGGGTGACCATGCAGTTTTCCGTCTTCACGGCGGGGGACACTTCCTGGCCGCTGTAGTGCAGTGGCACTTTCATGGTCAGCTTGGTGTCGGCTTCCACGCGTTGGAAGTCCACGTGCAGGATCAACTGGCGGAAGGGGTGCATTTGCACGTTACGCAGCAGAACCTTGCTTTCCTTGCCGTCCAATTCCATGTCCAGAATGGTGGAGTGGAAGGTTTCCTTTTTCAGGGCGTGCCACAGCGCGTTGTGATCGACTTCGATCTGGCTGGCAGGCGTAGCGCCACCGTAAACGATGCCGGGGGTACGGCCAGTAATGCGGAGACGGCGGCTCGCACCCGTGCCCTGCTTTGCGCGCTCAAAAGCGACGAATTTCATAACTAACTCCTGTAAGAGTGCACCGCGACCAGTGTCACTCCGATTTCAAAAAACCGGTGGGCACAGTGCACACCGGTCTACTTTTTGTCCTGTTCAGAACAAATAGGGGAGGCTGCTGGGATGCAGCCTTAAAACGCGCTGTCTTGGTCCGAGAACAAGCTCATGACCGACTCGCCGTTGGCAATGCGCTGGATCGTTTCAGCGATCAGCGGCGCCACGGTGAGCTGACGAATCTTGGAACATGCCGCAGCAGCTGGGCTGAGCGGAATGGTGTTGGTCACCACCACTTCGTCGAGCGCAGAGCCATTGGCAATACGTTCGATGGCGGGGCCCGAGAAAATAGGATGCGTGCAATAGGCGTAGACCTTCTTGGCGCCACGCTCTTTCAACACTTCGGCGGCTTTCACCAGGGTGCCTGCCGTGTCGATCATGTCGTCCATGATCACGCAGTTGCGGCCATCGATTTCACCGATCACGTGCATCACTTCGCTGACATTGGCCTTCGGGCGGCGCTTGTCGATGATGGCCATGTCGCAGCCAAGCTGTTTGGCCAGAGCGCGTGCGCGCACTACGCCGCCCACGTCGGGCGATACCACGATCAGGTCTTCGTAATTCTTTTGGCGCAGATCGCCCAGCAGTACGGGCGATGCGTAAATATTGTCGACTGGGATGTCGAAGAAGCCCTGGATTTGGTCAGCGTGCAAGTCCATGGTGAGGACGCGGTCCACGCCCACTGCTTGCAGCATATTGGCCACGACCTTGGCGGTGATAGGCACACGTGCCGAGCGGGGGCGGCGATCTTGCCGGGCGTAACCGAAATAAGGAATAACTGCACTGATGCGCTCTGCCGATGCACGCTTGAGCGCATCGACCATGATCAGCAATTCCATCAGGTTTTCATTGGTGGGCGCGCATGTGCTTTGCACCACGAAAACGTCGCGAGCGCGCACGTTTTGGTTGATTTCAACGGTTACTTCGCCATCCGAGAAGCGACCTACACGGGCTGCGCCCAGCGAGATGCCCAGGTGTTTGGCAATATCGGAGGCCATGCCAGGATTGGCATTGCCGGTGAAAATCATGAAATCAGTGTGGTGGGGCTGCATGAACGTCTTTGCGATGAATTGACTGTGTGCATATTTTGAACATCCGCAGGTTCAAAATATTTGGCAGGGGAAGAAGGATTCGAACCTTCGCATGCTGGAATCAAAATCCAGTGCCTTAACCAACTTGGCGACTCCCCTACACGGGTCAACAGCGTGACGCTGCTAACCGATTAACCATCGCTGAATGCCCAACCCACCAGAGGATGGACATCCATATTGCTGCATTTGCGAATGCTCCAGGCGCTTGGCGCATCTGTTGCATCTACATCGCTTGGCATTGGCGCAAATACTGCGCTTCCTGAGCCAGTCATTCTAGCATGTAAACCTTTGCTTTCAAGCCACTCGAGGACTTGTTTTACAGTAGGGCAAAGATTTTCTGCGACTGGTTGCAAGACGTTTTCACCGAAGTGAAGTGGCCTAGCAGCAAAGCCTGCGAGTATAGCATGGTCTGAATTGCGCTTTAGATCTGGCGAGGAAAAAATTAATTTCGTATCCAGTCCTTCGGGTGGTTTTGCGACCAGAAAGTGGCTGGGGGGTAGTGACAGCGGGGTGATTTTTTCGCCGATACCTTCAACCCAGGCATTGCGCCCGCCCACAAAAAATGGCACGTCGGCGCCGAGAGGTAAAGCGATGGCCTGTAGCTGGGCCACGCTGAGTTTCAAGTTCCACAGGCGGTTCAACGCCAGCAGGCAGGATGCAGCATCCGATGAACCGCCGCCCATGCCGGCCTGCGCGGGTATGTCTTTGTGCACGCCGATATGTGCACCTTGCCGTGTGCCGGTGGCCGCCTGCAAAGCCCGCGCCGCGCGCAACACCAGATCGTCTGGCGGCAATGGGGTGCTGAGGTCTTCGCGGCTGAGCTGGCCGTCGCTGCGCAGCTGGAAATGCAGTGTGTCGCACCAGTCGATCAGCATGAAAACGGATTGCAGCAGGTGGTAGCCATCGTCACGGCGGCCGGTGATGTGCAAAAAAAGATTCAGTTTGGCCGGGGCGGCTACGTCGTACAGGGCTTGCATGTTTATTGGTCGATAACGACCCGCAGCATGGCTGTGGGCGGGGGCTGGCTGCGCACTGCGCTCAGGCGCCCGTCGGCCAGTTGCGACAAGTCGGCCTGCCAACCGGCGACGGCAGTATTGTCGCCGCGCAGCCAGTCGAATAGCGCCGCGACGGGCAGCGGGGCGCCTGTGGCTTGCTCAACCAGGCTGGTCAACGAGTCAAACTGGCGTGTCTCACCACGCGCCAGTAGTGTGGCGGAGCCGGGCTGCCATGCCATGCGGGCAACGGTTCCGCCGAGTGGGTTAAACAGGTTGAGTTCGCCCGTTTGGGCCGAGCCTTTGAGCTCAAAGCCTGCCGAAAAGGACTGGGCTGCAGAGCCCTCTATCTGTAAAGCCAAACGGCCACTCCAGAAAGGCGTGCCTTCGGTGCGCTGTGTAGTGGTGCCAAGATGGGCGCAGCCGCTGAGCAGTGCGATGCACAGCAGCAGCCCTGTGCGGCGAGCGAGGTGCTTCAAAGTTTTACGTGCAGGCGCTTGAGGGTTTCCTGCAGTGTTTCGTTGTCGGCATTCAGTTGCAGCCCTTCTTTCCAGATGCTGGCGGCTCGTTCGCGTTGGCCCAGGGCCCACAGGACTTCGCCCAGGTGGGCGGCAATTTCGGCGTCGGGCTTGGCCTTGTAGGCAGAGTCCAGTACGCGTAAAGCTTCTGCTTGGTTGCCCATGCGAAATTCCACCCAGCCCATGCTGTCGGAAATAAAGGGATCGTTGGGCACGAACTCCAGGGCCTTGCGTATCAAGTCCCGGGCTTCTGGCAGCCGGATGTTGCGGTCTGCCAGGGAATAGCCTAAAGCGTTGTACGCATGGTGGTAAGTCGGCTTGAGCTGAATCAACTGGCGCAGCAGGCGCTCCATCTCATCCATCTTGTTGAGTCTTTCGGCCAGCATGGCCTGGTCGTAGAGCAAGTCGGTATCGTCGGGCGCCTGCTTGATGGCCGTGGCCATCAGGTCATACGCAGCCTTGTATTGCTTGTTGTCGCGTAGCAGTTGTACTTCGGCCACCAGCTTTTGCCGTGCGTCTGTGGCGCTTTGTTCCGGCAATGCTTGCAGCAAGGCGCGGGCTTGTGCCAGCTTGCCCTGCTTGGCCAGCAGGCTTGCCCGGCGGCCCTGCAAAGCGATACGGTCTTGACCATCATCGACTTTCTGCAGCCAGGCATCCGCCCCGGCGTAGTCCTTGCGGTTTTCGGCGATCTGGGCCAGCGACAAATATGCCTGAGCCAGGCCACGGCTGCGCGCCTCTCCTGCAGGCAGGGGTTGGGCCAGTGCTACGAATTGTTTGAACGAGGTTTCGGCTGCTGCAGGCTGCTTGTCTTGCAATTGCAGACTGCCTTGCAGCAGCCAGCCATCGGCAAAGTCAGGGTTTTGCTCGGTCAGCAGCTTGGCTTGCGCACTTGCATCGTCGAAGCGTTGTCCGTCGATCAACACACGCGCATAACTCATGCGCAGCTCTGGCGCCGGCTGGCCCGCCATATAGTGCTGCACGATGGGTTCGGCCAAAGGTGTTTGGGGGCCCATCATTTCCAGGGCCAGCATGGCGGGGCCCGGTGCGTTGCGGTCTATCTCCTGGGCGCGGCGTGCGGCATCCAGGGCGCTGGTGCTGTCGCCTGCAGCCAGGCGCATACGGCCCACGGTGGTCCAGGCATATGCGCCTACGCTGGGGCTGGTGAGGTAGTCGGCCAATGCGGTTTCCACCACGTTGGCAGCTTGTTTTTTGTCGGAGCTTTGTGCGTAGCTGGGAGGTATGGCGTTGATGGCTGCGGCCCGCTCCATGGCCGGGGCCATGGCCAGCTCGGTTTTCAGTGGTTCGGCAGTGTCCGCGACGCGGTTTAGCGCCAGCAGAATTTGCAGCACGTAGCGGTTGGCTTCGCGGGAGTGGGGCTGGGCCTTGTTCCATGCGCGTGCGGCTTGCAGCGCGGCATCGCCAGATCTGGACTGCAGCGCAATTTCGATAGCGCGTTGGTACAGGCTGGCATCGTTGGCTTTGCGTGCGCCTTCCAGGTAGAGCTGGTAGGCGTAGCCCGGCTCGCCGCCTGCCGCATTCAGCTCACCCAGCAGCAGAATGTAGAACAGCTCGCCATTCAATGCGGACTGCGCTGGCTCTGTAGAGGGGGTGCCAGGTGTTTGCGCCTGTGCGGGCAAACTGCCTGTGACTATGGCCAGTATTGCAAGACTGGTGGCGGCTAAACGGTGGAATCGCTTCATCGACTCATAATAATCCAAGCCTGCGAACTTACGACTGCACGGGGGCTTGCCGCCCTTGGCCTTGAAAATACTTTACTTGAACCCCTGCCCGCCATGCCCGAATTACCCGAGGTAGAAGTCACCCGACTGAGTTTTGCCGACCGCATCCAGGGCGCGCGCATACAGCAGCTGCGCATGGGTAAGCCTTTGCGCTGGCCCTTGGGTTGTGACACATCCTTGCTGCAGGGGCGCACGGTGCTGCGGGTGCGTCGGCGTGGCAAATACCTGCTGTTGGATCTGGACCGTGGCCTGCTGTTGCTGCACCTTGGCATGTCGGGCAGCCTACATTTCGCGTCAGAGCTGCCGCCTGCCGGGGTGCACGACCACTGCGATCTGTTTACCAGCAGGGGTACGTTGCGCCTGCACGACCCGCGCCGGTTCGGGGCCGTGGTGTATGCCGACAGCCAGGATGCGCCAGTGGCGACCAAGCTGTTGGGCCACCTAGGTATGGAGCCGCTGGGCGACGAATTTCCCCTGACTGCGTTTTACGCGGGCCTGCATGCGCGCAAGACGGCCATCAAGCAGGTGCTGCTGGCGGGCGAGGTGGTGGTGGGGGTTGGCAATATTTACGCGTCCGAGGCGCTGTTTATGGCGGGCATACGGCCGACCACCAAGGCGTCCACCATTGGCCGCGCGCGGGTGGCCAGGTTGCACGAAGCGGTGCGCACGGTGCTGGCGCGTGCAGTGCTCAAGGGCGGCAGCACATTGCGTGACTTTTCCAATGCCCACGGCGAAAGTGGTTATTTCCAGCTGGAGGCGATGGTCTATGACCGCCAGGGTCTGCCATGCCGGGTTTGTGGCATCACAATACAGCTTCTGCGGCAAGGTCAGCGGTCGACCTACTTCTGCCCACAATGCCAAAAGCGCTAGTGCCCGCAAATAGCGTTACCTGCCGGTGCTATATTGGTTTTTTAACGCCTTATATCAAGTAAAGCACAGCCCACCGTGGTGACCTCCATCAACCAACAATTAGGCGAATACGCAGCTTGGCGACGCGAGTTCGTGCTGCGTTTGAAGCTGCTTTCAGCCTGGATGAAAGAGCACGCCTTGATGGACGCCGGGGTCGAGGCCCGCCTGCAGCGTCTGGAAGAGCAGATGCGCAGCGACAAGGTCACGGTGGCCTTTGTGGCCGAGTTTTCGCGTGGCAAGTCGGAACTGATCAACGCTTTGTTTTTCGCTGGCTACGGGCGGCGCATCATGCCCGCTAGCGCTGGCCGCACCACCATGTGCCCGACCGAACTGCGCTTCGATGCAGGCACGTCGCCCAGCCTGCGCCTGCTGCCTATCGAGTCGCGGCTGCTGCCCCAGTCCCTGGCCGAATGGCGCCAGTCGCCCGACAAGTGGACCCAGTTCGAGTTGGACGTGGACAACGCCGAGCATTTGGCCAACGCGCTGGAAAAAGTCACCGAAGTCCGCCGTGTGAGCCAGTCCGAAGCCCGTGCCTTGGGCTTCTGGCATGACGAAGTGCCCGAGGACAACCCTGTGCTCGACGCCGAGGGCAAGGTGGAAGTGCCGCGCTGGCGGCATGCCGTGGTGAATGTGGAGCACCCCCTGCTGGCGCAAGGCCTGGTGATTCTGGATACGCCAGGGCTGAATGCCATCGGCGCCGAACCCGAGTTGACGGTCAACCTGATCCCCCAGGCCAATGCCGTGGTGTTTTTGTTGGCGGCTGACACCGGCGTGACCAAGTCCGACCTGGCGGTATGGCGCGAGCACCTGGGCCTGGATGCTGCAAACAGCCATGCCCGTCTAGTTGTGTTGAACAAGGTTGACACCTTGTGGGACACGCTGAGCACAGCCGAGCAGCTAAAGACACAAATCGACCGCCAGCGTGCCGAGTCGGCTGCCCTGCTGGGGGTGGCGGTGGAACGTGTATTGGCCGTTTCGGCCCAGAAGGGCCTGGTCGCCAAGATCGGCGCCAACGCGGCCCTGCTGGAGGCCAGTGGCTTGCCCCTGTTGGAGACCGCGCTTAGCGAAGGCATTCTGGGCCAGCGCCATGCCATATTGCGCGACGAGCTGTCGCGCGGCATTTCTGATCTGCGCAAGGAAACCGGTCGTGTGCTGCACATCCGCCGCCGCGACCTGGCCGAGCAAAAGCAGGAGCTACAAGGCCTGGGCGGCAAGAACACGGTGGTGGTGAAAAACATGCGCTCCCGCATCGAACAGGAAAAGCGCGCTTTCGAGATGGGCAGTACCAAGATACAGGCCGTGCGGTCCGTACAGCACCGCCTGCTGGGGGATGTGTTTGCGCTGCTGGGCAGCCGCGCGGTGAAGGCCGAGATGGCTTTGCTGGCCCAGGCCTTGCGCCAACCCGGCCTGAAACTGGGCGCCAAGGGCGTCTACACCGCCACTTTTACCCGGTTGCGTGACAACTTGGCCCGCGCCCAGACCTTGGCGCTGGAGATGCAGCAGATGCTGGACGGCACCTTCCGCCAGCTGAATGCCGAATACAGCTTCTCGCTGCAGCTGTACGGCATGCCCGATGTGCCGCACTACCAGGGCGAGCTGGACCAGATCGAAAACAGCCACATCCAGTACCTGGGCCTGCGCAATGTGATGAAGCTGGCCCAGCCCGAGTTTGTCGAACGGCTGGTGCGGGCATTGACCGCGCGCCTGCGCTTGGTTTTCGAGTCGGCGTTTGGCGATGTCGAGCTGTGGAGCAAGTCCGCCGCAGCCCAACTGGACGACCAGCTCAAAGAGCGGCAAAAAAGCTTTGTGCGGCGCATAGACGCTATAGACCGCATCCAGGAAGCCGCTGGCGGCCTGGATGAGCGGGTCGCCGAAATCGAGGCGCAAGAAGCGGTGCTGGGCCAGTTCGACACCCGCCTGCAGCTGTTGACCTCGTACTTCATTTCCACCGCAGGCGCGCATTTGCCGCCCCGGCCTGAGGGCGCATGACGGAGGTCCTGGCCGCGCGCGAGGCCGCGCCACCATTCGCGTCGCACCAGGCGGTGGCGACCGCGTTTGCCTCGCAGGTGATCCACTGGCAGCAAAGCCATGGCCGCAACAGTCTGCCCTGGCAGAACACGCAGGACCCGTACCGCGTCTGGCTATCTGAAATCATGCTGCAGCAGACCCAGGTGAGCTCGGTGCTGGAATACTTTCCGCGCTTTCTGGCCCGCTTCCCGGATGTGCAAAGCCTGGCTGCCGCCAGCCTGGACGATGTGCTGGCCCTATGGAGCGGCCTGGGCTACTACAGCCGTGCCCGCAACTTGTACCGCTGCGCCCAGCAGGTCATGGAGGTGCACGGCGGCCGCTTTCCGCCCACGGCGGAGCTGCTGCAGACCCTGCCCGGCATAGGCCGATCGACTGCTGCTGCGATCGCCTCGTTCTGCTATGGCGAGCGTGCCGCCATCCTGGACGCGAATGTGAAGCGGGTGCTGACCCGGGTGCTGGGTTTCGATGCCGACCTGGCTGTGGCCGCCAATGAGCGTGCATTGTGGGACCAGGCCACGGCCCTGCTGCCCGCGCAGGCCGGCCTGCACACCATGCCGCGCTACACCCAGGGCCTGATGGACCTGGGCGCCACCGTCTGCATGCCGCGCCAGCCCACCTGCCTGCTGTGCCCGGTACAGCCGGTGTGCACCGCCCAGCGCGAGGGCGCGCCAGAAAAATATCCCGTCAAGACCCGCAAGCTCAAGCGCAGCACCGAATCCTGGTGGCTGCTGTGGGCGCAGGACGCGGCCGGCCGCGTGTGGCTGCAGCGACGGCCGGATGCTGGCGTGTGGGCCGGCCTGTACTGCCTGCCGGTGTTCGAAAGCCGCGACGCGCTGGCCGCTACGACCGGGGCCGCGGAGCTGGAGGATCTGCCGGTATTTCTGCATGTGCTGACGCACAAAGACCTGTACCTGCACCCGGTGCAGCTGCAGTTGCCGTCTGGCACCCGCCCAGGCCTGGAAGGCGACTGGGTAGAGGCTGCGCGGTGGCCCGAGGTGGGCTTGCCGGCACCCATACGCAAGCTGCTGTCTGCAGCTTGATTTAAGTTGATTTGCTATTGATTGTGTAGCTGCTTGCGCAGGTATCTTCTGCGCCAGAGGCACTTTTTATCTAAAAAATAGTGGCGCCCGGCGTAGGTTCGCTGGACGGGCCCCGGGCGCTGGCTCGGGCATCCAGCTCACGGTGCCGCTTAAGCGTGACCCAGCGGGTGTTGAACGCGGCGGCCAATTGCTCCACCAGGTAGACCGAGCGGTGCTGTCCGCCGGTGCAGCCCACCGCCACCGTGACATAGCTGCGGTGGTCGCGCGCCAGCCGATCCAGCCAGTGTGAAAGGAATTGCTCGATGTGGGTGAACATTTGCGCCACGTCGCGGCTCTTGTGCAGAAACTCGGCTACCGGCGCGTCGCGCCCGGTCAGCGCGCGCAGGTCGGGCTCGTAGTGCGGGTTGGGCAGCATGCGCACGTCGAACACATAGTCCGCGTCCACGGGAATGCCGCGCTTGAAGGCGAAGGACTCGAACACCAGGGTCAACTGTGCATCGGCTGCGGCCACCAGGGACTTGATATAGCTCTGCAGCTGCGAGGGCCGGATGATGCTGGAGTCGATCACATGGGCCAGGTCGCGCAAGTCAGACAGCAGCTCGCGCTCCAGTTCGATGGCTTCCACCAGGGCATGCTGCTGGTCCACTTGGTCCGAGCGCGACAGCGGGTGCTTGCGCCGGGTTTCAGAGTAGCGCTGCACCAGGGTATCGGTAGTGGCATCCAGAAACAGCGATTTGACCGTGACGCCGCTTTTGCGCAGGGTGGATAGGTACTGCGGCACCAGGGGCAGCGAGGTGGCGCTGCGCACGTCCATGGCGATCGCCACCTTCTGCGCGCCCTGGGTTTGCTCCAGCTTGGCAAAGCTCAGCAGCAGCTCGGGCGGCAGGTTGTCCACGCAGTAGTAGCCCGCGTCTTCCAGCGCATGCAGGGCGACCGACTTGCCCGAGCCGGACATGCCGGTGATGAGGATGATTTCAAGTTTCATGGCACTTAGGAGTAGGTGGGGCCCAGCATTTCTTTGGCGTGTGCCAAGGTGGTGCCGGATAATTTTTCACCGCCCAGCATGCGCGCAACTTCGGCCACGCGCTGTTCGCCCTGTACCAAGGCCACGCTGCTGACCGTACTTTTGCCGTCGCGCTGCTTGGCTACCACCAGATGGTGGTCGGCGCAGGCTGCAACCTGGGGCAGGTGGGTGACGGCCAGCACCTGGCGGTCGCGGCCCAGCTGCTTCATCAGCCGGCCCACCGTCTCGGCCACGGCTCCGCCCACGCCGGAATCCACTTCGTCAAAAATCAATGTCTGTGCCGTGCCCAGTTCGCTGGTGGTCACTGCAATCGCCAACGCGATACGCGACAGCTCGCCGCCAGAGGCCACCTTGCCCACGGCGCGTGGCGTGCTGCCGGCATGGCCTGCCACCAGGAACTGCACCTCTTCCATGCCGCTGGCGCTGGGCTCGGTTTTTTGCAGCGCCACCTGGAACTGGCCGCCTTGCATGCCCAGGCCCTGCATGGCCAGGGTAATGGCCTTGGCCAGCTTGGGGGCGGCGAGGGTGCGGGCCTTGGTCAGCGCTTGTGCTTCGGCCAGATACGCTTTGTGTGCCTGGCGCTCGGCGGCTTCTAGCTTGCCGGCGTCGGCGGCGGCGTCCAGCCGGGCCAGCTCGGTTTTCCAGCTGTCCAGCAGGGCCGGTAGCTCGGGTGGCGTGCGTTTGTAGCGCCGCGCCAGCGACACCCACTGCGCCATGCGTTCGTCCAGCTGGGCCAGGCGGTCCGGGTCCAGCTCGGTCTTGCGCAGCGTTGCGTGCAGCGAATGCGCGGCATCTTCGGCCTGCGCCAGGCTGGAGGCCAAAACCTCGGCTAGCGCAGCATATTCGGGCGCAATGTGCTCCTGATTTTGTAGCGCCGTGTGGGCCCGCGACAAACCGGCCAGGGCACCGCTGTCATCGTCTTCCAGTGCGGCGATGGCGGTTTGCACTGCGTCCATCAGGGCCTGGGCGTGGGACAGGCGGGTGTGTTCGGCGTTCAGCCCCTCCCACTCGTCGGCGCCGGGCGCTAGCTTGCCAACCTCGCCAATTTGCCAGGCCAGGCGCTCTTGCTCTTGCTGCAGCGAGTCGCGGGCGGCATGGGCGTCGGCCAGCGCTTTTTGGGCGCTGCGCCACTGGGTCCAACGGGTTTGTAATGCGGCGGTGTTGCAGCCCGCGTAGGCATCCAGCAGGCCGCGCACGGTGTCGGGCCGGGTCAGGCTTTGCCAGGCGTGCTGGCCATGGATGTCCAGCAGCAGGTCGCCGATGTCACGCAGCTGGGTGGCGGTGGCTGGGCTGCCGTTGATCCACGAGCGGCTCTTGCCTTGCGTGTCCACGGTGCGGCGCAGCAGCAGGCTGTCGCCCAGGTCAAAGCCAGCGGTTTCCAGCCAGGCCGTGGTGGCGGGGGCGGTGTCGAATTCGGCGCTGATGTCGGCTCGGGTTGCACCTTCACGCACCGTACCCGCGTCGGCCCGGCTGCCCAGGGCTAGCTGCAGCGCGTCGATCAGTATGGATTTACCGGCACCGGTTTCGCCGGTGAGCACGCTGAAGCCGGTGTGCAGGTCCAGTTCCAGTTCGCGCACGATCACGAAGTCGCGCAGGGTGATGCGTTTCAATGCCATGGCTCAGGCGCCCTCGTTCCAGTGGAGTTTTTTGCGCAGGGTGTCGAAGTAGCTCCAGCCCTGGGGGTGCAGAAAGCGCCCACGGTGCTCGGAGCGGCGCACGACGATGCGGTCACCGTGCTGCAAGGTGGCCAGCGACTGCATGTCGAAGTTCGCGCTGGCATCTCGGCCTGCTATGAGTTCTATAGCTACCTCCGCAGCATCTGCAAGCACGATAGGCCTGTTTGTCAATGTGTGCGGGGCAATGGGCACCATCAGCCAGCCGGGGATGGAGGGGTGCATCAGCGGCCCGCCGGCCGACAGTGCATAAGCGGTGGAGCCGGTGGGCGTGGCGATGATCAAGCCG
This sequence comes from Burkholderiales bacterium, assembly GCA_026400275.1. Taxonomy (GTDB): domain Bacteria; phylum Pseudomonadota; class Gammaproteobacteria; order Burkholderiales; family Burkholderiaceae_C; genus Rhodoferax_B. The sequence goes on from JAPLPK010000204.1 coordinate 13,496, forward strand.
TCGGCCCGCTGGTTGGACACCAGGTGGCCGTCCACCTCCACCCGCAGTTCCACCATGCCGGATGTGGCTCCGCGGTTCACCACCACGTCGTTCATGGCCAGTGCGCTGAATACGCACTCGCCACCACGCATCACCCTCGCGTGCATCAGGCTGCGGTGGTCTTCCTCGAAGGCGCCCAGCAGCATGGGCGTCAGCGTGGCCTGGTAGTTGTTGAGAGGGATGTCGGTAATAAAGCCCAGGCGCCCCTGGTTGATACCGATCAGCGGCACGCCGTACTGCGCCATCTGCCGGCCTATGCCCAGCATGGTGCCGTCTCCGCCGACCACTAGGCCCAGGTCGCATTGCCTGCCAATCGCGTCCACATCCAGCGCCGGATAGCCCTGCAGGCCGGTGTTGGCCACTGTCTCCAGGTCCACCACCACGGTGCATCCCTGGCTGCTTAAAAATTGCGCAATGTCCTCCAGCACCTTGCACGACGAGGCGTTGGCGACAAGGGTGCCTGGTGCAGCATATTTCCCAAATAGCGCCACGTGGCGGAATTGTGATTTCATCCACAAATTACATCATTAAAATGGTGACATGCTCGATGACCGTGCCAAGTTGTTAATGAAAGCGCTGGTCGAGCGCTATATCGCCGATGGCCAACCGATTGGCTCGCGCACGCTATCCAAAGCCTCTGGCTTGGATCTGTCGCCGGCCACCATCCGCAACGTGATGTCCGACCTGGAAGAGCTGGGCCTGATCGTCAGTCCGCACACCTCGGCCGGTCGCATTCCCACGGCGCGCGGCTACCGCCTGTTTGTGGACACCATGCTCACCGCCCAGCCCGGCCCGTTGGCGCCGCCCAAGCTGGTCGCCGAGCAGCCGCAAAAGGTCATCGTCAACGCCGCGAATCTGCTGTCTAACCTGTCGCAGTTTGTCGGAGTAGTGATGGCGCCGCGGCGCACTTCGGTGTTTCGCCATATCGAATTTTTGCGCCTGTCCGAGCGGCGCTTTCTGGTCATCATCGTCTCGCCCGAGGGCGATGTGCAGAACCGCGTGATCTTCACCGAGGTCGATTACTCGTCCTCGCAACTGGTCGAGGCGGCCAACTACCTCAACGGTCACTACGCCGGCCTATCCATTGAGCAGGTGCGCGAGCGGTTGAAGAACGAGGTCGAGTCATTGCGTGGCGAAATCGCCAGCCTGATGCAGGCGGCGGTGAATGCCGGCTCCGAAGCCCTGGCGCGCGAGCAGGACGAGGTCGTTATCTCGGGAGAGCGCAACCTGCTGTCCGTCAGCGACTTTTCCAGCGACATGGGCCACTTGCGCCGGGCGTTTGATCTGTTCGAGCAAAAGACGCAGCTGATGCGCCTGTTGGATGTCTCCAGCCGGGCCGAGGGCGTGCGCATCTATATCGGTGGTGAAAGCCAGGTCGTGCCCTTCGAAGAGCTGTCCATCGTCAGCGCCCCCTACGAGGTCGATGGCCAGATCGTCGGCACCCTGGGCGTCATCGGCCCCACCCGCATGGCCTATGACCGCATGATCCAAATTGTGGACATTACGTCCAAGCTGGTCAGCAACGCCCTCAGCCACCAAAAATAGGCCTCGGCGCCAGTTAGAATGCTGGGTTGTGTGGGGCGTTAGCTCAGTTGGTTAGAGCAGAGGACTCATAATCCTTTGGTCGAGTGTTCAAGTCACTCACGCCCTACCATTCCGGAAAACGGACCGTTTGGCCCAGTTGGGCTATTGGTTTGGCGGTGGTTCTTGCACTGCTGTTAAGACCTGCAATCGCCCCCGCTTTTCTTCAGTGGTTAAGTGCACCTGGTCAGTGTTACAGCCAACCAGGGCACGTGTAACTGCCGGCTGCTGTAACTGCTTGATCGATGGGCGTAACAGTGAGCCGGCGCCGCTGGCCACGTGTAACTGTGGCGGCTACCTGAGCGGCTTCACTCGGTCGCCCATTCGGGCCTTAACGTAGTGCTCTGTCATCCCCCGGTTTTTGTGCGCAAGCAGCTTCTGCGAGTGCGCCAGGTCGCCCGTATCGGTTGCAGCCTTGGCCCGAATATCCCGAAATTGAAAACTCACACCGGCCAGCGTGCGCGCCTTGTCGAAGCGTGAGCGCAGCGCATCCTTGCTGAGCGGCTGGCCGTTGTCGTCTTGGATCAGGAATAGGCTGGTGACCTTGTTGGAGCGGGCGGTGATCCTGGCGATGACTTCCGCAAGTTCGCCGGTAACTTCGATCCCCAGGCGGGCGCAGGTCTTGTTTTGCACGATCCACAGAGCCCCGTCGCGCACGTCTGCCCGCTTGAGTTTGAGCACGTCGGCCGGGCGCTGGCCGGTGAGTAATGCCAGGTCCATAGCGTCAATCACCGTGGGGTGGGCATGCGCTTTCACCTGGGCAAATTCAGCGTCTGTGACGTAGCGAGAACGGCCCGTTTCTCGGAAACCCTTCACGCCCTGGCAGGGGTTGGGCGTGGCGGTGTAGCCCCACTCCCGTGCCTTGTTGAAGATGTGGGAGAACAAAGCTTTTTCTCGGTTCGCCCGTACCTTCGCCACCTGGCCGCGAATGTCCAGATACTCGCGTATGTGCATCGGCGCGATGGCGTCGATAGGCATATGCGCGAAGACCTTGAGCAGGTTCGCCAGCTCTTTTTCATTGTCCCAGCGCGTTTGCACGCCCTTGGTGGGGAACACCTCGCGCACATAGCGCCGGGCCACCACGGAGAAAAGCCGGGTTGAATCGTCTTCCTGCACGCCTTCGCGCTGCGCCCACAGGCGTAAAGCTTCGGCCCGGTCCTTGGACAGTTTTGTCCATTTGCGGGGTAGCGTGCCGCTGACGTGATACCAGATGTTGTCCTTCTTGTGAAAGCGCGGCGGGTCATCAAAGTTGCCTTGTCGTTTTCGCCCCATTACGCAGCCCTCAGTGCTGCAAAATTAGGTTTGTAGGCCGCGTCTTCTGGCGCTCCGCACCCCAGCATCTTCTCGGTGTATTTGCGGGCCACGATGGGCCTGCGGTTGCCGTTGATTTCGAACCGCCAGCCCTTTTTGCTCAGCCATTCGACCTGACGGGCCGGGGTCTTGAACCCGGTCAATTCGGTGACCTCATCCGAGGTGAGAAAAATCATTGTGTCCATAGTGGTGATCACCCCGCATGCGCCCGGAGTTGCTGTTCTTCCGCCACGCTGCGTGACACGCCATACGTGTCCAGCTTGAAGCGCTCTATCTCCTGCAGATCGTCGAAATAGGCTTCGTTGGCGGTGCCGGTGTGCAGCTTGCGAAGGCCTATGACAATGTCACGGGCCTTGGCGAACTGGTCTTCCAGCAGGTGGATGCGCTGGTACAGCAGCCGTATTTCGTTCACCTGGGCGGTGTCGATCATGGAGCGCCCAAATTTGGTTTCCCAGTACAGCGCCAGCACCGCCATGCGGGGCACGGGGTCCAGGTCCCGCACACCCGTATTGCGCAGCCAGCGGCGCACCTTGGCCTCTGGCACGCCCAGGATGTTGCAGGTTTGGGCCATGCCCAGCTCATCCACAAATGCGGCGAATACGTTTACTCCCCAAACCTCTTTTGGTGCGCTGATCATGGTGCGGGTGCCTCGTAAAAAATGCGGGATTGGCCGGGTCTGTAGGGGCCATGGGCCGCTAAAAATGCGTCCTCTGGCCGCGCTGCCTGGTGCGTGTAACAGTCCCGTTTTTTGGGAGCCGATTTCGGGGCCTCTATTTCTATCGGGGCAACGAAAAAGCCTTGTAAATCAACAGGTGCGCAGTTATTGAATCTAGTCCAAGGTGGGGCAGGGTGCGGGGTCAAAACCTCCAATTCCTGCGGCTTGGCCTTGGTTTCGATGCGCCATTCGTCGGTGCGGGTGGTGAACAGCAGGGCGCTCAGCAGGTCGCAGGCGCTGGCCTTCACCCCCTTGATGCAGCGGGCCACTTCGTCGCGGTAACGGGTGCTGGGGCGCTCCGCGTAGACCACCTCGAAATCCAGCTTGAAGACCTCGCAGGCCATCAGCCAGGCGCCGTAGTCGTTTGCCTTGGTGGCGGCGAACGCGGCCAGCAGGCCGGGGCTTTCATCGCCCACGCTGCCCAGGCGGAACAGTTCCCGCGTGGGGGTGATGGGAGGCACGCCGAAGAACTGGAATTGGCGGATGCCCCACAGCCGCGCCCAGGCCACGATGCGGGAGGCCGACGACGCCGCGGCCTCGCCGGTTTCGTGGTCGGTGCCCACGCCTTCACCGTCGATGCTCTTGGACACGTACTTGGCGACGTAGCCCACGGCGCTGCCCTTGGCCGGGTCGATGTGCTCCACCACAAAGCGGTGTTCTGCCGCGCCTGGTTCGTTGGGTGACTCGCTCAGGGCATAGGCGCTGAATGTGGCAATCACCTGTTCGCAGTGCTCGGGCGGAGTGAACACCAGCACATGCCAATGCGGGCACCCGTCGTGGTGCGGCTCCACTACGCGTAGCCCGCACAAGGGCACGCCGCAGTGCTCCAGCTTGCGCATGGCCAGCCGCCATACCTGATTCAGGTATGCCTGCGCCTGGCGGGGCGCGGTGCGGTCGTGGCGGTCGTTGCGCTGGCCGCTGCTGTGCCGGGCGTGGAACCGGCTGGGGCAGGTGAGGGTGAGGAATAGCGCCTCGTACCCCTTGGCCTTGGCGTGTGCCTCGATACCCTTGATGCGCGCCATCAGGGCGCTGCGGCGGTTGGCGGGGTTGGCAAGGCTTCCCTTTGCCAGTTCATCCAGCGGTAGCATTTCGCCCGTGGCCTGGTTGATCGCCACCAGGGAGGCCAGCAGTTCAGAAACCCGCTGTTGGTCGCGTATGGCGCGCTTCATGGCGTGGTCCGACACATACCGTCCGGCGTGGCGGTGGACGCGCCCGGCCAGGATGGCGGCATGCTCTACCGAGCGAAACCGCTTGCGCAGCGCCCGGCGCCACCATGCGGTATCGCATAGCCGGTTGGTGACCTCCAGTAGGCTGGCTTTGTTGGGCAACTGGATGCTGTGCTGCCTGGCAATGTTGCGCAGGATGCGGCGTATGGTGGGCTCGGGTGTTTCGTCGTTTTTCCAGCGTGCGCAAATGCGCTGACAGGACGCGGAGGCCCGGCGTGCGGCGTCGTTCAAGTCGCAGTCGCTCAGGTCGAAAGCGGTGGCGTCTGGCAATGCTGCAGCGGCCATCATGCGAAATACCCGATCAGGTAAGCGCCTTGCTCACGTAGGCGGCATTCGGCGTTGTAGGCGTCGGCATCGTCGAAGGGCCGGGCCTCTTGGCAGCGCTCGAAGTGGGCACGCAGGTTGCGCAGGCGGAAAGCTGCATCGCTCATGCGCGGTTCGGGCCGTGAGATCAGGCCGGGGGCATAGGTGGGCTGGTCGTTCATACGGGCTTTCGCTGGGGGAACTGGAAAACTTGGGCCGTTTTCAGGGCCGAACCCGGGGCGGGTGGCATCCCGGCATTCGGCTTTGAAAAGGGCCGGCGCGCAGGCGCTGGTATGGTCTGCGGGGCGTGGGCGCGCTGGGTGGGGGCGGCCCACCAGGCGAACGGGCGGGTTGTGGGGGCGTGCATCAGACTTTGACCCAGGGCCAGAGCAGCGCAAACTGAATTGGCGTGATGAACAGGAAAATGCCTTCCTCGCATACCTCGAACGAGAACAGCGACTTGCAGCCGGGGCCGACAACGTAGAAATCCAATTTGGCAATCAGCAAATCAAGTTTGGGCATGGTTCAGCCTTTGAGAGCAACGAGGTTTCCGAAGTCATCAACCACGGCCCGGCCATCGCTGGCAGTGCCGAAGAAAACGTCATAAATCGACACGTAGAAAAATCGCGGGTCGATATCGCTGCGCCACCACGAGGCGAAGCCGTTCCCCGCTGACTCGCGGGAAGTGGAGTAGATGGTTTTCATGTACAACCTTTCAGGCGAACGCGTCAGCAACGAAGCAGCGGGCGGGGCGGCGTGCGCGGGGCTTGGCTCCCCGTTGTCGATTGAGGCGGCGGGCCTCTTGTGCTGCGCTGGTGGCCTGGCCGTGCTCTGATACCGCCACGGCTTCATCCCTGGTGGTTCTTGCATAGGCCACAACGAATGCAACGCCGGTATCCACCACGCGGAAATGCGGGGGCGATGCGGTCACCACCGGGGCGACGTATGCAACCGGCGTGACCGGGTTCCCTCCCCACCCCACTGCGTGGGTCCCCTGGTCGGCGCCCAGCGGCGCCCAGTCAGGACATAGTGAGGCTGCCCGACTGCCCACTGCTTGGCATTGAGAAGGCACGTTGCCTGATCTAGATTGCTGTGTTACGAGCATGGCTCTACCTCGGATCTGTTTGCAGGCACTTGCGGTGCGCCTGCAGGTTGGGACTACTGGGTCAGCGTGAGGTCGTGGTGGTCGCTTGCTGGCGTTGGAATGCAGCAACTGCGAACAAGCCAGCAAGAACGACGATGACCGCTACGGCCTTCGAGTTGCCGGGGCCGACGAGCATGGAAATGGGCGCGTGCATAGCTCAGCCCTCCAAGTCGTCAAGGTTTGCCGTGTCATCCGAAAGGGTGAGCACGTCATAGAGCGGGGAGTCTTTCGCCCAATGGCCCAGGTGGTCCCCGATGGTTGCGGGGTTATCTTTTGGGGTTGTAATGAGGGTTCTGCCTTGCAAAAAGCGGAATAGCAGATGGTTTTCTGCCAAGCGTCCGAACAATTCGCGCATGGCGGTATCTGTGGCCGTGGACACTCCCCCGAATAGGGTGGACGTGTGCTCTTGGGCGATCAGCTCGGTTACACGCTGCTCGTTTTCTTCCATGCGTTCAAGGACGCTATCTACGCGGCCTTGGTCGATGTTTTCGGCGATCAGGAAGCCTGGGCGTGACTGGTAGGTTAAGCCTCGCTGTGCAAGTGTTTCCCCGTCTACCGGGGGGCGCTTGGTTGCTTCGTGTGCTGCGAGTTGCTCCAAATTCACACCAAGGGATTCGTAAAAATCCCGAAGCTGGTTGGCTTCGCTCAATTCAAGGCTATAGCGCTTGGCTTCAAATTGCTTGAGCTTGTAAGACTGGATACCAGAATCGGCAATGACGTTGCTTTGCGTAAGCATGAGCTCACGGCGGGCAGCTTTTGAGAGGTCGGGGGTAAGTGGGGTGCGGCTTTGTGTCGCCATTCTGAACTCCTTAATGTCGGATATTCGACACGCCGGAGTTTAACCATCCGTTTATGGATGGTCAACTATCTGAACATAAAAAAGTCGAGATTTAAAACAATCTCGTGGATGCTGGTTTTACGGCTTCCACTTTGCCGTCCCCTTGGGGTCCGGATAGGTCCACTCCCCACCGATGGGGTCGCCTTCTTCATCAAGTTTTAGCTTGTTGCCAAAATTTGTGCGGAACTGGTACGACATGGCCTCCGCAATTTCTTCAAGGGATTTCGACTCGTCAAAATTGGAAGAAAACGCCTTGAGTTGTGCAAAAAATGCTTGTTCCATCAGATCGGACAAACTCAGCAGACCGGAAAGCCGCAAGTCCCCCAATTGGCGCCCCACCAACGACAACACCAAACTTTGCAGAGCCTCCCTTTCGTGTCCCTTCAACACAGTCAACGCCAATGCGGTTCGTAGAACTACTGCCAGCTGGCTTGACTGTCGTTTCAGGAGTTCACTTGCGGTGTGAGATACCCCCACTGCAGAGTCAGTACCGAAAATTAGCCAATTTGGTGTTACAGCAAGGACTTCGCAAAGAAGCCGGATTTCCCTAAGACCTGGGTTTGAAGTACCTTGTTCATATCCGATCAGGGCAGTTCTTGAGATGCCACGTTTATCGGGATCAAACATTTTTGTTCGATTTGCAACTGCACCTTGGGTAAAGCCCCGTTCATCGCGAGCTTGTTTTATGCGGTCCGCAAAAGACGTTGCCCCCTCAGACTTGGAGCTTTCGGTAGTAGGGGGCGTTTCCATCAATCAAGTGTACCGCAATGTGCTGAATTTCGACTCTTGAATGTCTAGTTTCCGATCCTTGAGACCCGCGTGGTTATTGGGTTTAACCGTGTTTTCATCTTGGTTTTGAGTTGGTTAATTCTGGTGTTGAACTGGTTCTCTTAGTAGGCAAACCAGGGCTCTGTTCGACCTCTAATCGAAACTCCCGCGCCCGGTAGCGGTGCCCAGCGAGGGGAGCACTTTTTCTCTTAACGCCTATTTCCAGCCTTTTCCGCCGTCGCGGTCTCGCCGCACTTCCGCTGTGATGCCTTGGTGTGGGTCTGCCACCACCACGGATGCCGCACACATCGCCACAAGTTTTTCGATTGCCGCATGTTGCCGGGCGCCCGTTGGCGTTCTGTTCTGTACCGTGTTTGGCAGGTGAGCGCTCCCCACAGCGGGGGAAAATAGCCCGTCAGGTTGGCTTGGTAAAGCGGATGGTTTCATGGCCTAACTTTATAGGTGTCAGCCCAATAAAAGTCATCTACAAAACACAAAACGGCCCAGCAAGTATGCGGCTTTCCAGCCCTAGAATAGAGGTGCGTTTGTAGATGACTGCAGGCGCTAACGTGTTGGTGGGGTTGAGTTTTTTTCTAGACTCATAATCCTTTGGTCGA